>JAJDEV010000016.1 GCA_029259605.1 Planctomycetota bacterium | reverse complement strand
CGCGCGGCGTCGAGCCCGGCATGAGCTTGGCGCACGCGCGCGCCCTCTTGGGGGACGGCGGCGAGGGGGACGGTTCGCTCGCGATCGAGGAGCACGATCCCGAGGACGACCGCCGCACGCTCGAACGCCTCGGTCTTTGGGCGATGCGCTTCTCGCCGGTGGTCGCGACGGATCCGCCCGACGGCTTGCTGCTCGACATCGCCGGCAACCGGCGCCTCTTCGGGGAGGAGCACGAACTCATGGAGCGCGTCGCGCTCGCCTGCGAAGGCCTCGGCTTTCGCGTGCGCGCCGCGATCGCGGACACGGTCGGGTGCGCGTGGGCGCTGTCGCGCTTCGGGCGCGGCGCGCGGTCGATCGTCGCGTCGGGAACGGAGAAGGAGGCCGTCGCCCCGCTCCTCGTCGCGGCGCTGCGCATCGGGACCGAAACGGTGGACGGCCTCTTCGAGGTCGGCATCGAGCGCATCTCCCAGCTCTTCGAGCTGCGGCGCGAGGAGCTGCCCGCCCGCTTTCGCGGCGATCTGCTCCTGCGCCTCGACCAGGCGCTCGGGAACGCGTTCGAAGCCGTGCAGCCGTTGCGCTACGTCGCTCCGCTCCGAAGGGAGCACGTGTTCGAGGAGCCGGTGAAGCTCGGCGTCGCGTTGGCGGTGTCCGAGCGCCTGCTCGGCGAGCTGACCCCGGAGCTCGTCCGGCGCGAGGAGGGTGTCCGTCGCGTCGAAGTCGAGTGGATCTGCGCGCAGTCGCAGCCTGTGCTCCAGACGATCACGCTGACGCGCGCGAGCCGCGACCTGCACCACCTCTGGACCTTGCTCGAGCCGCGCCTCGACGGTGCATCGCTCGGCTTCGGCGTCGAGCGCGTCACGCTATGGCTGGCGGAGACGGCGCCGATCCCGCTGCAACAGGTCGAGTCGTGGCACGGCGCGGATCGGGAGCGCTCCGCCCTGTACCGCGCGCTCGGCGAGCTGCTCGATCACCTGCTGTCGCGCCTCGGTCCCACCGGCGTGCGGCGGCTCGAGACGATCGAGTCGCACCTGCCGGAGCACGCCTTTCGCTTGCGTCCGTGTCGGGCAGGAGAGGGGACGCACCGCGCAGGCATTACGCCGCTCGCGCGTCCGTCGCTGCTCTTCGCGCCGCCGCATCCGATCGCGGTCGATCTCGAGGGCGGGCGGCCGGCGCGCTTTCGTTGGCGCGGCAAGGCGTTCGAGGTCGCGCGCGCGTTCGGGCCCGAGCGCATCGAGGCGCCCTGGTGGAGGGACGGGGCGCAGGGGAGGCGCGACTACTATCGCATCGCGGACACGGGCGGTCGGTGGCTGTGGCTCGCGCGGGACGGACGCTCGCCCGCGAACTGGTTCGTCTGCGGCGAATGGGCCTGATCCCATGCCCGAGCTGCCGAACGAGAAGCACGCTCCGCATCCGTGGAAGCTGCGCACGACGGAGAGTCCGCGCGTGCGGTCGAGCGAGGCCTACGCCGAGCTCCAGGTCACGTCGAACTTCACCTTCCTGACGGGCGGCAGCCACCCCGAGGAGATGGTGACGCGCGCCGCCGAGCTCGGTTACCGCGCGCTCGCGCTCACGGACACGAACAGCTTGGCGGGCATCGTGCGCGCGCACGTCGCGGCGAAGGAGGTCGGGCTGCCGCTCGTCGTCGGTTGTCGCGTCGCGTTCGTCTCGACGGAATGCGCGGTGCTCGTTTACCCGACGGACCGCGCGTCCTACGGGCGGTTGTGCACGCTGCTCACGCTCGGTCGACGGCGCGCGCCGAAGGGCGAGTGCCAGCTCGAGCTCGAGGACCTGTTCGCCGCCGAGGAGGGCTTGCTCGCGGTCGCGTTGCCGCCGCACCCGAAGCGGTACGGCGCGCCCGAACAACTCGACGGGACGTTCGAGGCCTTCGTGCGACGGTTGGCGAGCGTCTTCGACGACGACCGATTGTCGCTCGGCGCGCACGCGCTCTTCGGCGTCGACGACGCCGGTTGGCTGTCTCGCTTGGAGGGGATCGGCGCGGACGTCGGCGCGCCGCTCGTCGCGCTGAACGACGTGCACTACCACGTGCCCGAGCGCCGCATGCTGCAGGACGTGCTCGTCTGCATTCGCGAGCACTGCACGCTCGAGGACGCCGGCTTTCGTCTGTTCTCGAACGGCGAGCGCTACCTGAAGCGCGCCACCGAGCTCCAGGCGCTCTTCGCCGCGCACCCTGCCGCGCTGCAACGCACGCTCGAGATCGCCGCGCGCGCGAGGTTCCAGCTCGACGAGCTGCGCTACGAGTATCCCGACGAGATCTCGGAGGGTGGGCGGCCGCCGATGGAGGAGCTGCGCCGGCTGACCTTCGCCGGAGCGGCCGAGCGTTATCCGAACGGTGTGCCCGCGAAGGTGGGGCGCCAGCTCGAGCACGAGTTCCGTCTGATCGACGAGCTGTCCTACGCGCCGTACTTCCTCACCGTCTACGACATCGTCCGCTTCGCGCGCGAGAAGGGCATCCTGTGCCAAGGGCGCGGCGCGGCGGCGAACTCGGCGGTGTGCTACTGCCTCGGCGTGACCGCGGTCGATCCCGATCGCATCGACATCCTGTTCGAGCGCTTCGTGAGTAAGGAGCGCGACGAGCCGCCCGACATCGACGTCGACTTCGAGCACGAGCGGCGCGAGGAGGTCATCCAGTACATCTACGCCAAGTACGGCCGTCACCGCGCGGCGCTGACGGGCGTGGTGATCAGCTACCGCGGGCGCAGCGCGATCCGCGACGTGGGCAAGGTCGTCGGGTTGTCGCTCGACGCGATCGATCGCCTGGCGAAGGACCTCGACTGGTGGCACAAGGACATCGGCGTCGACCGGCTGCGCGCGCTCGGGCTCGATCCGAAGGAGCCGGCGATGAAGCGCTTCATCGTCCTGTTGAACGCGATCCTCGGCTTCCCGCGCCACCTGTCGCAGCACGTCGGCGGATTCGTCATCACGCGCGGCCCGTTGTGCGAGCTCGTGCCGATCGAGAACGCGGCCATGCCGGACCGCACGGTGATCGAGTGGGACAAGGACGACATCGACGCGATGGGCATGCTGAAGGTCGACGTGCTCGCGCTCGGGATCCTGACCTGCGTGCGCAAGGCGATCGACCTCATCAACCTGCATGGGTTGCACGGGGGCGACGAGCTCGCGCTCCACACGATCCCGCCCGAGGACCCGCTCGTGTACGACATGCTGTGCGAGGCGGACACGGTCGGCGTGTTCCAGATCGAGTCGCGTGCGCAGATGTCGATGCTCCCGCGCCTGCGGCCGCGCTGCTTCTACGACCTCGTCATCGAGGTGGCGATCGTTCGACCGGGGCCGATCCAGGGCAAGATGGTGCACCCGTACCTGAAGCGCCGCAGCGGCAAGGAGGCGGTCACCTATCCGAGCGACGCCGTGCGCGCCGTGCTCGAGAAGACGCTCGGCGTACCGCTGTTCCAGGAGCAAGCGATGGCGCTGTCCGTCGCCGCCGCGGGCTTCACGCCGGGGCAGGCGGACGAGCTGCGGCGCGCGATGGCGGCGTGGAAGAAGAAGTCGAGTCGGCTCGAGGAGCTCTGCCGCGAGCTGATGTCCGGGCTGGTCGCGAACGGCTACTCGTCCGACTTCGCGCAGCGGCTCTACGACCAGATCATGGGCTTCGGCGAGTACGGCTTTCCCGAGTCGCACTCCGCGAGCTTCTCGCTGATCGTGTACGTGTCCGCGTGGCTGAAGCGCCACCACCCGGCGGCGTTCACGGCGGCGCTGATCAACAGCCAACCGATGGGTTTTTACGCCCCGGCGCAACTGGTGCGAGGCGCCCGTGAGCACGGTGTCGAGGTGCGTCCAATCGACGTGAACACGAGTTGTTGGGACTGCACGCTCCAGGACGAAGCCTTGCGGCTAGGCTTCCGTTTGATCGGCGGATTGTCGGAAGCGTATGCCCGAGTGATCGAACGGGCGCGTCGGCGAGGTCCGTTTCTGGGGTGGGACGATTTTTCCCGGCGAACGCGGTTGAGCCGCGCGGTGATGTCACGGCTGGCTGGAGCGGATGCGTTTGGTTCGCTATCGCTGGATCGTCGCGGGGCGCTATGGCAGGCGCT
>JAJDEV010000150.1 GCA_029259605.1 Planctomycetota bacterium | reverse complement strand
CTTCATGAGGCTTTGCCGAGATCGACGCAGATGTGCGTCAGATCAGCGCTTCGCGACCGAAGCGCGTGGAGGCGACCTTGACGGGTCGTCGAACCCGGTGAGGAAGGGAAGCGTTGGTATGGCGCGCAGCGGCGTCGATCTCGGTGAAGGCTCATGAATGATCCGGGCTAGCGCGGACTACTCGCGGCCCGTGTAGCCGAGTCCCTCGAGGTCGCGCAACAGGTCCT
The DNA here is from genome assembly GCA_029259605.1 of Planctomycetota bacterium. Taxonomy (GTDB): domain Bacteria; phylum Planctomycetota; class UBA1135; order UBA1135; genus OFTM281. The sequence goes on along the minus strand of JAJDEV010000150.1, from coordinate 11,696 downwards.
CGTTCGAACCGGCATCCGTGGCGCCGGGCTCGCCGACCTCCGCGCGCAGGCGCGCGTTCGCTTGCACCTGATCGCCGAGCAGCGCGACGAGTTCGGCGACGACGTCGGGATGCTCGGCGGCCACGTCGCGCGTCTCACCGGCGTCGCCGGCGGTGTCGAACAGCTGGGTCTCGCCCGTGTCCGGATCCAGGATCAGGCGCCAGCGGTCCGAGCGCACGGTCTGCCGTCGATCCGCCTGGCCGTCGAGGTGGTGCGCGTGCGACGCGTGACTGAACGCGACGCCGGCCGCGCCGCTCCCCTGCATCAGCGGTACGAGACTGCGCCCCTGGAGCCGCAGGTCGTCCGGCGCGTAGCCCACGAGCTCGAGCACCGTCGGCATCACGTCCACCGAGCGCACGACCTCGGGCACGCGCCGCGGCGCGCCGGCGAACTCCGGTGCGCGCAGCATCAAGACGACGCGCAGCAGCTCCTCGTGCAGGTCTTCCCCGTGCCCGAGTCGACCGTGGTCCCCGAGCGACTCGCCGTGATCGCTGATCACGACGACGATCGTGTTGTCCTCGAGCCCTTCGTCCGCGAGCGCGTCCCACAGGCGCTGGAGTTGGCGGTCGGTGTAGTGCACCTCGGCGTCGTAGATGTCCTGCACCCACTGGCGATTCTCGGGGGCGCGGATCGCGACGTCGAATTCGAGCGGAATGCCGAGCTCCGCCGACGCCGCCATCAGCTCGCGGCGGTCCTCGATGCGCGGCAGCTGCGCGAAGCCGAGCTGCGAGAAGCCGAGCTGGAACATGCGACGCGACAGGGCGCGCGCGTTCTCCGGGTCGAGCTCGCGGCGCGCGTTCCAATCGGCGATGGCGGCTTCGAAGCGGCGCGTGTGCTCCGCCTCGTCGAAGTCCGGAACGAAGGTGCGGATGTCCTCCTCGGGCGCGCGCAGCGGGAGGTGCACCTCGTACGTGTGGAAGAAGAGGAAGAACGGGTCCTCGCGCTCGTCGCGGAGCCACTCGACCGTGCGGTCCAGGTTCGACGCGAGGCGGCTCGGGTGCGAAAGGTTGGATGCGTAGCCCTTCGCGTCGCCCGGGTTGTCGGGGTAGAGGCGGAAGCCGCGGTCGAGGCCGAAGTCCCCCTTCGCGTAGCCGCCTTCGGTGAACGCGGCGGTGTCGTAGCCCGCGCGACGCAGCACCTCGGCCAGCGTCGGCAGCCCCTCGGTCAACCGGTCCGGAATCGGAAAACCCTGGACCCCGTGCACATCGGGATACGAGGACGTCATCAGGCTGATCAACGAGGGCGCGGTCCACGGCGCGGCGCTCTGCGCGTTCTCGAAGACGAAGAAGCGATCGGCGAGCGCGTCGAGCCGCGGAGACGTGCCCCGCTCGCAGCCGTAGACGCCGAGCCGATCCGGACGCAGCGTGTCGAGCAGGACGATGACGACGTTCGGTCGGTCCGAGGCCGGTGCGTCGCTCCCGCAGGCAGTGAGCGCACCGACCGCGGCGAGCACGAGGACTCCGAGGCGTGTTCGAGGTGCGCCCGGCGACAGAACGCGGTTCCAGATGGCAGCCATGGCGAAGGTTAGCACGTCCCTCCGCCGTGCGCGAAGGAGACGCGCCGCGACGCGCGCCGGCTTTCGCCTCCCTCGCTTCGTTGCAGTGCTCCCGCGGATGTGGACGATACCGCCCACGCTATGGCTTCCTCCGACCGAGCATCGACCGCAACGCGAGCCGCGGCGCGCGGCTTCCTGCTGCCCGCGGTCGTCGTCGGGCTCGGCGCGTTGGGCTCGGCCGCGATCGCGCTCGGGTGGGCCGATCGCGCGCTGCCGGGCGGCGCAGGAGGCCGCGGCCGCGCGCTCGCGTCCATCGCCGCGTACTCCGCGCTCTCGCTCCTCGCGCTCTTCGTCTGGGCGAACCGCACGGGGCGCCGTCGCCAGCTCGTGGTCGCCGCCGTCGTGACGACGATCGGGCTCGTCGCGTTCGACCTCGGCGCGCGCGCCGTCGGCCTACCCGCCGGCCTGCCCCTCGTTCCGAACATGGGGTTGTCGTCGCGCGCGCGACACCACGCCTATCCCGCGAACGCGCGGCTCCGACTCGGTGCCCTCGACGGACGCGCATTGACCTTTCGCACGAACGCGGACGGACTGCGCAGCCCCTACGGACGCGAGGCGTTCGCGGCGGCCGAGCGGCGCGTCGCGTTGCTCGGGGACTCGTTCGTGTTCGGGCTCGGCGTCCAGGACGGCGAGGACGTCGCGTCACGCCTCGAGGGCGAGCTGCGGGCACGCGCGGCGCCCGCTGCCGTGCTCAACGCCGGCATCGTCAGCTACTCGCCCTTCCTCGAGCGCCTGCTCGCGCGCGACGTCGTCGCCGCCTATCGACCGGACACGGTGCTGCTCCTGCTCGACGCGACGGACATCGGCGACGACCTGCGCTACATGAACGAGGCCAGCGGCGAGGGCGACGCGGTCCGCTTCGCGCGCGGCGACGACGGCGCGTCGTTCCGCGACCTCGGCCCGCTGTGGAACGTGGCGCAGCCGCTGCGCGAGGCGCTCGAGTACCCGTTCCGCGCGCTCACCCGCCGCCGTCCGCAGCGCGAGGACGGCTACCGCTACTATCGCTTCGACCTCGAGCTCGACGGGCAGCGCGAGACGAACGGCTACTTCATCTATCGCCATCCGCTCGAGACCACACGCCCCTACTTCGAGCGCACGCTCGCGAACGTCGACGCCGTGGCGGAGCTGGTGCGCAGCTGGGGCGCCTCGTTCGCGCTCGTCGTGCTGCCGCGCTTCCACCACTGGAATGCCGAGGAGTGCCCGAACAACTGGGAGGCGGCGAGCTACGCGCTCGACGAGCCGCACCAGTTCGAGTACTTCCGCTTCTTCCGCGAGGCCGCGGCGACGCGCGACTATCCGATCGTCGACCTGCTCCCGTACTTCGAGGCGACGGACGAGTTCCCGCTCGTACTGAATGCCGACCCGCATTGGAACGCGGCCGGGCACGCGTTCGTCGCGCGCACGCTCGCGAACCTGCTGCTCGCGCCCGACGGACCGCTCGCGGAGAATGAGTGACGCGATGGATGCCAGTGGCAACGGAGCGCGGAGCGAGATCGCGCCGATCGCGTCGATCGGATGGCGCGCGTGGTTCGGGCTCGCGCTCGTCCTCGCGCTGACGGCCTGGACGTATCGCGACACGCACGAGCTCGGCTTCACCGGCGCGGACGCGCTCGCCGATGTCGCCGCCGCGCGCGTCGACGGCCCGGCGGACGTCGCGCGGCAGGCGTGGATGCCGCTCACGGCGGGCATCGCGGGCGTGAACGCCAACTTCTGGCGGCCGGTCACGATGCTGCACTATGCGCTGCTGCGCGGGCTGTTCGGCTGGAACGCGGCCGGCTGGCACGTGTGGGACCTCGGGCTGCACCTCGCGGTCGTCACGCTCCTGTTCCTCTTGGTGCACACCGCGGTGCGCAAGCACGCGGCGACGAGCGCGTTGCTCGCGGCGGCGTTGCTCGCGCTGCATCCGTTGGGTGTCGAGCTCGTGCCCGCCGTGGCGCGCAACCTCGACCTCCTGTTCACGCTGTTCTCGGTCGCGACGCTGCTCGCGGTGTCGCGCGGGAACGTCGTGGCCGCGGCCGTCCTCGGCGTGCTCGCGATCGGCGCCAAGGAGGCAGCGGTGGTCGTGCTTCCGGTCGCGGTGCTGTGGATGTTCGCGGTCCGCGGGCGGCGGGCGGCGATTCAACTCGCCGCGGCGTACGCACTCGCGTTGCCGCTCTATCTCTTCGGGCGCACGGCGGTGCTCGACGGCTGGGGCGGCTACAACCGTTCCGGCCCCACGTTCTTCGTGAGCCAGCTGGACGAGACGCTCGCCGCGGCGCCGCTCGAGGTGCTCTTTCCAGGATGGTCCGGCGCGATCGAAGCGTGGGTTCCGCGCGCGCTCGGACTTCCGCTCGGCGCGCTGATCCTGGTCGCCGCCGTTTTCCTCGCCGCGCGCGCGTGGCGCCGCGGCGCTCGACTGCCGGCGGTCGGCGTCGCGCTGTTCGTTCTGCCGCTCGTGCTGTACGGACTGACCGGACTCTACACCCGGCGCCTGCTCTACCTGCCCGCGGTCGGCTCGGTCCTGGCCGCATCGGCGCTCGCGACGGGTCGACCGGCGCGCATCGTGGTCGCGCTCTGGGTCCTGACCCTGCTTCCCGCGAGCCCGATCGTCTCGCCCGACCAGGACTGGCGCCGCAATGACGACGTCACGCGCGGGCTCACCGACGCGATCGCGGACGATTGGAAGACGCTCCCGGGCGACGCCACGGTGTGGATCATGGACCGTCCGTTCCAGATCGACGGCGATCCACATCGGCGCTCGCTGTGGCGCGGCGGCAAGAGCGTGAACAACACGCTCGCGCACTACTCGTTGCGCGCCTGGGTCGAGGCGCGCCTGGGCCGCGACGACCTCGAGCTGCTCCAGGTCTCGCGCACCGAGCACGTTCGCGAACTCGGCCAGCCGCGGGTAAGTGTCGAGGGCGAGTGGTTGCGCGTGATGCGGCCGCCGCTCGAGCGCGTGTTCGGCGAGCGCAACGGCTGGGAGTTGCGCGCGGCTGGAGACGACGCGCTCGTGCGCCGCGAGGGCGCCGGGCCGAACGAGTACCTGCTCGTCGCCGGCACGCCGCGCTCGATCCTCGTCGCGCTCCCGCTCCCGCTCGACGCACCCCGCTAGTCGCGGCTCAGCGCTTCACGCCGAGCACGCACAGGTTGATCATCGCGGGCGAGAGGGCCTGCAGGTTCCGGTCGCACCAGCGCGACAGGCCGTGCATCCCGAACTGGAACGGGAACAGGTGCAGGCCCTCGACGCGCGTCACGTCCACGCCGCCGGCGCCGAGTTCGCGACGCATCGAGCGCGCCGTGCTGAAGTTCTCGTGTCCGTCGAAGGGGCGCAGCTTCAGCTTCGTCGCGAGGCGGACGACGGGTTGCCACACGAGGTTGGGCGTACTGACGGCGAGCGTGCCGCCGCGCTTCAGCACGCCGGCCATCTCGCGCAGCGCGACGCCCGGCTCGGGCGTGTGCTCGATGCACTCCGACGACACGACCACGTCGAAGCGCCCCTCGCCGAACTGCTCGACCAGGTGCAGCGCGTCGGCGACGACGCCGTCGCAGCCGGCGCGCGAGCGCGTGCGCTCGACGAGCGTCGGACCGAGGTCGCACGCGGTGACCACCGCGCCGCGCTGGACCAAGCGCTCGCTGAAGTAGCCGAGCCCGCAGCCGACGTCGAGCACGGACCGGCCGACGAGCACGTCGTCGTCGAGGAAGTCGTCGATCAGCACCTCGACGCGGCGCGTCGTGTCGTACATCGAGAGCGCGGACTCGAAGGCGTCGCCCAGGCGCTCGTGACAGTACTCCTCGTCGCTCGGGCGCCGCGCGCCGCTCGCATCAGTCACGGTCCGGCGCTCCGGTCGGCCACAGCTCGGGCTCCTCGCGGAACAGGAACAGCGGACGACCCTTCACCTCTTCGAACACCCGCGCGATGTACTCGCCGATGACGCCGAGGAACACGAGCTGGAGTCCGCCGAGGACGACAACGAGCGAGACGAGCGAGCCCCACCCCTGCACGAGGTCGCCGAGGAACACGGCGCGCGCCACCACATAGACGAGGTACGCGATCCCGAGCATGGTGATGCCCAGGCCGACGCGCGTCATCAAGCGGATCGGCGCGGCGGAGAAGGACAGGATGCCGTCGAGCGCGAGTGCGATCATCCGGCCCCAACCGTACTTCGATTCGCCGCTCGCGCGCGGCGGCGCCTCGTAGGGCAGCAGCGCGCGCTCGAAGCCCAGCCAGGCGACCATGCCGCGCAGGAAGCGGTGTTGCTCGGGCATCGAGACGAGCGCGGCGCGCGCGCGCGCGGAGAGCAGATAGAAGTCGGCCACGCCCGGAACGATCGGCGTGTCGCTCATCCGCCGCATGAGCCAGTAGAACAGGCCGGAGTTCGCGCGCTTGAGGAAGCCGGCGTCGCTCGTGCTTTGCCGCACGGCGAGAACCAGGTCGACACCCTCGGAGCGCCAAGCGCGGATCATGTCCGGCAGCAGCGCGGGCGGGTGCTGCAGGTCGGTGTCCATCGCGATCACCGCGTCCCCCTCGCAAACGGAGAGCCCGGCGGAGAGCGCAGCTTGGTGCCCGAAGTTGCGCGACAGCGCGCCGACGGCGACGCGCGCGTCGGCGGCGCGCAGCGCCTCGAGCGCTGCCCCGGTCCCGTCCGTGCTGCCGTCGTCGATGAACAGGATCCGGAAGTCGAGGCGTTCGACGCCCTCGAGCGCCGCGACGACCTCGGCGTGGAAGCGCTGCACGTTCCCCGCCTCGTTGAAACACGGCGCGACGACGACAACGCGCTGCACGCGCGCCGAAGCGGAAGTTGTTTCGCGGTCCTCGCTCACGTGCATCGTCTCGCGCTCAGCGGTGCGCGCTCGGCGCAACTATACCCGGAGGACGTGCGCGCCCGTCGCGAGCGACAGGCCCGAGCGAGCTCACGGGCCGAACACCTCGACCTCGTCGAGCGCGAGCGCCGAGCCGGATCCCGCGCGAATCCGGAGATAACGGGCGACCGGCCCACCTCCGCGCCCGCCTTCCAACTCGATCGACGCGCCGTCTTCGGTTCGCGCCCCGGTCCACGCACCGAGGCGGCGCCACAGCGCGCCATCGCGCGACCCCTCGACGACGAGCGGACGCACGTTCGAGCGCGACACGCTCGGAGCGCTGTCCCCCTCCCAGACAACGACGTGGTCGAGCGCGAGCGGCGCGCCGAGGTCCACGGTCCACGCCGCCGTCTGCTCGATCCGAGTGCGCGCGCCGCCGCCGGTGCGCGCGCCGTCCACGGCACGACCACTGCCGTACCGATGCAGCAGGTGCTCGTCGAACGGCATCGACGTCATCGTGGTGGGACGTCCGTACGCGAGATCCGTCGCCGGCGCCATCGCGGCTTCGCTCCAGGCGTAGTCCAGTTCGAGGTCCTCGCCGTCGTACAGGCGCCCGTACACGCCCGCGAAGGCGAACACGACGGCCACGCTCCAAACGAGCGCGGCGACCGGCGGGCCACCGCGCGACCGACGGCGCAGCGCGAGCGCGCCGAGGACGAGCAGCGCGGCGAAGCTCGTTGCGAGCCCGCCGATCGCGGCGGGCGACACGTACCGAAACTCGACGCGTTGCCGCCCGCGCTCGACGAAGAGCGCGTGCGCCGCGCCGTTCGCGCGCAGCACGGGCACGCGCTCGCCATCGACCAACGCGCGCCAGTGCGGAGAGTACGGCGCGCCGAAGACGAGCCACGCGGGACGGTTCGCGTTCACGTCGAAGTCGACGCGGTTGTACGAGCTGAAGGACGCGCGCACATCGCCGGCGCTGACGTCCGGATCGGCATCGAGCGCGTCGGGCCCGTCCCCCTCGAGCACGACGAGGCGCGGGCTCGAGCGCGCGCCGAGCGCCGCGTACGCCTCGTCGTTCCCCGCGACGAAGCGCGCCTCGACGCACAGTCGCGCGAGGAACGGTTCGAGCGCGCCGTGCTCGAGCTGGCGCGCGACGACCGCCGTGAACAGGCCGTGACCGGCGTCGGGGGTGTAGTCGAGGCTCGCGCGCTTCTCGGCCGCGAGCGCGTCGAACGTGCGCGTGGGTTGCGCCTCGGTCCGCCAGGTCCCGTAGCGCAGGCTCGCGCCGGTGGAGAGCGCGGCGCCGGCGACGAGCGCCACCGCGCCGCCCCAACGCAGCGCGCGGCCCTCGCGGCACCAGGTCACAATCCCGAAGCCGGCGAGCGCGGCGAGACCGCCGGCCAGTACGAGCGCGTGCGCCACGCTCGGAACGTCGTTGATGCGCACGGCCGCGAACTTGGTGAACTCGCGCGTGGCGTCGCCACCGAACCACGCGTATCCGGCGAGCGCGAGCGCGGCGGCGCCGACCGGCAAGGCGCTCGCGCTGCGCACGCGCTCGCCTGCGCGCCCCGCGCTCAACCACGCGACGAGCAACGTCAGGACGAGCGGGAGCAACATCGACACGCGCCCCGCGACGCGGAACGATCCGGCCAGTGGCAGATACTCCCACGCGAAGCGGTGCACGGGCGTGCGCGCGCCCTGCATGTGCAGGAACAGGAGCGCGCCGAAGCCCCACAGCGCCCAAACGACGAGCGGCACGCGGCGCCGAACGATCGCGAGCGGCACGAGCGCCGCGAGCAGCATCAGCGCCGATCCACCGAAGGCCCCCATCACGTTCGAGTAGAGCGGCGCGAAGAAGTTGTTCACCGTGCCGACGGCGGAGTCGAGGTAGCCGTCGGCCCACGCGTAGTCGCTGCCGACGCGCTCGCCGTTGTTCGCCAGGAAGTCGAAGTAGAACGGCAGCACGTACGCCGCGGCGAGCGCGACTCCTCCGGCTCCGCAGAGGACGATCCTGCGATAGAACGCGAGCACCGCGCGCCGCGCGCCCCGCGGTGTGGCGCCGAGCGCGAACGCGTAGTGCGGAGCGACCAGCATCGCGACCGCGACGCCGATCGCGCCGTAGTACATCATCTGCGGGTGGCCGCTGCAGACGAGCCAGTACGTGGAAGCGACCACGCCGCAGATCGGCAGCACGCGGCTCGGGCGCAGCCACGCCCACAGGACGCTCGCGCTCGCGAGCAGCATGCCCGTGTACGCCTCGAGCGCTGCCCCGTAGCGGAACAGGTCAAGCATGCGCAGGTTGTAGACGAGCACCAGCGACGCGGCGACGGCCACGACCGGTCGCACACCGAGCGCGACGAGCAGCCGGAACCAGATCCAGTGCGTAACGCCCAGCGAGAGCAACCGGAAGAACGTGTTCCAGTCCAGCGCCGCGCCGTCCCAGTAGCCCGGACCGATAGCCGCCAGATAGGTCAGCGGATGGAAGAGCTGGCCGAGCGTGAGCGCGCTCGCGGACTGGCCGCCGGCGAACCCGGGCGCGTAGAGCGGGAGGCTCTTGTTCGCGAGGGAGAAGAGCAGTTCCTGCTGCTGCGGCGTGGAGAAGACCGGGTAGTCCTTTCCGATGGTCCACGCGCCGAACGGCAGGCACCAATGGAAGAGCGCGAACGGCAGCGCGCAGAGCAGCACGAGCGACGCGACCTCGATTCCGAGGGCGTGCCCGCGCCGGGGCGGCTTCGCAAGGGTCTCGACTGGCTCCGTCATCCGCACGCGCGCGCGCCACTTCTCACCGGGCACGACGCCCGAAACCATCGACGCTTCCGCGGCGCCGGCGCAGGGAAAGCGACGAACTCAGGTTCGCACACGGCCGCGCGGTTCCGTAGCGCTTTTCGCGCGCCATGGCGGTTTCCGATCGGGAAGCCCATGATGACGCGCGATCGCGACGCCGCCGCCCGATGCTCCGAGCCCTTCTCCAACTCGCCCCGCTTCCCGTCGCGTTCGTTCTCGCGCTCGGCACCGCCGCCTGCTCGGACGGGGCCGCCACCTCCGAACCGGCGACGAGCGACGCGCCCGAAGCCCCCTGGGCCGGCCGCAACGTGTTGCTGATCAGCGTCGACACGCTGCGCCCCGATCACCTGTCGCTCTATGGCTATGCGCGCCCGACGTCGCCGCGCATCGACGCGTTCTTCGGCGCGGGGCACGTGTACACGCGCGCCTATTCGACGGAGGGCGCGACCGCACCCAGCGTCGTGTCGATCCTGTCCGGACTCTATCCCGCGCAACACGGCGTGCGGCTCCTGTACCAGCGCGTTGCGGCCGAGCTCGAGCTGCTGCCCGACTATCTATCCGCGCACGGCTACCAGACGGCGGGCGTCGTTTCGAACAACGTGCTGACCGACGAAGCGTCCGGGCTCGCCTCGCACTTCGACTTCTACGACGACTTCGTCGACGAGCGCGAGCACAACCGCGAGATCTACGAGCGGCGCGCGTCGCGCACCACGGACTCGGCGCTCTACTGGTTCGGCGAAGAGCGAGACGAGTCGCGCCCGCACCTGCTCTGGGTGCACTACATCGACCCGCACGGTCCGTACGAAGCGCCCGACGACCGACCGACCGAGTTCACGCACGACACGCCGCGCCCGATCGATCCACAGCGCGTGCGCCAGTACCAGCGTGTGCGCGGCGTCACGGACGGCGAGTTCTACGTCGACCGCTACGACGAAGAGATCGCGTACATGGACCGCGAGGTCGGCCGGTTGCTCGATGCGTACGCCGAGCGCGGGCTGCTCGAGAACACGGTGGTCGTCTTCACCGCGGACCACGGCGAGACGATGATGGAGCACGAGCGCTACTTCACGCACGGCTACCACGTGTGGGACGCGATCGTACGCGTCCCGCTCATGATCCGCGCCGAGGGCCTCACGGCGCGCACGCTCGACCAACCGGTTTCGCTCGTCGACCTCGTGCCGACCCTCGTGACGCAGCTCGGAGTGGCGGCCCCGGGCGCGCTCGCGACGCTCGACGGCATGCTGCTAAGGGAGCGCTCGAACGAGACGTCGCTTTCGGTCGAATCCGTGTCCGGCAAGACCACGCACCGCGCGCGCATCCAGGGCGACTCGAAGCTCTACATCACGATCGGTCGCGACGGCACGCTGTCGAAGAACGGTTGGATGGACCTCGCCGTCGATGCGGAGTCCGACGAGACCTTTCGTCCCGGTCGTCCGCCCTCCGGCGGTTGGGCCGAGCTGCTCCAGTGGGTCCAGAGCGATCCGGACCCGCGCGGCATCCCGAGCGAGTTCGAGGAGGGCGCGAAGCTCGACGGTCCGAAGGTCGCGCCCGGCCGCACCGAGGAGCAACTCGAAGCGCTGCGGCGCCTCGGCTACGTCGAGTAGGGCGCGCCGGTCAGCGTGCCGCGGCGCAGCTCGTGGAACAGGATCGCCGCGGCGGCGTTCACCGACAGCGAGTCGACGCCGTCCGGCATCGGGATCGTGACGCGCACGTCGAGCGCGTCCGCCTCGTCCGCGGACAACCCGAAGGCCTCCGAACCGAGCACCGCGCACGTCGCGCCGCGTTCGGACCCGAGCGCGGTCACCGGCACGCCGCCCGCCGTCACCGCACCGACGCTGGGCACGGCGAGCGCGCGCAACCGCGCCGTCATCTCCCCCACGCTCTCGAACGCGACGATCGGCATCCGGAACAGGCTGCCCATCGACGTGCGGATCGCCTTCGGGTGGAACGCGTCCGTGCTCCCGACGACGAGCACCGCGCCGATGCCGGTCGCGTGCGCGGTGCGGACGACGGCGCCGACGTTGCCCGGGTCCTGGAACGCGACGCACGCGGCGAGGCGCGCGGGCTCCGCGGCGCGGCCCACGACCTCTTCGAGCGTCGGCGCAGCGGGGAGCCGCGCCAGCGCGACGACGCCGCCGAGCGCGCGTCCGCCCGTCAGCTCGGCGAACGCTGCGGCCGGCGTTTCGACGAGCTCGCACCCGTGCTCCATGAGCCCGGCGCGCAGCTCCGCCGTGCGCGCTTCCGCGCTCGCGAGGAACGCCGCGTCGACCGCGGCGCGCTCCAGCCGCGCGCCGGAACGCAACGCGCGCTCGACCACACGCGTGCCCTCGACCCAGCAGGTCCCGTGTCGGGCGCGCCCGCCGGGTGCGGCGCTGGCGCGCAGCTCGGAGGCCACGCGCTTCCAGGGTTCCTTGGCTCCCATCGCGCGCGGATTGTGAGCGCCCGGCGCGTGTTCGAGGCGCGCATTCGCCGGCTTTTCCCCTGCATCCTGACAGCACGCTGTCGGCAGCCGGTCGGTAGAACGGCCGTCGTCAGG
>JAJDEV010000149.1 GCA_029259605.1 Planctomycetota bacterium | reverse complement strand
ATTCATGAGGCTTTGCCGAGATCGACGCGGATGTGCGTCAGATCAGCGCTTCGCGACCGAAGCGCGTGCAGGCGACCTTGACGGGTCGTCGAACCCGGTGAGGAAGGGAAGCGTTGATCTGGCGCGCAGCTGCGTCGATCTCGGTGAAGGCTCATGAATGATCCGGGCTAGCAGGCTGTGGCGAAAGTGCTTCGCCCGCAGAGCGTCGGCATCCGCTCCGGGTTGGTCGCCGGAAACGTAGGCGAATCGGTGGATTCGGCGAGGCTTTCGGGGGCCAAGCCGGAGTGGAGGACGGCGTTCTGCGGGTGAATGACGTTTGCCACAGTCTGCTAGCCGCTCAGGTTGCCGATGATGTTGAGGATCGGGAGGAAGACGGCGAGGATCACGACGCCGACGATGCCACCCATGAAACAGATCAGGAGCGGTTCGATCAGACTCGTGAGCGACTTGATCGTCGCTTTGACCTGCGAGTCGTAGAACTCCGCGATCTTCTCGAGCAGCTGCTCGAGCGCGCCCGAACGCTCGCCGATCGCGATCATCTTCACGACCATCGGCGGGAACACCTTCGTTTGCGCGAGCGGATCGGACAGCATGTTGCCGTTCCGGACGCTCTCCTTCGATGCATCGACTGCGTTCGACACGACCTTGTTGCCCGCCGTGTCCGACACGATGTCGAGCGTGCCCATGATCGGCACACCCGAGCGAATGAGCGTCGCGAACGTGCGCGAGAAGCGCGCCAGCGCGACCTTGCGCGCCAGGTTTCCGAAGATCGGGAGCTTCAGCGAAACGTGGTCGAAGAACAGCTCGCCCTTGGGCGTCTTCTTCGCGAACTTGTAGCCGGCGATCATGGCGACGACGCCGAACATCGCGAAGTACCACTTGGCGACCAACCAGTCGGAGATCGCGAGCACCGTGAGCGTGAGCCCCGGGAGCTCGGCGCCGAGTCCCGCGAACACCTCTTTGAATCCGGGAACGACGCCGACCATCAGGAACATCGTGATGCCGAGCACGAGCACCAGCGAGATGACCGGGTAGGTCATCGCGGAACGAATCTCGCGCTTCAGCTCTTCGGTCGACTCGACGTACTCGGCCAGGCGCACGAGGATCACGTCCATCTGACCGGACGCTTCACCGGCCGTCACCATGCTGACGTAGAGCGGGTTGAAGACCTTCGGGCACCGCGCCATCGCGGTCGACAGGTCGGCACCGCCGCGCAGCTCGGACGTCAGGATGTCGAGACACGCCTTCATTCCCGGCGTCTCCGCCTGGTCGCGCAGAACCTCGAGCGACTCGAGCAGCGAGATGCCCGCGCCGATCATGGTCGAGAGCTGACGCGTGAAGATCGTGAGGTCCGCCTTGCTCGCGTTCGGCTTGACCTTGAAGAGGCCCTTGGCGCTCGGCGAGCGGTCGAGAGACGAGCTTCCGGCCTTCTTGCGACCGAAGCCGCGCTTCGACTGTTCGTCGACGCGAAGCACGATCAACGACTTGTCTCGGAGCAGCCCGACTGCCTCGTTGCGATCGTTCGCTTCGATCGAGCCCTCGACCGTCTTGCCTTGGGCGTCCTTCGCTGCGTACTGGTAGTTTGCCACTGGATTGATTGGGTTGGGGCTAGTCGTGCATCGTCACTCGAAGAACTTCCTCGAGGGACGTCTTGCCGCGCAGGGCATTGAGGATCCCGACGCGGCGGAGCGTGAGCATTCCGTCACGCAGTCCTTGTGCTTTGATCTCGTGAACAGCGCGTCCCTCGACGACCATCCGCTTGATGTCGTTCGACACCGCGAGCGTCTCGAGCAGCGCGAAGCGGCCGCGATAGCCGTTCTTGCAGCGCGGACACCCGACCGCGCGCGGCCCCTTGAGCTCGATGCCCTCCAGCTCCTCTTCCTTGAAGCCGACCGCGAGAAGTTCCTTCTCCGGGATCTCGATCGCCTCGGCGCAATGCGGGCAGAGCTTGCGAACGAGACGCTGCGCCGCGACGCAGATCACCGAGCTCGAGACCATGAACGGATCGATGCCCATGTCCACCAAACGCGTGATCGCCTGGGGCGCGTCGTTCGTGTGCAACGTCGAGAGCACGAGGTGGCCCGTGAGCGCGGCCTTGACCGCGATCTCTGCCGTCTCGACGTCTCGAATCTCGCCGACGAGCACGATGTCCGGGTCCTGCCGCAGGATCGAGCGCAGCGCGCCGGCGAACGTGAGTCCGCGCTTCGGCGAGACGGGCACTTGGTTGATGCCGTCCATCCGGTACTCGACCGGGTCCTCGACGGTCACGACGTTCACGTCGGGCGTCGCGACCTCTTTGACGGCCGCGTAGAGCGTCGTCGACTTACCCGAACCCGTCGGCCCCGTGACCAGCACCATCCCGTACGACGACTTGGCCGCGGTCTGGAAGTCCTCGAGACACTTGGGCTCGTAACCGAGACCGGCGAGGCTCAGCGCGACGCCGCTCTGGTCGAGGATCCGCATCACGGCCTTCTCCCCGCCAACGACCGGGAGCAGCGACAAACGGAAGTCGATCGTCCTGCCCTCGTAACGGATCTGGAACTTGCCGTCCTGCGGCTCCATCCGGATCGCGATGTCGAGGTTCGCGAGGATCTTGAGGCGCGACATCACGGACGACATCAGCGCCTTCGGCGGAGTCATCGCCTCGACCAGGCGTCCGTCGATCCGATAGCGGATGCGCAGGAACTTTTCAGTCGGTTCGATGTGGATGTCGCTCGCCTTCTCGCGGAGCGCCCGCAGGATCGCGAGGTTGACGAGCTTGACGGCCGGGACGTCGTCACCGCTCGCACCGGACACGAGGTCCAGGTCGTCCGGCGAATCCTCTTTGACCGTGATCTCGTCGCCGCGCACATCGCCGAGCAGGTCGTCGACCTCTTGCTGGTCGCGGTTGTAGAGTTTCGCGAGCGCGTTCTTGATCGCCGCCGGATGGCTCAACACCGGTCGAACTTTGCACTTCGACAGGATGTTGAGATCGTCCAGCAGGAGCACGTCGAACGGGTCCGAGATCGCGATCGTCAGGCTGTCGCCGTTGCGCGCGATCGGCAGCACGCAGTGCTCGAGACAACTCTCCTGGGGCAACGCCTCGACGGCCTCGGGATCCGGCGTCAGCCGTGTGAGGTCGATCGGCGGAATCCCCGAGGTCATCCCGAGGACTTCGTACAACCGCTCCTCCGCGACCTGCCCGCGTTCGATGAGCACGTCGAGCACGGGTTGACCCGACTCGCGCGCGGCTGCCCAGTCCTCTTGACTGACCAGCCCCGCGTCGATGACGAGACGTCGGATCTTGCGCGAGAAGCGGACCATCAGGCGGCCGACCTGATCAACGTTTGGAACTCGCCCGGATCGGTGAGCGTGCGCTCGGCGTCCTCGACGCGGACGCGACCGGCCTTGACCAGGTCGGCGAGCCACGAGGCCATCGTCCGCATGCCGACCTTGCCGCCGGTCTGAATCTGCGAGTAGATCTGGTGCCCTTTGCCTTCGCGAATGAGAGCGCGAACGGCGGAGTTGGCGAGCATGATCTCTGCGCCAAGCATCCGTCCACGCCCGCTGGCGGCGGGCAGGAGCTGCTGGCAGAAGACACCGTGCAAGGCGCACGACAGTTGCGTGCGCACCTGCTGTTGCGCGTGCGACGGGAACACGTCGATGATGCGGTTGATCGTCTGCACCGCGTCGGACGTGTGCAGAGTCGCGAACGTCAGGTGACCGGTTTCCGCCAGCGTGAGCGCGGCCTCGATCGTCTCGAGGTCACGCAGCTCGCCGACCAGAACGAAGTCCGGATCCTGGCGCAGCACGCTGCGCAGCGCGTTCTTGAAGGCGCGCGAATCGGAGCCGATCTCGCGCTGCGTCACCATGCAGCCCTGGCTCTGGTGCGCGAATTCGATCGGATCCTCGATCGTCACGATGTGTCCGTGGCGCGTGCGGTTGATGTAGTCGATCATCGACGCGAGCGTCGTCGACTTGCCCGAACCGGTCGCGCCGGTGATGAGCACGAGCCCCGAACGCAGACCGCAAAGGTGCTCGCACACCTTCCGCGGCAGCCCGAGTTGTTCGAAGTCGGCGATCTCGTGCGGGACGAGACGCAGCACACAGGCCACGGCGCCACGCTGATAGAAGACGTTCGCCCGGAAGCGTCCCTGTCCGTCCAATTCGAACGAACAGTCGAGCTCCAGGTCCCGATCGAGTCGCGCGATCTGGTCGGACGTCAGAACGCTCGTCGCGAGCCGGCGCGTGTCGTCCGGCGTCAGCGGCTCGGTTTCGACCGGCACGAGAACGCCGTCGATGCGGAGACGCGGCGGACTGTTCGTGGAGATGTGGAGGTCGGAGCCGCCCTTTCGAACCAAAAGGGCGAGCAGGTCTTCCATCGTGATCATTGGGGGCCTCGTTGATGCGAGTCTGGAGGGAGCTCGCGAAGGAGATCGGGTCGTCCCCGACGAGAACTGGAGAGCTTCTCGCCGGACGCACCTCGAATCCGGCCCCACCGGAAAACGTTTCCGGCACCGTTCCCGGCTCCTCTCCGTCACGAAACAAGGCGCCTGCCCCCGGGGGAGCAGGCGCCTTGTGCAGCGCGACGGGCTCGTTGTCGACCGCGCTAGCCCGGGTTCTTCATGAGGCTTTGCCGAGATCGACGCAGATGTGCGTCAGATCAGCGCTTCGCGACCGAAGCGCGTGCAGGCGACCTGGACGGGTCGTCGAACCCGGTGAGGGAGGGAAGTGCTGATATGGCGCGTAGCTGCGTCGATCTCGGTGAAGGCTCATGAATGATCCGGGCTAGCAGCCCGTGGTGAAACTCACGCCACCCTCGAACGGCGCTGGATCCGCGCTGCCTGCGTTCCGCTTCCTCCGAG
>JAJDEV010000148.1 GCA_029259605.1 Planctomycetota bacterium | reverse complement strand
GGAATCTGCGTCACAGGTCGCGGAGCGTGTAAGAACGACCCCGCGCATGGGCACATTCGAGTGTGGTACCCCGGGCTCTCGCGTCCGAATCCTGGCTCGCGCGAGTTGGCTTCCGACCTGTGACGCAGACTCCTAGCCCGGATCCTTCATGACGCTTCACCGCGATCGACGCAGGTGCGCGCCAGATCAGCACTTCCTTCCCTCACCGGGTTCGACGACCCGTCAAGTTCGCCTCCACGCGCTTCGGTCGCGAAGCTTTGATCTGGCGCGCATCTGCGTCGATCGCGGCAACGCCTCATGAGGAACCCGGGCTAGCCGCCCCCGGGACGGTGGGGTCGCGCGCGATTCGGTGCAACCCGGGCTTGTCCGGCCCGGGGGCCGCCGCTAGACTCTCCGCCCGTTTTGGGCCCGTGTGGGCCACCCGCATCGGGCCTGCCCGCCCGTGCATCTGTCTTTCCCCTGGCCCCCCCGGATCCCGGGTCTGGCCTGAGCCGAACGAGTCAATAGCCGTGTACGCCGTCATCAAAGATCGCGGTCGCCAGACCGGAGTCCGCGTGGGCGACCTCGTCACCTGCGACCTGAACGAAAACTGGAACGCGGGCGACTCCGTCACCTTCGACGAGGTGCTCGTGCTGTCGAACGAAGGGGACGTGCGCGTCGGCACCCCGAGCATCGACGGCGCCTCCGTTACCGGCGAGGTCGTCGGGGACTCGAAGGGCCCGAAGGAAGTCGTCTTCCGTTTCAAGCGCCGCAAGAACGTCCGCGTCAAGAACGGACACCGCCAGCGCTACACCCAGGTTCGCATCACCAAGATCGACGCTTAGGAGCGGATTCGATGGCACATAAGAAGGGACAAGGCTCCAGCCGCAACGGTCGCGACTCCAACCCGCAGTTCCGCGGCGTGAAGCGCTTCGGTGGTCAAACGGTCTCCGCCGGCACGATCCTCGTGCGCCAGTGCGGGACGCGCTTCCGCCCCGGCCTGAACGTCGGGCTCGGCAGCGACTACACGCTCTTCGCGAAGGTCGATGGAAGCGTTCGGTTCCAGGCGAACCGTCGCGTCCACATCGACCCGATTCAAGCTGCGCAGTAGCTGACGCAGGCGCGCACGGTCGCGCCTCGACGTTCGCGCGCGCCACCTCCATCCCGTGTTCCGCGACGAATGTGAAATCCAAGTGGCCGCCGGCAAGGGCGGAGACGGCTTGGTCTCGTTTCGGCGCGAGAAGTACACGCCGAAGGGTGGGCCGAATGGCGGCTGCGGCGGAGACGGCGGGAGCGTGATCCTCGTGGCGAGCCCGAGCGTGACGTCGCTCCTCTCGCTCGGGCGCAAGCCGCGCTACGTCGCGCGCAGCGGCGAACCCGGAGGCCCGGTCGATCGCCACGGCGCGAATGCGGATGACCTCGTGCTCGAGGTGCCCATCGGCACGCAGATCTACGACCGCAAGCGCGGCAACCTGCTGCGCGACCTGGCGCTGTCTGGCGAGTCGCTGGTCCTCGCGGCCGGCGGTCGCGGCGGTCGCGGCAATGCGAGCTTCGCGACGGCGATCAATCAGTCGCCGCGCCACGCCGAGAAGGGACGCCCGGGAGAAGAGCGCGACGTTTCGCTGCAGCTCAAACTCGTCGCCGAGGTCGGGCTGCTCGGCCTTCCGAACGCCGGCAAGTCGACGTTCCTGCGCTCGATCACCAAGGCGACGCCGAAGATCGCCGACTATCCGTTCACCACGCTCGAACCGCAGGTCGGCATCGCGCAGGTCGGCACGTTCGACACGCTGGTCGTCGCGGACCTGCCGGGGCTGATCGAAGGCGCCGCGGAGGGCGCCGGGCTCGGCCACCGGTTCCTGCGCCACGTCGAGCGCTGTCGCGTCCTGCTCCACCTCGTGGACGTCTCCGAGGGAGCGACGACGGAACCGCTCGAGGCCTACCGCATCGTCACCGCCGAGCTCGCGCATTACTCGAGCGAGCTCGCGCGACGTCCACGACTGGTCGTCGCGACCAAGGTCGAGGACGAGTCGGCGCGCGAGCGCGCGGCGGAACTCGAGGCGCGCGTCGCCGCGGCTGTGCCGGGCGTGGCGGGATTCCTGTGCATCTCGTCGGCGACGGGAAGCGGGGTCGACGAGCTGCTCGTCGCCGCGAACGCGCTCGCGCGCGCCGTCCGCGCCTAGAGCGCGCCATCCTCGCCCGCCCGTGGGACGCCCGGGGCAGTGCGCGCCTTCGTCCCCGGACACGGAACTCGCTTCCGGCCTCAAGGCTGGGGCCCTCGCGCTCCGATGGCCTTTCCGGGAAAACCGGGAGACCCATCCACGTGCACGAAGAACAACACACGACGCCGCCGAACAACCACGCCTCGAACCACCCGACTCCGGGTGCGGACCCGACGATGGGGGCGATGGGCGACCCGCCGGTCGATCTCGACGCGCTCGAGCTCGTCGAGACGGTCCCGTCGGTCGAACTGGAGCAGCCTCCCGCGCCGCACCCCGCGCCCGCGGCGCAACCCGAGGCGGATCCCGCCGCGGCCGCGCACGCACAGGTCGTCGTGTCGTCCTCGGTTTCGCCGCGCCACAAGCTCGAGGCGTGGATGGCCGAGATGGTTCGCCTGCGTTCGAGTGACTTGATCCTGCGCGCCGGCGGTCGTCCGTCGTGCCGCATCGACGGGCGGATTCGATTCCTGCCCGGCCGCGTGCCGAACGCGGGGCCGTTGCTCGAGGTCCTGACCGGCGTCTGCGGCGAGGAGCGCATGGAGACCTTCCGCAAGACCGGATCGGTCGACACCGCGCTGCACCTCGACGGCCTCGGGCGCTTCCGTCTCAACGCGTACAAGCAGATGGGTGAGCCCGCCGTCGTGCTTCGTCACGTGGCCGGCAAGCCGCCGAAGCTCTCCGCGCTCGCGCTCCCGACCGTTCAGCTCGAGCGCCTCGCGTTGCGCAAGCGCGGCATCGTGCTCGTCACCGGCATTGCCGGTTCCGGCAAGTCGACCGCGCTCTCCGCGATGATCGAGTACATGAACACGCACGCCGAACGGCACGTGATCACGCTCGAGGATCCGGTCGAAACGCTGTTCACCGAGGACCGCTGCGTCATCTCGCAGCGCGAGATCGGCACGGACTGCAGCAACTTCGCCGACGGGCTGCGGCACGCGCTGCGCCAGAGCCCGGACGTCATCTTCATCGGCGAGATGCGGGACTCCGAGACCGTCGGCGCCGCGCTCGATGCGACCGAGACGGGACACCTCGTGCTCAGCACGCTGCACACCGTCAACGCGCCGCAGACCGTCGATCGCATCCTCTCGTTCTTCCCGTCGGAAGGGCACAAGCAGATCCGGCAGCGCCTGGCCGAGAACCTGGCCGCCGTCATGTCGATGCGCCTCCTGCCGCGCAAGTCGGGCGAGGGCATGGTGCCGGCGACCGAGCTCCTGATCTCGACGCCGCACGTCCGCGAGCTGCTGTACGAGGGCAAGGTGTCCGAGCTGTCGCGCGTCGTCGAGGCGGGTGAGGAAGAGGGGCTGGTCTCCTTCAACCACTCGCTCCGGACGCTGGTCCAGAACGATCTGGTCGAGCTCGAGGTCGCGCTTGCGGCCAGCGATCGGCCCGAGGAGCTCTTGCTCGCCCTGCGCGGTTACAGTCGAGGCAAGAACAAGCAGACGGCCCAGGCGCCGTCGGGCAAGCTTCGGCTCGCCGGCGGGGAATAAGCCCGCCTAGTCGTTCGTCGGAGCGCGCGGTCATCGTCCCGCACCGGGCCACCTGCCCGGCGCGGACGTTCCCCACGGGTCGTCCGAGGGGTAGGATGGGGGCCGCCCGCGCATGAATATTCAGCAGATCAAGCTCGTCACCTGGGTCGCCGCGTTCGCCGCGGCCGGGGGGCTGGGGTGGGAGGTTTTCGACTTCTTCCAGCGCAAGCCGGAGCTCATGAAGCAGGTCGACGGCGACGAGATCGCGAACCTCCTGCGCGAGGGCGTGGTCGAGGCCGAGCCGCTCGAGAGCAACCACGTCGACTCGAAGAAGCTCACGAACGTCTTCCACACGATGGACTGGAGCGGCAAGAAAGCGCCCGAGCCCGAGGTGGTGAACACGACCCCAGGCCCCGTCGCGCAGCCGAAGAAGCCGATGGCCGAGCTGCTCACCGTGCTCGTTCTCCAGGAAGACCTGACCGACCCGAAGGGGAGCGTCGCGTACGTCAAGTACACCGACCCGCAGCTGAAGCCGAAGAGCAAGACGTTCGCCGCGGCGCTGAAGGTGGACGATCGTCTGCCCAAGCCGCATGAGTACGCGCGCGTGGCAGCGATCACTTCGCTCGAGGGCATTCGCTTCGCCTTCGACGACGAGGAACGCGAGGAGGAGGTCGTCGGCTCGAAGAACTTCCCGACCGAGGGGAGTGGGATCGCCATCGTCGGCGAGGGCGGCGCCGTGATGCCGGTGACGCAGAGTCGCATCCATACGAACGCGAACTACGTCCCGACCACACCGAAGGTCACGCAGCAAACGCGCCGCAACGAGTACCGCATCGGGACCGAGACCGCGGCGCGCATCAACCGCGACTACGCCGAGATCCTCTCGCGCGAAGTGGACTACCGTGTCGCGCGCAATCCGTCCGACGGCTCGATCGCCGGGCTCCAGGTGACGAAGGTTGCCCCCGGTTCGGTGGCTGCGGAGCACGGCATCACCGCCGGCGAAGTCGTCAAGAGCATCAACGGGCACAAGGTGCGCAGCGTCAGCGACGCCGTCGCCTACGTGAAGAAGGAGTCGGGGACGACGACCGTGTGGAAGGTCGTGTTCGAGAAGCAGGGGCGCGAGTTCACGCGCACCTACGAGTCGCCCGTGGAATAGTCCTCCGTGGCGCGGCCCAGCGCGCGCGCCCTCCGATGACCGCGCACCGCGTCACCGTCGACCTCGGCAACTCGCGCCTCAAACTGCGCGCGTGGACGCGAGCCGCTTCGGACGCCGCGTTCGAGCGCGTGCGAAGCGTCGATCTGGACGGCGACCCCGAGCACGTGGCCGAGCGCGTGCGTGCGTGGATCGAGCAGCTGCGCGGCGAGGCGGACGGGAACGACCACGCGATCGAGGCGAGCGTGTCCTGCGTCGCGAGTCCGTCGCGCGAGGCGCACGTGCTCGCCGCGCTCGACGCCGTCTGCGACGTCGTTCACGCCAAGCCCGACGCGGCGCTCGAGATTCGTTGCCGCGTTCCCGACCTCGTCGGTCGTGACCGCTTGTGGGCGGCGCGCGGCGCGCTCGAGTTGACCGCGCGTGCGTCGATCGTGGTCGACGTCGGTACGGCGCTCACGGTCGACGCCGTGTCGGCGGAGAACGGCGGTGTGTTCCTCGGCGGCGCGATCGCACCGGGACCGGCGCTCCTCGCGCAGTCCCTCGCGGAGGGCGCGGCGCGGCTCCCGCGTGTCGAACCCGCCGCGGGTGTTCCGGCGCTCGGCCTCGACACCGAGGCCGCGATCCGCTCCGGAGTCGTCCACGGGTTGCGCGGCGCCGCCGCCGAACTCGCGCGACGCATCGCGTTCGAGGCGCAGTTCGATCAGCCTGCGCTCGTCCTGACCGGCGGCGCGCGCAGCCTCTTGCTCGAACCGGAGCCCGCGTTCGACGTCGCGCCGATCGTGCACGAGGACCTCGTTCACCTCGGGCTCCTCGCGGCCGGCTTCGGATGCACCACGACGACGGGCGACGGAGCGACGGACGCTTGAACGCGCTCCTGGTGCGCGAGCTGACCGCGCGCGGACGCGGGGGCGTCAGCGTGCTCGAGGTCTCGGGTGAGGGCGCGCGCGCGTTCGTCGAGCGCTTCACCGGAGACGTTCCCGTGCGTGCGGGCGAGGCGCGCGTGCGGCGTTTGCTCGTCGACGGCGAGCTGCTCGACGAGGCGTTGATCTGGGCCGAGTCGGACGCGCGGGTCGAGCTGCACCTGCACGGCGCTCCGCCGCTCGTGCGGCGCGTTGTCGCGCATTGGACCGCGCGTCGTGAGGTCGCGTCGGACGCGGCCGAGTCCGCGCTCGAAGACCGCGCTCGGACTCGGTTGGCGGCCGCCGCCAGCGACGCGGCGGCGCGCGTGCTGCTCGACCAGGCGGAAGGCGCCCTGCGCCGCGAGCTCGAGGCGATCGTGACCGGCCTGCGCGCGTCCGACCGCGACGTCGCCGCGCGCATCCGGGCGTTGGCGGAGGCCGGCGAGCGCGCGCGCTATCTGTTCGAACCGCCGGTGGTCGTGCTCGCCGGGCCCGTGAATGCCGGCAAGTCGACGCTCTTCAACGTCCTCGTCGGGCGCGAGCGCGTCGTCGTCGATCCTGAGCGCGGAACGACGCGCGACGCGATCCGCGAGCGCGTGAGGCTCGGCGCGTACGCCGTCGATCTCGTCGACACGGCGGGGGAGCGTGACCTCGGTGCGGACGCGGCGGCGCGCGTCGAGCACGCCGGCCAGCTGCTCGGACGGTCGCTACGCGCGTCGGCGGATCTCGTGCTGCGGCTCGAACCCGACGCGGCGCCGGCGGAGGTCGCGGACGCCGGTGCGCTCCTCGCGGCGGTCGCCGGCGCCGGACTCGAGCGAACGATTGTGAGTCGTGCCGACGAGCGCCCGCAGGACGTGCCCGGCCGTCCGACCGTTTCGCACCTCGATCCGGATGGGATGCGGCGGGTCGTTGTCGAGGTCGTGCACGAGGCGCTCGCGCTCGACCGCGTGCCGTGGATCGCCGGCGCCCCGGTGCCGTTCGAGCGCGAACTCCTTTCCGCCCTGCGTCGCGCTGCGGCGGACGACCGAGGGATTCACGCGGACGAGCTCGAATCCTGGCTCGCGCGTTGATCGATCGGCGGGAGGTGCCTTATCCTGCACCCGTTCCGGGCCCCGTGCATCCGATCCCGTTCGACCCCTTCGAGCGACCGCGCACGGCGACGGGCACGGCATGGCTTCTTCACCCCTGACTCCGCCTGGACTCCAGGCCCGCCGGCGCGCGCGTTCCGGCCCACCGCGACGGGCATGACGCGCATCCGGCACCTCGTTTCCGTCGACGACCTCTCCATCCCGGAGATTCTCGAGGTCTTCGAGCGCGCGAAGCACTTCGGGGAGAACCTGCGCTCGTTCGCGCACCTCTGCCCCGGGCGGATCGCCGCGAGCCTGTTCTACGAACCGTCGACGCGAACGCGTCTGTCGTTCGAGTCCGCGATGCAGCGCCTCGGTGGGGGCGTGCTCACCGCGGCCGAGATGAAGACGTCGAGCGCCGCGAAGGGCGAGTCGCTCGCCGACACCGTGCGCGTCGTCAGCGGCGCCTACGCCGACCTGATCGTGCTGCGCCATCCGAGCGAGGGTGCGGCGCGCCTCGCCGCGCAGTTTTCAAGCGTGCCTGTCATCAACGCGGGAGATGGCAGTCACGAGCACCCGACGCAGACGCTCTGCGACCTGTACACGCTGTGGCTCGAGAAGGGTGAGCTCGAGGGGCTCGAGGTCGTCCTCGTCGGCGACCTGCGCTACAGCCGGACGATCCACTCGTTCGCCTTCGCGTTGGCGCGCTTCGGGGCGAACATCGTGTGCGTGCCTGCGCGCGGCCTGGAGATGCCGGACTACGTTCTGCGGCGGCTTCGCGAGGAGTATGGCGCCGAGCCCGTGCGCGCCGACGCGAGTTCGCTGCGCGATCTGGCGCCCGAGTCCGACGCCGTCTACCTCACGCCCAGCAAGCCGCACCAGCTCTCGCTCTTCACCGACGGTTCCGCGGCTAAGGTGGAGCACGTCGACGCGGTCTACATGACGCGGCCGCAGACCGAGCGCCACGGCGTCGGCGACTCGATCGAATCGTACGTGCGGCTCGGGAACGCGCAGATGTCGGCCGCGCCGCTCCGCGACGCGATCGTGATGCATCCGCTGCCGCGACGGGACGAAATCGCCGACGAGTTCGACGACGACCCGCGCAGCCTCTACTTCAAGCAGGCGGCACGCGGGGTTCCGATCCGGATGGCGATCCTGGGCCTTTTGCTCGGGCAGATCGAGCTCGACGCGCGGCCGCCCGAGGTCGACGAGCGCCTGGTCCGCATCGAGATCGGCGCCAACCCGTGTCCCAACCCGAACTGCGTGACCCACACCGAGAAGCGTCACTCGCGACTCGGATTCCGGCTGATGTCGCGCGACCCGCTCCGTGCCGCCTGCGGGTACTGCAGTCACGAGATCCCGATCGCTCTGGTCGGCTCGTCGAAGACGCGTCACTTCCACTCCCGCGACTCGGCGGTGGCGCGCAAGATCCGGCCGGACGAGCTGATCTTCTTCCGCGACGAAGCGGAGGCGGTGGCGCTCGGATTTTCAGCCTCCGGCGCCTAGGCGAGGTCGCGCGGGAGCGCTCGATCGGACGTTCGGGGAGTTCCGGGACCGAACGCTTCGGCGGGGGACGCGCGGGCGCGGCCGGGCGATTCCGCTCGATCGACCGGAGGCAGCGTCGGGGGGGCGTGCGGGATCGCGCTCAGGAACTCTGCCGGAAGCGTGTTCCGGATCCAAAATCCGCGTTCTCGACCCCTTGCCGGCGACTTGCGGTCCGATCGGCGCGGCCCTGCGCCATCGGAGCGCGGTATGCTGAAGGTTCCCTGAAACTCTCGCTCCGGACGTCACCTCCCGGCATGAGGTTTGTAGATCCCACCCCTGGCGAACGGCCCCGGAGCGTGAGACCACGCCCCGGACCGGACGCGCGCTCGGACCCGATTCTGCCCGCGGGCTCGATTTCTCCGGGCGAGTGGGCTGACCCTGACCGACCCCTATGCAAGAATCCGCGGCGACACCGATCCGGCCCCTGCCTGGCTCGACGCGTTTCGAGCGCTGCAGAAGGGTTGTGTGTCCTCCCCTGGCCTCGACATCGGGCGCGATCGCGTCGTCGTCGGCTTCCCGTCTCCCGCGCGGAACGGGGCGCGTCGTCGGAACGCTTCGTGACCGACATCGGACCGAGCGCCTAGGTCCCCCTGATCCGTCCGCCGTTTCCGCACCCCCCAAAATGTCCATGGGCACGCAAACTCGACTGTCGGCCTCCCGTCCGTTCGACGGGAGACGCCTGATCTCCGTTCTGGTCGGTCTCGCGGCTGGCCTCCTGGTCACCGGTTGTGGCACAGGATCCAGTGACAGCGGCGGTCAGGCCGGCGTCCAAGGCGCCGAGATGGCGAAACCTGGATCTGCCGAGCGCTTCTTCGTCGACTTCAACGAGTCGGGCAACACGTCGCGCCTGCTCCTCGTGGAGACGTTCTGGGCGCGCCTGGTCGACATCCATGACATCGACGGCAGCGGCAACGCGAACCCGGTGCCCGTGTTCCGCGACTTCGCCATCGGTCAGGACATCGACAGCGACGGTGCGAACTACCGGCTCGAGACGAACCCGATCACGCAGAAGCAGAAGCTGATCATCCTGCGGCAGAAGACGGACACGGCGTTCCGCACGCTGCTCGACCAGGCGGCCGACGCGGTGCAGACGATCGTTCCGAAGAACGACAACGGAACCTCGTCTCCGTCGTTCACGTTCCTCGCGCGAAACGCCTGCGTCGTTCTGCGCTTCAACGACGTCTTGAGCGACACGGCCACGGCCGCGGCCAACCTCGCCAACAACGTCAAAGTACTCACCGGGTATCCGCCGACGATCCCGTTCGATGCACGCGTCGTCTTCGACCGTCACCATGGCGCGATCGTTGGCGGCGAGTTCCACTCGTCGCGTGTGCTCGTCGATCTCACGGTCTCGCAGGCGGACGCGGCGGGCATGTCGTCGCCGCTTCCGATCAACTCGGTCGGCCTTCCGGCGGGAGTCTCGTCCACGGGCGATCCGAACGTCTCGATCCGCATCCCGACCCGCACGACCGGGACCCAGGTCTCGATCCTGCGCGCCCTCAGTGGTGCGCGCCTCTCGTTCGACCAGAACGGGCCGAACGCGCCGACGGCGGACACCCGCGACATCGTGCGCGCCATGCGCGGTGGCAACGCGGACGACATCGACAACGGCTTCCTGCGCGACGGGACGCGTCCCCAGATCCTCGGGAGTTGGCCGTTCGCGACGCTGACGGCGGTGGACGACCCCGCGGGTTCGGTCGGCTACGACTTCCTCCTCAGCCTGCAGTTCTCCTCGTCCTGCCAGGACCTTCTGGACGAAGGCGACATGCTCGAGATCGGGTCCAACGTCTTCGAGGTCTCCGCCCTGACGGCGGCGCCCGACGGGATGGGCATCGTGACGGGCATCCAAGCCCACTCGGTCGCGGAACTGCCGATCACGAACCTCGCGACGATCACCGGCGTCGCCGGCAGCTTCCTATCGACGTACGACAAGGCGTCGTCCGTTCCCGACGGGTGCTGGATCCGCTTCACGCCGGAGCCCGCGGCGGGGCCGACGACGGACGTGTCCACGACGGCGGTCGCATCCATTCGCTTCACCGAGGCGATGGATCCCGCCGGCGTCTCGGCGCTCGATTCCATGCTCGTCGTGCGTTCGAACATGTTCGCCGCTCCGACGCCGACCAGCATCGTCGTGGGAGTGGTCAATCCGAACCTGGACTTGGACGAGTTCCAGTTCGTACCGGTGTTGCCGTTCAACCACCTGCAGGGCAGTTCCGAGACGTACCACATCCGCTTCGATCGCGCGCCGCGCGATCTGGCAGGCAACGAGATCGTCGCGAACCTGCCCATCATCGAGTTCACGCTCGACGCGCTCGACCCGACGTCCTCGAACGGCGGCGTCGTGATGCGCTTCGAAGAGTTCGACGAAATGCGGTACTCGGGGATGTCCACGCCGGGCATTCGCGGGCAGCTCATCCGGGACTTGGACGATGGCACGATCCGTCCGCGCGACGTGAAGTTCGCGGGCTACGCGGCGGACCGCAACCAACCGATCGTGGCGAACTTCATGGGGGCCACGCCGCTGGCCGGGGGTGTGGCGGAACCGCTCACGGGGTTCGGCGCTCGTGTCCAGACGATCTATCGCCACTGTGACTTCGGATGGCTCGCCGACGACGAGACGAAGCACAACATGGACGTCATCGGCGTCAACTGGGCGCCCGTCGCCGGCCAGGTGAACTCGGACTACTTCGCGGACTTCGAGATGGTTCTCTCGTCGACGGGAAGAATCGCCGTCAACGAGTCCGCTCCGGCGTTCATGGCGACCGGCTTGCAGCCCGGTCCGACTCCGTTCAGCGCGAACGTGCTCAACGAAGTCGACGACACGCCGCAGCTCGTCCACTCGCGTACGCAGGGCTATCAGATCAGTGCGATCGATGCGTTCCGCGGTGTTACGGGCACGACCATGGTTCCGTACCCGTTCAATCGCGCGGGCGGTCCGATGCGCTCGTACCTTTGGCGCAACACGGGCACCCTCGCGACCTGCGACCCCGACGTGGAGTCGGTCGGGTTTCCGACCCGCGAAGAGCAGAACGCGGGGACCGACAGCTGGCAGCGGATCATCAACACGAACAACCCGGTTCCGTCGATCGGCTTGCCGCTCTTGATGGAGTTCCGCGCGTATCCGTCCGCGGGCGCCGTCGGCATGAACGTGCTCGACGTCGTGACCGCGGTGACGGGTTTCTTCCGCGCCTTTTCCGCAGGCGGCACGGATTCGACGGGGGCGTCGCACAGCAAGAACCCCGACCAGCAAACGTTCCCGACAGGGGGGTTCAACCCGTTCAGCGCAACGCCCTCGGCGTCGGCCGACGGAACGTTCTACATCGGACAACTCGACACGGTGACGCGCGTGAGTCGCGCGCACACGATCTGGCTCGACGCCGGGGTCGGCGCGGTTCCGGGCTATCTCGACCCGGTGGTCGAGCCCGGTCGCAACCTGCACCCGGACGGAACGGCGTTGATCATCGAGTTCCGTGGCGCGACGAGCTTCTCCGGAAACGGCGCGGACACCAAGGTGATCGACGCGCTCCAGATCGACTACTACGGCAACATCAAGAACGTGTCGCCGGTGTTCCTCAACTCTGATGCGTGGACCAACGACGTCTCGTCGTTCGACTCCGCGCGCTACATCCAGGCACGCTTGACGTTCGTGAACAACATCGCGAGCCGTCGGATCATCGAGCTCTCGGCGCTCGGGTTCCCGTTCGTCAAGAACTGACCGACTTGACCGTCTCACCCATGCATGACCCGATGAAGAAGGCGCGGCGTTCAGCCGGTGCCGGGCGGTGCACGGGATCAACTGATCCTCTCCCTCCTTCATCCGCGATTCGAATCGCTACACCAGGACGCTGCCATGCTCACGGGAACTAGCACGCCGAACGCTTCTTCCAAACTCGTTCGATCTTTCCTCCTCGCCACAGCCGGAGCCGCCGGATTGCTCTCGAGCGGCTGCAGCACGGGCGGCGGCGGAGGTGGTGGCGATAGTGCGCAAGTCGGCGTCCCCGGCACGATCGTCGAGAAGGTCGCGGGCGGTCCAGAGTTCTTCGTCGATGCCAACCAGGGCGGGAAGGCGACACGCCTTCTGCTCGAAGAGATCGTCTGGGGGCGCGTCGTCGACGTCTTCGCGGTGGATGCGCTCGGAGTCACCGAGCCCGAGCCGCGTTTCCGCGACTTCGTGATCAACGAGAACGTGCAGTCGGACGGCACGTCGTATCGGCTCGAGACGAACCCGATCACGCAGAAGACGCGTCTCACCATTCTGCGCGAGCCGGACACGAACAACGGCAACGGGACGTTCCGCTCGTTGCTCACTGCGGCGACGCAGGGACTGCCGCCGATCGCGCCGAAGGGTGACACTGGCACGTGGGCGCCGCCGTTCTCCTTCATGGCGCGCAACGCGTGCATGGTGCTGCGCTTCAACGACTGCCTCGACGATTCGGCAGCTGCCGCGAAGCAACTGATCCAGACCATCAAGGTGCTCGAGGGCTACTCGCCGAACCGTCCGTTCACGCCGCGGATCGTGTTCGACCCGAACCACGGTGCGATGATTGGCGGCGCGTTCCACTCGACGCGCGTGCTGATCGACATGACCGTCTCCCAGACCGAATTGGCCGAGCTCTCGGTCAAGATCCCCGTGAATTCGCTCGGACTGCCGGCGAGCCTGACGAACCGCGATGATCCGAACGTCGCCGTGCGGATCGCAACGCAGCTCGACATGGCGAACACGGGCTTCTCGATTCTGCGCAGTCTCTCCGGCCGTCCGCTGACTTGGCGCAAGGGCGAGCCCGTCGACTTCACGAGCGGTGGGCGCGAGGTCGTCCGCGCGTTCCGCGCCGGCAACGCGAACGACGGGAACAACGGCTTCCTGCTCGACTTGAACCCGCCTGAACTCGTCGGCTCGTGGGGGCTCGACGTCACGGGGGTGATCGTCGACCCGGACGGTCGACCGGGTTTCGACTACATCGCCGACATCCGTTTCGCGACGACGTGTCAGGACGCGCTCTCCGCGGGGGACACGATCGCGATCGGCGACCTCTTCCTCGAGGTCGGCGAGGACACGAGCACGCCGGACAACGACGTCATCGCCGGCGTGAAGCTCTCGTCGCTCGCCATCGATGCCATTCCGTCGCCGTCGAACCTGTTCGGCTCGGGCTTCCTGCAATCGACCTACGATCCGGGAGGCGCGGTTCCGCTGGGATGCTGGGTGACGTTCGCGCCGCTGCCGAACTCCGTCCCGTCCACCGGTGTGTCGACCACTGCGCAGGTCATCCTGCGGTTCAGTGAGCCCATCGATCCGAGGTCGGTCACCCCGTTCGACAACTTCATGATCCTGCGCGGCGATGCGTCGGCGCCGACGATCGTCGCCGAGCGGGTCGTCGTCGGTACGGTCGCCGGAACGCCGGATCTGAAGAGCTTCTCCTACACGTCGATCCTCCCGTTCGCGCACCTGCGCGGGACGGAAGAGAACTTCAACGTGCGTGTCGGAGCGATCACCGACCTCGCGGGCAACGCGCTCGCCAACAGCCTGCCGGCGGTCGACTTCACGCTCGACGCGCTCGAGCCGGACGCGCTGAACGGCAGCATCGTGATGCGCTTTTCCGAGCTGGATGAAGTGCGTCCAGTGCACCCGGACCAGGGCGTCCAGGACGACCTCCGCGGGCAGATCTTCTACGACCTCGATCGCGGTGTGATCAAGCCGCGCGAGGCGACGTTCCAGTCCTACGCGGTCGACCCGACGAACCCCGTTCCGTCGATCATGATCCCGTTCCCGTCCGGCATCCAAACGCCGCTCTCGGCGCTCGGCAGCAAGCTGATGACCGTGTGGCGGTACTGCGACATCGGGTGGAACGCGGCGGACGAGACGAAGTACAACCTCGACGTCGTCGGGCTCAACTGGTCGCCCGTCGGCGGTTCGGTGCTGAGCGACTACTTCGAGCGTTTCGAGATCGCGCTCTCCCACAGTCGCTACTTGCCCGACGAGGACATCGACCAGAACCTCCTGCCCAAGTACCGGAGTTCCGGTCTGCTCGCGGGGCCGAACGACTTCGCTGAGAACATTCTGAACGACCCGCTCTCGCCGCAGAAGGTCGTCCACTCGCGCGAACTCGGATACACGATCGCGCCGTCGAACGTGTTCGCCGGCGTCAGCGGGCTCCCGCTCGTCCCGTTCCCGTTGAACCAGAACAGCCCCGCCCAGCTCTCGAGTTGGACCTGGCGTGACACCGCCGCCCTCTCGCGTGCCGGAATGGGGGGGACGGGCGTTCCGCTCGACATCGAGAGTGGCCCGCCGCTCGAGATCGTCGGCGGCGGCGACCATGGGACGCTGTGGGCGGTCGGGCAGGTTCCGACGGCGGGACTGCCGCTCCTCATGGAGTTCCGGTGCTTCCCGTCCGACTCGGGCATCGGCCTGAACCCGCTCAACATCTCGCTCGCGATCAACTCGTCGGCGCGGCCGAACTTCCGCGCCTACTCGACCGGTGGCGTCAACACGAACAACATCGTGGTGAAGCGCAATCCGGACTTCGAGTCGGCTCCGCGCGGGGGATTCAACCCGACGTCGCGGCCGAAACCGGGCGCGCGGACGGCGCAGAACGCCGACAACACCTTCTACAACGGTCAGCTCGATGTCGTGGTCCGCGTCAGCCGAGCGCACACCGTGTGGATGGATACGGCGTATGCCGCCCCGAGCTACCTGGAGCCCGTCCTGGTCCCGTCCAACGTGGAGCAGCCCCAGGGCACGTCCGTCATCCTCGACTTCCGCGGTGCGACCGGATTCGGCGGTCTGGCGTCGACGAACGCCTTTGATTCCGCGTCGATCGACGTCTACGGCGCGGTGATCAACCCGAACCAGAAGCCCGCGAGCCAGTTGCCGGTAACTTACTTCCCCGCTGGGGAGAAGTGGCGCGGTACCATCTCGGCCATCGACTCCGCCCAGTACCTGCAGATGCGGATCAGCTTCATCAACAACATCGACGCTCGCCTGACCCCCGAACTCTCCGCGATCGGCATCGCGTTCACCCGAGAGTAGGCCCCCCCCTGTGGTCCCCTCGCCTCGCACGCAAAGCGAGGTCGTTCCATCATGCATCGAAAGCCCCGTGCACTGTTCCTTCGTGCGCTGTTCGTCGGGTCCGCGATCCTGAGCGCGTTGCTCAGCGCGAGCTGCTCCAAGTCATCCGGAAGCGGGACCTCGACCGCCTCCGGGTTCCAGCTCCTCACCATTTCGGTGTTCCCGAACGACACGTGGAAGATCAACCGGGCGATCGAGTTCGAGTTCTCCGAGCCCATCGACTTCCTGTCGGTCTCGTCGAACACGATCAACATCGCGACGCTCAAGGGGCTTCCGGCGACGGGGACGTTCTCGTTCAAGCGGATCGACACCGACGCTGACGGGATCCTCGACTCCGTCGACGAGACGATCATCGTGTTCCAACCGACGTGTCCGTTGCTCGCGAACTTCTCGGACGCGGGGCTCCAGCCGTCGTCGACGTACTTGATCTCGGTTGTCGGCCGATCGAGCGGGACGGACAACACGCTGAAGTCGAAGGCGGGGAACAAGTCGCTCGACATCACCCAGCGCCGGCAGTTCTTCACGCCCAACTCGGTCGATCGCAGCGTCGTCTTCCTCGACGGCGCGTTCGGTCCGCCGGAACCGGTCGTGCGGACGATGGGGTCGACCGTCGCGGAGGGCGTGACCTATCTCGAGATCGGTTCGAACACGAGTCCGGACAGTCGCATCTTCTTCGAGTTCGATCCGGTCTCGCAGACCTACAACACGGCGAGCGGCATGGCGGCTCCGAGCGTGTCGCCGCTGAACTTGTATGCCGAGCCGACGTCGCGCGTCGCGATGGTCGTCGAGTTCAACCAGCCGGTCGACCCTTCGGCGCTCAACATCAGTCCGACGCGGGTCTACCTCGAGTTCATGGACTCCGGCGGCATGTGGCTGCCGCTGGACACGAGCGTCCAACTCGTCGAGAACTGCACGACGTCGGGTGGCGCGCGCGTCCGGCTCGAGGCCGTTGGCGTACTGCCCGCGGGAAGCTTCCTGCGCGCCGTCATCAAGCCCGGCTTCCTCGACATCACGGGCGCGGACGCCACCCAAGCCACGCGCACCGCGTTCGCGGTCGTGCCCACGGCTCCGATCGCCTTCGCCAGTCTTCCGGCCAATCCGACCGACGGCGCGGACGAGTACATCGAGGAGTTCGACTTCGAGACGGGCCCGCTGGCGTTCCAGGACAAGAACGCGCTCTTCGCGACCGCGATGGCGAGTTGGAAGGACGGCCAGCTGAAGGCGGCCTTCGACTTCGAAGGGACCGGCGGACCGAGCGGCGACTTCGACTGGCTCATCGAGACCGGTGAGGTCTTCCTCTTCGACACCGACGGTACGTCGATCATCGGCGGCCCCAACGGCGCGAAGAACGCGGTCGAGAACACGATCGGCGGCGTCGTCGACATCCGCAATCTGACGATCGAAGCCGGCGGGGAGTTACGGGTCCAGGGCTCGAAGCCGCTGCAGATCAACGCGTCTGGCACGGTTCAGATCGACGGACAGATAACGCTCAACGGTAGGGACGCGAAGGACGTCGTGCTCGTGAACTCGGCCAACCTCGCCGCCGCGGGCGGAGCCGGCGCTGCGGGCGGCGGTGCCGGTGGCAGCGGCAGCGGTGCTCTGAACACTTCGACGCCGCGCGGTTCGCGCGGTCGCGGCCCCCTCGGCTCCGGTCCGCTCGGCGGATTCGGCGGGGAGAGCGCGTACGCGCCGGTCACGATGGGCAAGGACGCGCGCCGGCCCGGTGGTGGCGGCGGCGGTCGCTTCGCTCCGGACATCGACACGATGGTCGATGGTCTCTACGCGGGAGCCGGACTCGACGGCAACGCGCTGTCCCACAGCGCCGTCACGGGCGCGATCCCCGCGCTCGGCGGTCAGCCGGGCGTCGGACCGTTCGTCGACCTCGACCCGAACAACAACTACTTCGGCGTGAAGCCCGAGGTCGTCGAGAACGGCCCCGGCGACTTCTCGGTCACCGACCTCGTGCGCGGCGAGCTCCCCGGATTGCGGGCTGGCTACGGCGGTGGAGGCGGCGGTGACGCCCTGCCTGCGAGCGAGTTCCCGACGCCCGATTGGACCCCGGAGATCGACGAGCGCGGTGGCGGCGGCGGCGGAGGCGGCGGCGGGCTTCGCCTGCGCGCGCTCGGCCCCGTCATCTTCGGCCCGGCGGGCGAGATTCATGCCGACGGCGGCAGGGGCGCGACGGGCGAGAACACGCTCGAACAGGATCACGTCGCCGGCACCGGCGGCGCCGGCTCCGGCGGTCACGTCATGATCGAGTCGGCCACGCGCGTCGACTTCACGAACGGCGACCCGGCGATGGCGCCGTTCCCGAGCGCGCCGCACATCACGGCGTTCGGCGGCCCGCAGCGCACAGGTCCGCTCACGAACCCGGTCATCCCCACGGACATCAGCTACGGGGGGAGCGGCGGTCCCGGCGTGGTCCAGATCCATGTGCCGCGCGTGAACACGTACGACGACGACGAGCTGCTGTCCGACATCGTGTTGCCCTCGGTGGTCATCGCCGGCGCGACGGCGAACAAGCTCGAGGACGTTTCGACGCCCGCGGCGACGCACCTCGTCGCGACCTTCGGCGCCCAGTCGGCGGCGCGTTCGCGTTGGATCTCGATCGGCGGTGCCGATCAGGATCCGGTCAACGGCGTCGAGCGTCTGAGCTACCTGTTCGGCGGGATCGAGACCGCGGGCATGGACGCGGGCAAGATCCTGACGACGGCCGGCGTCGTCGACGCGCTACCCGCCGTGCTCGGACCGGAGCTCCTCTCGGCCGGCTCGGTCGCGATCATCGGTGACGGCGTCACGCTGCAGGTCGCCGGGGTCTCGCTCGTGCCGATCATCGACACGCCGTCGGACATCTATCTGCGGACGCCGGCGCTGCTCAAGAACTTCGTCCTGCGCATCGAAGAGTCGGCGACGCCGACCACGTTCAAAGACTTCGTCGTCGCGGCCGCCTCGTACAACGACGCGGGCCAGCGTTTGAGCCTGATGTCGGGTGCCGCGCTCGACAATTCGGCCGACACGATCTCGTCGTACGCGGGCACGCTCGCCGCGCCGGCGTACCGGCTGCTGCCGCGCTTCTTCCAGGTCTCGACCGACGGCGTGATCAACTCGCTCCCGGACTCGTCCTTCGTGAAGATCTCCTTCGAAGGAACGAAAGACGACGGCTTCGGTGCTCCGGACGAGGCGAACATCCTCGTGCCGATGACGAGCGACATCGACGACTTCAATTCGTTGGCTCTGCCGCTCGGCGACCTGAAGTACTTCCGCATCCAAGTCGAGTTCGACCTCGACGCGATGGCGGCCGGGCTGACGCCGGACACCAAGCCGGTGGCGTTGGACTTCCTGCGCCTCCCGTTCCGCTTCTAGTCGACTCCTTCGAGATCGATCGCAGCGGCCCGCGTGGGACTTCCCACGCGGGCCGCGCGCGTTTCCGCGCCCGGGGCTCGTCCCGCGCCCTTGGTTTGATGCGTCGGTGGCTTAAGCGATCATGGGGACGATGAAGCGGCGATGCACACCGGCGGCGATGTTGGCCAGCGCGTTGCTCATCGCCACCGCATGCACCGAGGACGAACGTCCGATCCAGCGCCTCGAGCTCGCTCGCTTCGTGCAGGACGGCGATTCCGAGGTCACGCTCAACGAACCGCTCGTCTTCCACTTCGATCGCGTGATCGATCGCGCGTCGGTGCACTCGGGCAGCGTGCGAATCGTCGAAGCCAACGACCCGTTCGAGCGGGTTCGCGGTGAGCTGCTCGTCGATCGCAAGACGCTGACGTTTCAACCCGACCTCCCGCTCGACGCGGACTTGCTCGACGGGAGCTTTCGACCCGGGACGACGTACCGCGTCGAGCTCGTCGGCTTCCCGCGTCCGGACGGCATTCGCTCGGTCGACGGTGCGCCGCTCGCGGCGACGGTCGAGCGGACGTTTCGCACGGCCACCGGGGACGGAGCGCCGCTCTTCACGGTCGGTCGGGGCGGAGCCGGGGTGCACCTCAAGGACGTGCGCATCGGACCGCTCGATCCGATCGAGCTCATCGTCGATGGCGAGGCGGTCGATCCGCGGTCGCTGAGATCGGGGGAGTTCGTGATGCGACGCTGGGGTGACGACTCGCAATCCGACCTGCCGATGCGGCCGCGTCTCGTCGAGAACCACGCGACCGGCGCGCGCATTCTCCTCTTCCCCGAGAGCGATCGTCCCGATGGCGTTCCAGAGAGCGGCCGATCCGACCTCGGTGGCCTGCGCGCGTTGGAGCCGGACACGTACGACCTGGTGCGCGCGGGCCACGAACTCACCGACCTCGGCGGGCAGCCGCTCTTCCTGAAGGCCGAGCGCGACTTCAACTGGCGCGTTCCGATCGAGGTGCGCCGTAACGTCGAGTCGCGTCGCGTGACGTTCGAGAGCATCGCCGATCGCTACTTCGGAGAGCCGTTCGGGTACGACGCGACGGCAGCGTGGGTGCAAGGGGAGGGCGGCATCACGATCCGTTATCCGCGCGCCGCCGGGGACGGCCGCGACGGCGCCTTCACGACGCCGGACGAGATCCGCTCGATCGAGGGACGCGCGGACGTCGCGGCGACCACGCTCTCGATCCCGCAGGGCACCGAGCTCGACCTCTCGTCGGTGCACGGTTTCGTCGTCCTGCGCTCGCAGGGCGCGCTGGAGGTCAACGGCGCGCTCCGCCGCACGTTGTCGAGCGACCTGCCGTCCAGCATGGCGTCCGAGCTGCGCGCCGACGCGTACAAGCCTGCGTCCGAGTGGCGCACGCTGACGGAGTGGCTCGAGCGCTCGCGCCGCCTGAACGAGCCGTGGACCGTCCTGATCGCCGGTGGCGAGCTGCGCGTGAAGGGCGAGATCGCGGTGGACGGTCCGCTCATGCTCATCGCCGGCGGTTGGATCCGGATCTACGGTCGCGTCGACGCGCCGAGCCGCTGGAAGAGCCACGAGGGCGGGGACAACGGGTTCAACGTGTCGAACGCGCCGCTCGTGCTCGACCCGCCCGAGACGAACGAGCTGCGCGCACCGCTGCGCGTGGCGATCCTCTCGAATCCGATCCGGCCGCCCGACGGGGTCGAGCGTTGGATCTCCGCGGTTCCCGAGATTCCCAAGAGCGCCGGGCTCGCGCGCGTGCGCTATCTGGGCCTGCGTGACCGCGCGGACGGCAACGGCTTCAGCGACGAGTACAGCCCCGTGGACGACATCGAGCTCGTCGAGCGCTGCCAGGCCGTGCGACTGCTCTTCGAACTCGAGATGCCGACCGGCCAGGGCGAGCCCTGGGCCCCGCCGACGATCGAGGCCGTCATGCTGACCTGGCGCCGCCTGTCCGAGCCCGCGCTCGACTAGCCCGGATCCTTCATGAGCCTTCACCGAGATCGACGCAGCTGCGCGCCAGATCAGCGCTTCGCGACCGAAGCGCGTGGAGGCGACCTTGACGGGTCGTCGAACCCGGAGAGGAAGG
Source organism: Planctomycetota bacterium (assembly GCA_029259605.1). Taxonomy (GTDB): domain Bacteria; phylum Planctomycetota; class UBA1135; order UBA1135; genus OFTM281. The sequence goes on along the minus strand of JAJDEV010000148.1, from coordinate 4,283 downwards.
GACTCGTTGATATGGCTCGCAGCTGCGTCGATCTCGGTGAAGGCGCATGAATCATCCGGGCTAGCAGGCTATGGCGAAAGTGCTTCGCCCGCAGAGCGTCGGCATCCGCTCCGGGTTGATCTCCGGAAACGTAGGCGAATCGGTGGATTCGGCGAGACTTTCGGGGGCCAAGCCGGAGTGGAGGACGGCGTTCTGTGGGTGAATGACTTTTGCCACAGTCTGCTAGGCAGTCAGTTCAGAATCACCGCGTGGGGGCGGACGAATCCCGGAGGACTTGCAAGCCGGCCTGGACTTGGGGGGGGCGACTCGCCGAAATCCCTCTGGCCCAACGCCCGCCGGCGTCCGGCCGCCCCGAATGGAGACACCCCCCGGCTTCCTCATTCTCGTCTACGCGTCGTTCGGGCTCGTGGTCGGGTCGTTCCTCAACGTGGCGATCCACCGCTTGCCGCTCGAGAACGAGACCGTCTCGAAGCCGCGTCGCTCGCGCTGTCCGTCGTGTCGGACGGAGCTCGGTTGGCGCGACAACATCCCGGTCCTGTCGTGGGCCCTGCTACGCGGCAAGTGCCGCGCCTGTCGCTGGCCCATTCCGGTGCGATACCCGCTCGTGGAGCTCCTCACGGCGCTGCTTTGGAGTGTGGCCGCGTGGCTCGGCCCGGACGGCTGGTCGGCGCTCGTCGCGGTCCAAGCGCTCGTCCTCGCTGGCCTGATCGTCGCCACCTTCGTCGACTTCGACCACTTCGAGATCCCCGACGAGGTCTCGATTGGCGGGATGGTCCTGGCGCCGATCCTCTCGTTCCTCGTTCCCGAGCTCCACGCCGCCACGTCGCTCGCCGCGTCCTTCTCCGCGGACCAAGCGGGGGGGGGAGTCGATCGATTGGGAGCCCTGCTCGCGTCCCTCGCCGGGCTCGCGGTCGGCGGTGGCGTGCTGCTCGTCCTCGGCATGGTCGGTTCGAAGCTGTTCGGGCGCGACGCGATGGGCTTCGGCGACGTCAAGTTGCTGGCCGCGGGCGGGGGCTTCATCGGTCCGGGCGGCGCGCTGGTCGCGCTCCTCATCGGTGCGCTGGTCGCGTCGGTGGCGGGGATCCTGAACATGGTCCGCTTCTTCTACGTCACGCGCGGGCGAGCGCGGGCGCGCGGCGCGGAGCAGTCGCTGGGCAAGGCCGTGCGCGTCGCGCGCGTTGCCGGACGCTACCTCCCGTTTGGGCCATATCTCGGGATCGGGATTGGAATCGTGATGCTCGATTGGAATCATGTGGTCGAGCTCTGGACGCAGTTCGTGTTCTAGGGCGTTTCGACCGTCATTCCGTTCATCGACGACCGCGCGCCCGGCCGTCTCGCGCATCAGAGACCTGACACCTGTGGAATCGCGAGACCACCGTCTCGCCAGGCAACCGAGGATCAACCGCCCATGTACGCGTCCACGAAGACGACCATCGCCGCAGCCCTGACCGGGCTCTGCCTTCTCACGTCCGGCTGCGCTTCCCAGAAGCAGCTCCTGGAGTATCAGGACGAGGTTCGCACGCTGCGCGAGGAGCGCACGCAGCTCAAGAAAGAGAACCGCGGGCTGCGCATGCAGAACGAGTCGTACGAGATCCAGCTCGCCGAGGCGAGCCAGCGAATCACGACGACACCCGACGTCAAGAACTACGACGAACTCGACGCGCTCGGCATCGACTACCGCGAGCAAGGCGGCAACTTCGTCATCTCGATTCCGTCCTCGATCACGTTCGGGTCCGGCAAGGCCGAGCTCACGAAGGAAGGCCGCAATGCGCTGACCACCGTCGCGCGCACCCTCAGCGGCGACTATGGCGACGGGACCTATTGGATCGAAGGGCACACCGATTCGGATCCGATCCGCAAGTCGAATTGGGGCTCGAACCGCGAGCTCTCCACGGCGCGCGCGATGGCGGTTCTGCACTACTTGGTCGAGTCCTGCGGCGTCGAAGACAGCCAGTGCGTGGTCGCCGGACACGGCGAGTACGTTCCGCTCGGCGCGAACGACGACAAGGCCGGCAAGGCGCGCAACCGCCGCGTCGAGATCGTCGTCCACCGCTAGAGCGCACGTCGCGCGCAGCGCGGCGTCAATGCACAACGAGGGCGTCCCGTCGCATCGCGGCGGGGCGCCCTCGCTTGCGTGAAAAAGGGGGCGTGCGTACGATGCGCCGCCCTCCAAATCCGCCGCCCGGTCCGAACCCGCTGCGCACGGCGGTTCGAAACGCTCTGATCCTCGAGTTCGGACTTGTTCTCAAGCTCCGAATCTCGATGAGTCACGACATCTCGAAACTGAGGAACATCGCCTTCGTTGGACACCCCTCGAGCGGCAAGACGACGCTCGTCGACGCGTTCGCCTTCGCGCTCGGCGCTTCGGACCGCAAGGGATCCGTCGGCGACAAGACGTCGATCTGCGACACGGAGCCGGAGGAGCACGAGCGCCAACACACGCTCCAACTCGCGGCGGTCCACGGCGAGAAGGACGGCTACGCGTGGAACCTGATCGACACGCCCGGCTATCCGGACTTCCTCGCGGACTGTCTGTCCGGGATGTTCGCGACCGAGCTCACGGTCGGCGTCGTCAGCGGTTCGAGCGGCGTGACGTTCAACCTGCGGATGAAGATGCGGCACGCCGCGGCGCTCGGACGCGGTCGGGCGATCGTGGTCACGCACCTCGATGCCGAGAACGCGGACTACGACGCGTTGATCGCCGATCTGCGCGGCCTCGTCGGTGAGGTCTGCGTCCCGGTGATGATGCCGGACGCGAGCGGCCCGGGTTTCTCGTCCGTCGGTTTCGACTGTGGCGCCGATTGGAAGAAGCGTCTCAGCGACCGCGTCATGGACGCGTGCGAGGACGAGGCCGTCGTCATGGAGTACCTCGAGACCGAGACGATCACGGACGAGGTCCTGCACGCCGCGATGCCCAACGCGATCGCCCAGGGAGCGCTCATCCCCGTGCTCGTCTGCAATCCCGAGAGCGGCCTGGGCGTCGAGGAGGTGCTGGGTTGGCTGCGCGAGTTCGCGCCGTGTCCGGCGACGAAGGCGTTCTTCGAGACGACCGACGGACCCGTCACCGCGGACTCCGACAGCGACCTGCAGGCGATCGTGTTCAACGTGAAGAGCGATCCGCACGTGGGCAAGGTCTGTCTGGCACGCATCGTGTCGGGGACGCTCGAGGCGGGGGACCACATCGGCGAGGGCAAGGGCGAGAAGCTCGGCGGCTTGTTCCACGCGCTCGGCAGCAAGAACCGCGCGAACGCGGCGTCGGTCGGTGCGGGAGGCATCGCCGCGTTCTCGAAGGTCGAGGAGATCGGTTGGGGGGACACGTTCTCCACCGCCGGGCACTCGGCCGCGGCGATCGTCCCGCCGACGCTGCCCGTGCCGATGGTGGCGCGCGCGGTCGAACCCAAGAGCCGCGCGGACGAGCAGAAGATCGGCCAAGCGCTCGCGAAGCTGACGGCCGAAGACCCGACCTTCACGGTCGAGCACAACGCTTTGACGCACGAACTCGTCGTGCACGGGATGAGCGAGTTGCACCTCTCGATCGTCGAACTGCGGCTCAAGCGTCGCTACGGCGTCGAGATCGAAGTGTCGCTGCCGAAGATCGCGTACCGCGAGACCGTGACGAAGGCGTCCGAAGGACACCACCGGCACAAGAAGCAGAGCGGTGGTCGCGGGCAGTTCGGCGAGTGCTATATCCGCGTGAAGCCCGGCGCGGAGGACTCGGGGGTCGTGTTCCACGACAAGGTCGTTGGCGGTTCGATCCCGAAGAACTTCATCCCCGCCGTGGAGAAGGGGGTCCGCGAGGTCGCGAGCGAGGGCATCCTGACGGACAGCAACGTCGTCGACTTCGAGGTCGAGCTCTACGACGGCAAGTTCCACGCGGTCGATTCCGACGAGGCCAGCTTCAAGAAGGCAGGTGCGTGGGCGTTCCGGGACGGCTTCGCGAAGGCGGGCCCGGTGCTCCTCGAGCCCGTGATGGAGGTCGAGATCCACCTGCCCTCCGATTCCGCAGGCGCCGTGTTCTCCGACATCACGAGCCACCGGCGGGGGACGGTCGTCGATCAATCGAGCGAGGACGACGGGCACGTGACCGTCGTGAAGGCGCACGTCCCGCTCGCGACGATGCTGACCTACCAACGCGACCTGAAGTCGCAAACGGCGGGTGAAGGGACGTACAGCATGACGCCGCACCACTACGCGCGCGTTCCGGCGGCCGAGCAGGCGAAAATCATCGCCGCATCGAGCAAGAAGGGTCCGGTCGACGACTAGCAGCCCGTGGTGAAACTCAC
>JAJDEV010000147.1 GCA_029259605.1 Planctomycetota bacterium | reverse complement strand
AGCGACGGGACCGCGGCGAAGAGCGCGAGCAAGCCGGTCGGCGAGCGCGAGGCGCTGACCCACGCGCGCTCGACGCCGCGGTCGAGCGGCACGAGCGTCGCGTAGCCGAGCTCGCGCGTGGCGGCGAGCCGGCCGTTCTCGGCGAGCGCCAGCACGGACGCGCGGTCGACGGATTCCTCGGCGGCGAGCAGTCGGCCGAGCGCGTGGAGCGTGTGCGACGCGTGCGCCCCCGTGCCCGCGTCGATGACGCGGATCGCGCCGAGCAGCTCGTGCGCGCGCGACGTCCCCTCGAGCGCGGCCAGCTCGCTCGCCGCGGCGTCGCGCGCGGCGAACGTCGGCCCGTGGCGCGTGAGGATCGCGCGCAGCACGACCGGTTCGCGCGGCAGTCGCTCGAGCTCTTCGGAGGTGACGCGATCGAGCAAGTACTCGACGCCGGCGGGGTTCTCGGCGGCGACCGACTCGCCGCGCTGCAGCCCCGCCTTCCAATGCGGCTCGAGCGCGATCATCGTCTCGCCGAGGGCGTACTTCAGGAACTTGTCCATCGGATGGCGCAGCACGGCGAGCGCGACGGACGCGGCCGCGGTCGAGTCGAAGAAGCTCGCTGCGACGACGGCCTCGAGCCGACAGCGCGCGTTCTCGTCGTCCGCCATGGGCGCGAGCAGCTCGAGCGCGTCGGGGATCTGGCGCCGACCGTAGCGCAGCACGCGGATCGCGGCGGCGCGCGCGCGCGGGTCGCGCGCGGCGAGCGCGCGCTCGAGCAAGCCGCGATCCATCCGGTTGTGTTGCTGGTGGATCCAGAGCGCCTCGACCAGGTGGTGCTCGTAGTCCGCGTCCGCCTCGTCGAGCCGCGCGCGCCACGCGCGCGTCGCTGCGATCACGTCGTCCGTGTCGCGACCGCTCAGCTCGATGCGCACGCGATAGCGCACGCGGTCGTCGGGCGACTTCAGGAGCTCGAGCAACGCGGGCAGCTCGGCGCCCGCGATCGTCGCCGACGGCGTCAGCTCGCGCCCCTCGTACGTCACGCGATACACCCGGCCGTGATCCGCGTCGCGGCTCGGGTCGCGCAGGTGATGCTGCATGTGCCCGATCAGCGGGTTGTGCCAGTCGAGCAAGTACAGCGCGCCGTCGGGACCGACCTCGAGGTCCACCGGACGGAAGTTGATGTCGCTGCTCTCGACGATCGGATCGACCTCGACCGCGCCGAAGCCCGAACCGTCGTCGACGACGCGGTACTGGAACACGCCGCGGAACCCGATCACGTTCGCGATCAGGTAGTTCCCCTGGTTCTCGGCCGGGAAGTGCGCGCTCGACAGGATCTCCGTTCCGCCGGCCGGACGGCTGCGCTGCTTGAAGAACGGGAAGTAGTTCGAGTGCTTCAGCGGCGAGGGCAGGAACCCGGAGAACGGCAACGAGTAGTAGTTCACGTTGCCCGTGCCGTCCGTCATGAAGTCCTGACCCCAGCGGTCGAAGACGTGTCCGTGCGGGTTGGCGTAGTTGTACGGGATGTAGCGCTCGACGCGATGCGTGCGCGGCTCGTAGCGCCACACGCAACCGCCGTTGTTCCGAACCGGACCGTAGATCGACTCGACTTGCGACTGGTGGAACGTGCCCTCTTGGAAGTAGAGCGCGCCGTCGGGGCCGAGCACGAAGCTGTTCGCCGAGTGATGCGTGTCCGCCGTGCTCAAGCCGTGCAGCAGGCGCTCCGAAGTGTCCGCGCGACCGTCGCCGTCGGTGTCCGTCAGGAAGACGAGATCGGGCGCCTGAGCGAGCAGCACGCCGCCGTTCCAGAACTCGAAACCGGTCGGGTTGTGCAGCCCGTCGGCGAAGACCTCGCACGTGTTCGCGCGTCCGTCCCCATCGGTGTCCTCGAGGACGAGCAACTTGTCGTCCATCGGCAGGTCCGGCCGCCAGTGCGGGTAGGTGTGCCACGTCGCGACCCACAGGCGCCCGCGCGTGTCCCACGCCATCTGCACCGGGTTGACGAGCTCGGGGAACTGACGCTCGTCCGCGAACAGCTCGATGCGCATCCCCGGCGCCGTCGTCATCTTCGCGATGCTGTCCGCGCCCGACAGGAACGAGTACGCGCCGCCCGCTCCGTCCCCGGGCTTGTTCGTCGGCACACCGATGAGCGGCGGAGCGTTCGAGTCGTCGAGCGTCGGCGTGTGGCCGTTCGCGCGCGCGTGGATCGCGCGGTCGCGGTTCGCCACGAGCACGTCGAGGTGGTCGAGCTCGCGCTGCAGAACGGCGTAGTTCGCGACGCGTCCGCCGGCGCCGCCGGTCTCGTACGCCAAGCGCGAGCGGTCGCCGTACACGTTGTAGCCGTCGGTCGCGCGATAGCGCTGGTACCACAGCCGGTTCTTCTCGAGCACCAGCGCGCGCAACGACTCGTCCTCGGTCGCGCTCACGGCGCCGAACAGCGCCTCCTCGAGCACGGCCGCGAATTCGCGATTGCCCCGCTCCGTGAGGTGGATCCCGTTGATCGTCAGGGGCGCGTCGGCGGCGGCGTAGCGCGCGTGCATCGCGCCGAACGGATCGACGAAGCGCACGTCCTTGTCCCGCGCCACCGCGCCCATCACGCGATTGTAGAGCGCGATGTTCGCGTTGCGCTCGCTGCCGTCCGGCAGGTTCGCATCCGCGTGATCCTCGTGCGGGATCGAGCCGACCAGCACGAGCGTCGGCGCCGCGTCGCCGCCGTAGCGCTGGGCCGCGAAGTGGTCGACGAAGGTCGAGAGCCGCTCGCGAAAGGCGGGGATGCCCGCCGCGCCCGCGAACGATTCGTTGTAGCCGAAGAAGGCGAGCACCACGCTCGCGTCTACGTGATCGAGGTACCGATCCCACGGCACGAAGCGCGTGTTCGGCAGGTCCAGCTCCATCGGGTCCGAGCTGAACTTGCCGAAGTTCATCGTGCGCTGGTGCACGTCGAGCTCGTCCGCGCCGAACCCCAGGTTGCGCACCGAGAGCTCGAGCGCCGGGTAGCGCGCCTGCACGCGCGTCTCGAACCAACCGTGATGCTGCATGCGCTCGGCGAGCGCGTTGCCGATGAGCGCGATCGTGTCGCCGCTCCGCGGCACGAGCGGCGCACGGTCCTGCGCGTCAACTCCGGGCGCGCCGCCGACGAGCACGAGGAAGGAGACGACGGCGCGGACGAACGGGCGCGTCACCGAGTAGCGAAAGGGAGGATGCGGCATGAGCTCGGGGACGTTCTCTCGGCGCGGACGAGGGCGAAGCGAGGCGATCTTAGCGGCGATCGCGACGGGCGCGGACCAGGAATCGCCGGGCGGTGCGCTTCCGCTCGTGAACGTCGCGCTCCATGGCACGCGGAGCAACCGTCGTGACGCGCGGTCGGCTCGGCATGAACGAGCGGGTCCTCGATGGGCGCACTGCCCAGCGCGGCGTTCGACGAGTCGCCCGCATCCCGCCAGGGGGCTCGAATGGACAGATTCGGGCCGGGCGGCGAGACTGGGGGCCGCCCGAACGTCTTCCCTTGCCACCGCTCGGGCGCACCCATCGCCACCGTCCCTGAGCCTCGTCGCGCTTGGCCCGCACGACTCGCCGTCTCCGCGGCGACGGTCGTCGCTCTCCTCACGTTCGCCGAGGGTTCCTTGCGCGTCGTGCACGCGCGGCGCGGGACCTTCGAGGTCGACGCGAGGACGCGCGTGATTCGCGAGCGCTCGGTCTGCATGCCGGTCGACGACCCCGAGCTCGTCTACGCCTACCGCCCGGACTACGACGCGCCGCGCGGGCGCTCGACGAACTCGGCCGGGATGCTGCAACCGGACGACGTCTCGATCGATCGCACGCCGGGCGTCGAGCGCATCGCGCTGGTCGGAGACTCGCTGTCCGCCGGCATCTACCTCGCTCCCGGCGCGCGCCTCGCTCCGCAGATCGAGCGCGCGCTCGCCGAGCGCGGCAAGAGTGCGTGCGAGGTTTTCAACTTCGGGGTGCACGGGTACGGCGCGACGCAGGAGGCGCGGATGATCGAGACGCGCGTTCTGCCCTACCACCCGGACACGATCGTGCTCCAGTTCTGCCTCAATGATCCTGGCTGGTCCTTCACGCCCAACGCATGGTTCGTCGATCCGGTCGAGCCGCGTGTCCACCTCTTCGAGTTCGTCATGCGGCGGCTGCACGTGTCGGTGCCCGAGCACGAACGGCGCAGCGTACCGATGGTCGGGCCCGGCCGGACGCCGGACGGATTCTGGCCGCGCATCTTCGACGCCGACGGCGACGCGTGGCGCGACTTCGTCACCGCCTACGAGCGCATCGACGCCGCAGCGCGCACGGTCGACGCGCGCGTCGTGCTCGCGCTGTTTCCGCTGCTGCTCGACGGGAGCTACGAACCGGGCGTGCTCGCGCCGTACCACGCGCAGGTGCGCGCGGTCGGCGAGCAGCTCGGGTGGCCGGTGGTCGATCTGCGCGCAGTGTTCGAGCGTGAGCCGCTCGAGCGCGTACGCTTCGACCCGGAGGACATCTACCACCCGAGCGCGGCCGGGATGCGGCTCGCGGCCGACGAGCTCGTCGCGTTCCTCTGACGGAGGCGCGAAGCCGTCGCGATCGATGCGCCCCCGACGCTATGCTCTCGCGACGCACGCTCCCCCTCCCCCTTCGAAGAGGAACCGCCCTTGATCGTCCCCCGCACGTCGCGCGCCGCGATTCTCGAGAAACTCCACGCGAAGCGCGCGGACCGGAAGCCGATCTGGATCGCGAGCGCCGGCAGCGGACTCGTCGCGAAGCTGCTCGAGCGCGCCGGCGTCGACTGCGTGAACACGTTCTCCGGTGCGCGACTGCGCGCGAACGGCATGGGCACGATGTCGATGCTGTGGCCGATCCTCGACTCGAACCAGCAGACGCTCGACTACACCGCGCAGGACATCATGCCCGCGATGAGCGGCGACGCGTTCGTGTGCGCATGCATGAACGCGAACGATCCGCTCAAGGACATGGTCGTCGTCATCGAGCAGCTGAAGGCGATGGGCGTGGTATCCGTGTCGAACATCGGTCCGTCGATCAGCTACGTCGACAAGGACAGCCAGATCTATCGCGTGCTCGAGAAGAGCGGGATCACCTTCCAGAACGAGGTCGACTTCCTACGCGTCGCGAAGGAGATGGGCATGGTCACGATCGGGCTCGCGTTCGATGAAGAGGACAGCTGCCAGCTCGTCCGTGAGGCGCAGCCGGATGTCTTCTGCTTCCACGCGGGCACGACCAAGGGCGGGCTGACCGGTTTCGACTCGGGCGAGACGATCGACGAAACGGCGCAGCGCACCGAGGCCGCGAACGCCAAGCTGCGCGCGCTCTCGCCCGACCTGCTGCTCGTCGCGCACGGCGCGGCGATGGAGACGCCGAGCGACGCGCAGTACATCCTCGACCACACGTCGTGCGACGGATTCTGGACCGGCTCGTCGACCGAGCGCTTGCCGATCGAGCGCGCCGTCACCGAGACCGCCGCCGAGTTCGCCGCGCTGCGTTTCTCCGACCGAGGGGACGCCTGACATGGGTGACACGAAGACGATCGCCGTGCTCGCGACGCTCGACACGAAGGGCGCCGAGGCCGACTACCTGCGCGACCAGCTCGAACGCCTCGGCGGCCGCGCGTTCGTCGTCGACATGGGCGTGATCGGAACGCCCGAGGCGCGCGCCGACGCGACGCGTGAGGAGGTCGCGCGCGCGGGCGGCACGCCGCTCGACGACCTGCTGAAACACCCGAGCCGCGACACCGCCGCGCCGGTGATGGTCGCCGGCGCGATTCGGCTCCTGACCCAGAAGCTCGAGGCGGGCGAAGTGCACGGGCTGCTCGGCCTGGGCGGATTCCAGGGCACGGCGGCGTGCTCGGAGGTCATGCGCGCGATGCGTTACGGCGTGCCGAAGGTGCTCGTCTCCACGGCCGCATCGGGCGACGTCTCGTCGTACGTCGACACGAAGGACATCACGATGATGTTCTCCGTCGGTGACATCCTCGGGCTCAATCCGTTCTCGCGCACATTGCTCGCGAACGCGGCCGGCGCGGCGCTCGGCATGGCGCGCGTGGAACTGACGATCGAGGAACAGCTCGGCGACAAGCCGCTGATCGGCATGACGAACCTCGGCGTTCTCACGCAGGGCGCGCTGCACGCCGTCAAGCTGTTCGAGGAGCGCGGCTACGACGTCGTCGTCTTCCACGCGATCGGATCGGGCGGGCGCGCGATGGAGCAGCTGATGAAGGACGGCATCATCGGCGCGGTCTTCGACTACGCGATGGGCGAGATCGCCGACGACGTCTTCGGCGAGCTGCGCGCCGGCGGCCCCGAACGGCTGACGGTCGCCGGCAAGCTCGGCATCCCGCAGGTTCTGTGCCCCGGCGGCGCCGAGCACCTCGGCATCCTGGTCGAAGCCAACCAGGTCCCCGAGCGCTGGAAGGACCACGCCTACGTCTTCCACAGCCCGGTCGTGTTCGTCCCACGCCTCGGCGAGGACGAGTTCGTTCGCGTGGCGCACGACATCGCGCAACGCCTGCAGCACACGACGGGGAACGCGGTCTTCATGTTCCCGAAGGACGGCACCGGGCGCTACGCGATGCCCGGCGGCGAGCTGCGCGACACCGCATCCGACGCGGCGTTCTTCGCGGCGCTCGAGCAGGGCTTGCCCGACTCGATCGAGGTCGTCGCGCGCGACACGCACGCCGAGGATCCCGCGTTCGTCGAGGAGTGCGTCGAGCGCTTGATCGCGCTCATCGAAGCCGACTGAGTCCGCGTGCGGAAGGCGGGGCCGATGCCGCGCAAGCGACACCGGCCCCTGGGAACGGACGATTCAGATCCCTACGGCGCCCGTTCCGACCAGGCAACCCGCGGTGCTCCCACACTTCGAAGCTCGTCTCGACCCCGTCTAGCCCGGGTGATTCATGAGGCTTTGCCGAGATCGACGCAGATTCGTCCCGCGCCCGACGTCAACGTCCGCGACGCGCGTGACGGACGCTCGCGATGAAGCGTTGTCCGTCGAGCGCGCATTCGAACTCGTGGTCGATGCGCTGGCACGCCGCATCGACGATCGAGAGTCCCAGACCGAAGTGCCGTTCCGAGCGATCCTCCGCCGCGTTGCGCCACAGCCGTTCCCCGCAGCGCTCGAGCAGCTTGGCGTCGAGCTTGGCCGTGAAGTTGTCGATGCGCAGGTGAGCTCCATCGCCCGCGCGCTCGAGCGAGACGATGACCTCGCCGTCGGCCGGCGAGTACTCGACCGCGTTCTCGATCAGGTTGCGCGCGATGACCTCCCATAGCGATCGCACCGAGACGATGTCGAGGCGCTCCGGCAGGTTCAGCGTCACGACGCGATCCCCCGCCGCGGCGTTCGTGGTGCGCTCGACGACGAGCCGAATGCTCGCCGCCAAATCGAACGACGCCGGCGCGCTCACGGGCTCGCCTTCGCCCTCGAGGCGCGCGAGCTCGAGCAGACTCTCGATGAGCGTGCCCATCTGGACCGAGATGTTGCGCGCGTCCTCCGCGAGGTGCTCGGCGGCATCCGAGTCGGGCCATTGCAGCGCGACCTCCGCCGCCGCGCGCAGCTCGGCGATCGGCGTGCGCAGCTCGTGCGCGACGTTGGCGTTGAAGCGTTGCTCGCGCTCGATGAAGCGCCGAATGCGCTCCATGGACTCGTCGAGCGAGCGCACGATCGGACGGATCTCCTCGGGTACGTCGCCGTCCGCGCCCGAATGAGCGATCAGGCCCGGCCCGACGTCTGCCACCGCGCTCGAAACGCGCTGCAGGAGCCGCGCGCCGCGGCGCAGGGCGAGGAACACGACCAGCGAGATTCCGAGCGCCGAGATCAAGCCGGTCAGCCCGACTTCGAAGCGCCCCTGCGCGAGCATCGCGTTGAGATCGGCCGCGTCGACACCGAGCACGATGCCCACGGAGCCCGCGCCGGGTGCGTCGAGCTCCGCCCCCTGACGGATCGGAAAGCGGATGCCCACGCAACGAATCTCGCGCCCCGACTCGAGCGTCGTGGAGAACGATCGCGGCGCGTCGATCCGGCCCAAGTTGCGCGGTAGATCGTCACCCCGGAGCGAAACCGAGCGCTCGAGAACGGACCCGTCGGGACGCCAGATCTGAAAGTAGTACGGGTCCTCTTCGCGCGAGTATTCCGGCATGAACTCGTCCGCGAAGTTGAAGCGGATCGAGTCGGGATGCTCGGTGATCAGGCTCGCGAGGGACTTCGTCTTGTCCGCGAGGGACTCGTCGAACAGCGTCCGCAACAGACGACCCTCGATCGACCAGTGCACCGTCACACCGATCGCCACGATCGGCAGGATCAGGCAGAGCAACCTCGACAGCAGGTACTTGCGGATCGAGATGCGCGGCGCGGGCGTCGCACCCGCGTGTCGGTCGCGAAGAAGCGTCACGCGGAGCGATCGTCGAGGCAGTAGCCGATGCCGTGACGCGTGTGGATCAGGTCGCCGCCGTCCCCGTTCGCGTGTTTCAGCTTCTTGCGAATGACGCTGATGGCCGACTCGATGGCGTTGCTTCCCGGCAGACGATTCTCGTTGTAGATGTGGTCCTCGATCTCGATGCGGGTCACCGTCTCGCCCTTACGATGCGCGAGGTACTCGAGGACGCGGTACTCGCGACGCGTCAAGTCGATCTCCACACCGGCGCGCTCGACGCGTCGCCCGACCGTGTCGAGCGTGAGGTCACCGATCTCGATCGACCGCCCCTTCGACGCGTACGTGCGACGCACGAGGGCGTGCACGCGCGCGACGAGCTCGTCGAAGGCGAACGGCTTGGGCAGATAGTCGTCGGCGCCGAGCTCGAGCCCGTGCACACGCTCCGCAACGGAGTGCTTCGCGGTCAGGATCAGCACCTGCGCCTCGGAGCCGCTCTCGCGCAGACGTTGCAAAACTTCGAGGCCGTCCATCCCCGGCAGCATGAGGTCGAGGATGATGACGTCGTAAACGCCGCGCCGCGCGAAGATCAGCCCCCGATCCCCGTCCCCCACGACGTCGACCGCGAAACCGGATCGGGTGAGGCCGGTCTTCAGCGACTCCTGGAGGCGCGGCGAGTCTTCGATGACGAGGAGGCGCATGGCGGCAAGATCCTAGCGGTCCGGGCCCCGACCGCGGCTTACGACGACCTTATCCGGGTCGACAGCCCGACCTTATGGCGAACTTACGCCTCGGCGAGTCGCGGCCGGATGCCGTCGCGACGTGCGACGATCGTTCCGTCGCTTCCCACCCGCATTCCGGTCCCTTCGGCCCCAGGTCGTCATGCGTACCCGATTCCTCCTCGCCGTTTCCGTCGCCGGCAGCATCCTTTTGGCCTTCGGAGCGCAGAGCGTTCTCGCCCGGCACCGCGCGGCGCCGTCGCGCACCTTCGAACACCTGCGCTTGCACGTCGAGGTCGACCTGCCCACCTCGCGCGCGCAGCTGATGCGCCTCGACGCGCACTCGTTCCTCGACCTTCCCGCGGAGGTCGAGTTGTCCGCGCGCGTCGACGGCGGTCTCGCGCGCCTCGAGCTGTTCGACCCGGCCGGACGATCGACGGTCGTCATCGACTCTCCCACGTCCGCAGCCTTCGGTTTGTCGGAGCTGAAGTACGAGGGCGCGGCGGTCTCGCTGCGCGAACTCCTGCGGCAGTTCGAGCCGGGCGCCTACCGCGCAATGGGCAAGACACTGGACGGCGCCGAGGTCGAGGGTTGGGCGAACCTGCGCATCGAGTTCCCCGGGCCGTTCGCCGTCACGACTCCGACGGAGGTCCCGCGCTCGAAGGACGGCGTCGTCATCGAGTGGACGCCGTCGCGCGGCGCCGTCGAATACCGCTTCGAGATCGAGAGCGACGCGGCCGGCTTCAGCTTCGAGCAAACGCTTCCGGCGCACCGCACCAGCATCACCCTGCCTCCCGGTCTCCTCCAGAACGGCGAAGCGTACGAGTACAGCCTGAGCGTGAAGGGCGATACCGACAACGAGCTCGAGATCGAAGGTTCGATCTCGATCCGCGGCAGCTCGCGCTAGCCCGTGGTGAAACTCACGCCACCGTCGAACGGCGCTGGATCCGGATTCCCGCGAAAGGTGCCGGACGCGCACGCCTTGCCCGAGTTGCTACGCTCGGCGCATGACGCCGCGCGAATCCGACGACTACATCCTCGGCGCGGACGCGGCCGAGATCGACCGGCTGCGCTTTCAGCACAAGGTCTGGATCGCGCAAGCCTTCGCGCTCTGGGAACGCGCCGGCTTCCGCGCCGGTGACACGGTCGTCGACCTCGGCTGCGGGCCGGGTTTCACGTCGCTCGACCTCGCGCAGATCGTGGGCCCGGACGGTCGGATCATCGCCGTCGATCAGAGCGAGCACTTCCTCGCGACGCTCGCGCACGAATGCGGACGGCGCGGGATCGCGCACGTCGAGCCGCTGCTCGCGCCAATCGAAGCCCTGGCGCTCGATGCGGATTCCGTCGGCGGCGCCTACGCGCGCTGGTTGTTCAGCTGGCCGGCCGCGCCCGAGGTCGGGTTCGCGCGCGTCGCGCGGGCGCTCGCACCGGGCGGCGTGTTCGCGCTGCAGGAGTACCTCGACTGGAGCGTGATGCGCCTCATGCCGCGCAGCGCGATCTTCGAGCGCGCGGTCGAGGCGTGCGTGCAGAGCTGGATCGCCGGGGGCGGAACGATCGACATCGGTCGGGAGCTTCCCCGCCTCGCGCAGGCCACCGGGCTGACGCTCGAACACTTCGCGCCGCTCAGCCGCATCGGCGCGGTCGGCTCGCTCGAGTGGCGCTGGATCGCGAGCTTCTTCCACTCCTACCTGCCGAAGCTCGTCACGCTCGGCCTGTTCGGCGAGGACGAGCTCGCCGCGTTCGAGGCCGAGTGGGCCGCGCGCACCGCAGGACGCGCGACCTACTGCTACGCACCGACGATGGTCGACGCGTTGCTCAAGAAGCCTTGACGGCGCGCCGCGATCAGCGCGTGCCCTCGACCTCGACCGCGGCTTCGGTCGTGCCCTCCGAGGAAGCCATGAGCTCACCGCGCCCGTTCATGGCCGACAGCTCGGCCACGAGGAAGTCGATGTCCATGAACGGCTCGCCACCGATGCGCGACCAGTGGACGCGCCCCTGGCGATCGATCAGGAACGTCGAGTGCAACTCGATCTCCTCGAAGTCATCGAACGACTGGAAGCGGCGCGCGTTCTCGAACGCCGGATCGGAAAGCAGCGTCACCTGCAACGACTCGGACTGCACCGCGATCTCGTCGACGGCGTCCTTGCTGCTCGCGAGGACGACCGTGTCCTCGCCGGTCAGCTCCTCGAAGCGCTCCTCGATCGCGGAGATCTGCTCGATGCAGTGCACGCACTCGTCACCGAGGTAGAAGACGAGCAGCACGTTCCGGCCCAGGTAGTCGTCGAGCGCGACCTCCTCGCCGTCGGCGCCGAGCGCGGTCAGCTCGGGCGCGTAGGTCGGGATCCACAGGCTCGGCCCCTCGACGTCCAGCACCTCGGACTTGTAGTTGCGCTGCTCGACCGGCGCTTCGAGGAACGGCTCGGCCTCGATGCCCGTCGCCTCGGCGGCCGCGAGCCAGCGGTTCGGACGATCGGCGTCCGACCACACGACACGCAGCTTGGCCATCGCTTCGCGCGCCGCGTCGTCCGCGCCGATCTGCGCGTTCGCGACGACGAGCCCCGCCAGAGCGAAGCCGTCGTGGAAGACGGTCTCGAGCGTGCGCTCGTAGCAATCGATCGCGAGCTTCGGTGCGCCGAGCTCGAGGTACGCGTCGCCGAGCACGTTGAACAGGAAGTACGGCTCGTGCGGCGGGTCGTTCATCCAACGCTCCTCCTGAAGCACGGCGGCTTCGGAGAGCAGCGCGATCCCCTCGAGGTTCTCGTTGCGCGAAAGGTGCAGGCGCGCCTCGAGCTCCTTGACCGCCACCTCGGCCTGGCGCGCGACGCGCGCGGCGATCCAGCCGCCCGGGCCGTCGGTGTCGCCGGGATCGACCTTGGCGGTCTTCTTCATCTCGACGAGCACATCCTCGGCTTCGTCGTAGCGCCCGGCGCCGATGAGCGCGCGGCACTTCGAGTAGCTCGCGACGTGCGCCTCCATCGGCATGTCCATGTCCCAGGTCACCCGGTCGCCGGCGAGGATGTCGTCCCAGCGCTCGAACTTCATCAGCGCGCGGATCAGCGGCATCTTCTCGACGCCGGCGCGACGACCCTCCTCGGGCGCGGCGGGCGCGAGCAGGAGTTGCTCGGCGCCGAGCAGCGCGCTGTCTGCCATACCGAGCTGCTCTTGGATGTAGCAGAGGTAGTCGAGGTTGTGCACGTAGTCCCAGTTGTTCTCCGGGAGGATCATGCGCTCGTGCATGTACGCCTTCTCGACGCGCGTCGCGCGGTCCATCGCGATCGCTGCCTCGTGCCAAAGGCCGATGCCCGAAAGCACGTGGCCGGGCATGTGCAACAGGTGCCCGCAGTTCGGCGCGATCTCGCCGAGGCGCATGCAGCTCTCGACCGCGTAGCGTCCTTCCTTCCCGTCCCAGTTGTGGACGCGGTAGTGGTGCGCGCCGACGTGGTCCGGGCTCGCGTCGAGCACGTCGTCGAGCACGGCCTCGAGACCGTAGCGCGCGAGCCCCGCCGCGCGTCCGAGCGCGCGTCCGCCGATGAGCCAATAGAGCGACTTGGCCTCGACGTCGTCCGGGTAGTCCATCAGGAGTTGGTCGAACGCGATCATCGCGTCCTCGTTGGCCTCGTCGCGGTCCTCGGCTTCGTTCACCGCGCGGAACTTCTCGTACATCTCGATGAACGCGCGTTCGCGCGGCGTGACGCTGTCCTTGCGCGCAACCGCCTCGGCCAAGAACTCGCCGCTGCGTTCGTCGTCCTCACGCGTCGCGAGCGCCATGCCCCAGTACGCCATCGCGCACTCGGGATCGAGCTTGAGGCACCAGCGCAGCGAGCGCTCGGCCTCGTAGTACCAGAAGCCGTGCAGCTGGGCGATCGCTTGATCGAACCACATCTGCACCTCGTCGTTCGTCGAGCTGATCGGGAACGGCGTCGACCCGATGCCCTCCATGATCCACGGCTTCTGCCGCGGACCGACGTCGTAGGCCCCGCCGTGGGAGGAGTGCCCCCACTTGTTCTCGGTCGCGTCGGCGTCGACCTCCTGCGCGTGCGGGACGGCGCTGAAGACGGGCGCCAGGGCGGCGGCGAGGAGTGCGACGTGAGAGCGGCGATTGAGGAGCGTGGGAGACGACAGCATGGCGCGTGAGAGGGCGACTGACAGGGCGGCGAAGGACGACCGGCACGGTAACCGTGCCCGGCGAATGCGTCTAGCGCGCGCGGGTTCGCATACGCGGGCGCGACAGAATCCGAGCAGCGCGACGGGCGCTACGGCGTCGGCGCGTCCGAACGCTCGAGCCCGAGCCGCGCCACCTCGGCGTCGACGACGCGCTTCGTCAGGCTCGTCTCGGTCGCGTCGGAGCTCGCGTCGCGCACGGCGCTCTCACGCGCGAAAGCGTCGAAGAGTTCCTGCTTCTCGCCCAGCACCTCCTTCATCCGCTCGTCGACCGTGTCGGACGCGAAGAACCGATGCACGATCACGGAGCGCGTCTGCCCCATGCGGTGCGCGCGCGCGATCGCCTGCTCCTCGGTCGACGGTTTCCACTGCGGTTCGAGCAAGACGACCGCGGATGCGGCCTGCAGATTGAGCCCCGTTCCGGCCGCGTCGATCTGGCCGAGCAGGATCGCGTGACCGTCGACGGCGCCAAAGGCGTCGACGAGCGCCTGCCGATCGGCCGGCGGCACGGCGCCGGTGATCGCGCCGACGCAATCGAAGGCCTCCTCGACGGCGCCGAGGACGTCGAGGAAGAACGAGAAGACGAGCACCTTGCGGCCGTCCTCGCGGTACTCGTCGAGCAGCTCCGCGAGGCGCGCGAGCTTGCTCGAGCGCTCGCCGCGACGCGCAACGCCGAGCGTCGCCGCGCGGCGCATCGTCATGATCTTGCGCTCCGCGACGGCGTCGCGATAGGCGTCGAGCTCGTGCGGCGCGAGGTCGATCCACTCCTCCTTGTCGATGCGTGCCGGCAGCTCGCGCAGCACGTCGCGCTGGTTGCGACGCAGGTAGACGGGCGCGACCGCGGTCAGGAACGCGCGCCGCCCGACGACCAATCCGTCGTCCGCGGGCACGTCGGACGCGAGCTTGTTCGCCAGCTCGGGCTGCAGCTGTCCGATGAGCGAGCAGAACTCGTCGATGCGATTCTCGAGCGGCGTGCCGCTCATGTAGCAGACGCGGTCACTGCGCGCGGCCATCTCCATGATCGAACGCGTGCGCGCGGCCTCGGGGTTCTTCGCGTAGTGTGCCTCGTCGACGATGAGCACGTCGATGCGCATGTTCGACAACGCGCCGTCGATCAGCGCGAGGCGCCGCAGCGTGCCGAACGACGTCACCGCGACGCCGCCGTCAGCCGCCCACGCGGCGAGTCGCGCGTCGCGCTCCGCGCCGTGCAGTACGACCACGGGCAAGCGCGTGTGGCGCGTCGTCTCGCGCGCCCAATTCGACAGCACGCTCGCCGGCGCGACGACGACGTAGTGCTTGCCGCCCTCCTCGTGCGCGACGTGGCTCAGCACGGCGAGCGCTTCGACCGTCTTGCCGAGCCCCATCTCGTCGCCGAGCAGCGTGCGACGCTGGACGAGCAGGTACTTCGCGCCGAACTCTTGGTAGCCGCGCAGCGTGACGGCGAGCCCGTCGGTGTTCAGCTCGAACGCCTCCACGCGACGCGCCACTTCGAGCGGCAGTCCGCCGCGCAACGCGTCGCGCCCGCGGTCCTTGCCGCCGGCCAGCGCGCGCTCGATCACGACGATGAAGTCGGTGACGCGCGTCGCGTGCAGGCGGTGCAGCTCGTCGTCGCTTTGTGCGAGCGCGACGGCTTGGCCCGCTGCGGCCCGGGCGGCGCGCGCGTTCGCGAGCGCTCCACCCTCGTCCTCGGCCGCGGCGACGCGCCCGGTGAGGCGCGCCGCGTCGCGGATCGCCTCTTCGCGCAGCTGCTCGCGCTTGCCGCCGAGCCAACCGCGGAAGATCGACGCCTTCTTGCGCACCTCGCGCAAGTCCGCGCCCGTTTCGTCGCGCAGCGCGCGGAGCGCCGGGAGCGTCGGGCGCACGGCGTCGCGTACGGCGAGCAGCTCGCCGGCCGCGCGCACGACGCGGGTGGCTTCCGGTTCGCGCGCGTCGAGCGCCGGCGGCGACGCCGGTTCCTCCGCATTCGCCGCGACGATGCGGTCGCGCGCTTCGACGAGCCGCGCCGCGCTCTTCGGTCCGACGCCGTCGAGCGCCTCGAGCTGCGCACGCGTCACGTGAACGAGGTCGGCGACGGTTCCGTAGCCGGACTCCTCGACCACGCTCCAGCGCACGTTCTCGGCGCCGAAGTTGCGCAGCTCGGTCACCGGCACGCGCTCGAGGCGCTTGCGCGCGGCGACGCTCTCCCAACTCTTCGCGGCGCGACCGAGCGACCGTTCGCGGTCCGTTTCGACGCGCTCGGTGCGGGCGAGCTCGCGCCGCACGCGGCGCGTCGCACGGACCGCGCGACCCCGCGCACGTCCCGCGGGGCGCAAGCGTTCGGCTGCGGTCGCGATCAGCGCGAGACCGCTCGCGACGATTCCAGAGGCGAACATCGGCGGATCATAGCGCGCCCGCGACCCGAGCGGAGCACGGTCGCGCGAACGCGACGCTGCGGAGCGCCGCCCGCCTACCCGTCGAAGCGTCGTCATCGGCGCAGGACCGCCAGCGAACCGCGCGGGTTCCCGCGATCACGGAAGTGTGGCGGAGGCCCTCCGTTCCCAGCGTCATCACTCCTGCCACGGGCCGAGGGGGACGAGCTTCGCCGTCTCGCCCGGCCTCAACTCGACACCAACACGAAAGGAGAGAAACGATGCCCATTCAAGAAGACTCGCGCACCTCGGATCGCGCGCCGCTCGAAGCGATGACGCTCCGCGCTCCCGCCCCGACGAACCACGCGGCACCACGGCGCATGGACTTCGACACGTCGACGAACACGCGCGTTCACGAACTCGGCGAACAGATGAGCGCGCTGATCGCCGAACGGGACGCGGTCCTGGCGGGCGTGGACGACATGTGGACGCCGCTCGGGCGGCGCGCGCCCTTGCTGCGGGCCATGTTCACCGGCGTGACGCTGCCCATCACGACCAAGTACCAGCTCGTCGAGCAGATGGGAGGCGAAGAGCGCATCGTCCGCGCGCCGGCTCTCGACGGGACCGGAACGGCGGTGTGCGTGCGCGACTTCGTCGAGGCGATCGAACCGTTCCTCGACGAGGTGTTGCCGGTGCAGGACTGGGACACGCTCGCGCACGAGATCCTGAAGCGCGAGCACCGCGCTCGAAAGGGCAAGGCGGGCGGAAGGAAGCTGCTCGCGCGCCTCGGCAACAGGCATCTGCGGAGGATCCTCGAGTCGCCCGAGATTATGCGCAAGGCGTTCGGTGCCTCGCGTCCGGGCAAATTTTCCGCGGAGTTCGAGCGCAAGCGTCCCGAGTACGAGTTGCTGCTCACGCCCATGGCTCGCGGACGCGGCGAGGCGCGCTCCGTGCGCTACCTCTTTTCGACGATTCGCGCGTACCCGAACCTGTACGCGTTCGACCTCGTCACCCTCCTGGAACTGCTCGGCTTCCTCATCCTCACGACGGACGACGCGGAGGCGAAGAACACGGTCCTCGCCAAGAGCAGCGCCGCGATCACGCACCTGAACAACGCGGAGCAGAACGTGCTCCAAGCGTCGACGCTGCTCGACAACGTCCTGGGCGCGACGAGCCTCACGTCCACCGTCACGAGCTGGAACCAGCAGGCGCTGAACAAGCTCGAATCGGCCAACCAACTGCTCGCCCAAGCGATCGCCGACATCGCGGCCGCCGAAGCCGCCGCCGCGAAGGTCCCGGGCAACGCCGAGGCCGCGAGCGCCGTCGCCGAAGCCCAAGCGAGGCTCGAGGAGATCCAGAATCAGATCGCCGCGCTCCTGACCAAGACCGCGCGGGCCGAGGCGCACAAGGACGTGCTCGCGATCCCCGACGTCTGCGTGACGATCAAGTGCGTCGAGGACGATCCGTGCTGCGACGACAACTGGAGCGACGTCGAAGTCTGCGTCCGGAACCAGTCGAACCCCGACGTCCCGATGGTCTGCGGAACCACGGGCAGCAGCGGCTCCGTCACGCTCTGCGGCCACTTCGGAGACAGCGCGGTCGTCGTCACGACGAACGGACCCGGGGGTTGGGACGAGACGCGCACCTACAACGTCGGTCCGACGGGAACGAGTCGCACGATCAAGGTCGACCTGCCCGGCTTCGAGTAGTCGCACGGACGGCCGGCGCGGCGGTCGCCGCGCCGGCCATCGCGCTACGAGCTCCTAGCAGGCTGTGGCGAAAGTGCTTCACCCGCAGAGCGTCGGCATCCGCTCCGGGTTGGTCTCCGGAAACGTAGGCGAATCGGTGGATTCGGCGAGGCTTTCGGGGGCCAACCCGGAGTGGAGGACGGCGTTCTGCGGGTGAATGACTTTTGCCACAGTCTGCTAGAAGCCCGCCGCCTCCATGAGCATCGCCTCGACGCGGCGCGCCGCGGGGTCGGCGCTCGCGCCGCCGCAGTTCACGGCGACGAGTGCGACGACGTCCCACTCGGGCATCGCGAGAACCAGCGAGTACCACGTCCCGTCACTGCCGTTGTGCGCGAGCGTCGCGCCTTCGCCCCAGCTCCACGCCCTGCTCCCCAGCAGCCATCCGCATCCGTACGTGTGCGGCGGATCGTCGTCCTGCAGGTGCTGGAACGTTCGCGCCTTGACGATCCCGTCCTCGCCGCGCGCTCCGGCCATGTGCGCGCACACGAACTTGCTCCAGTCCCTGAGGTTCGAGTGCATGAGCCCCGCCGGCCCCATGTTGTCGGGCAAGGTGCCGCCCGGTCCCGCGGGGAGCGGCGCCCACCGGTCGCCGTCGCGGTTGTGCCCGACCGGAACGCCGTCGCCCGCGGGCGAGCCGATGCCCGCGCTCGTCATTTCGAGCGGCTCGAAGATGCGCTCCACCATCAGCGCCTCCCAGGTCTTCCCGGAGAGTCGCTCGATCATCGCGGCCGCGACCATGTAGCCGATGTTCGAGTAGTCCATCTGCACGCCGGGTGCGGTGTGCGGCGGGAGCGAGAGCGCGATGCGCACGACCTCGACGCGTTGCTCCGCCGGCGTGCCGGGCAACCCGAGAATGCGTTCGTGCACCGCTTCGACGTCGCGTGTGCGCTCGGCGATGCCGGCGCGATGGTGCAGCAGATGATCGATCGTCGCCTCCGCGTAGCCGGGATCGGCGTCGTCCTTCAGCTCGGGAAAGACGTCGAGGATCTTCGTGTCCCACGCGAGCAACCCGTCCTCGACGAGGACCGCGACGAGCGTCGACGTCACCGCCTTGGTGCACGATCCCAGGTGGAACGGATCGTCGATCGAAACCTTCCCGTCGGCGCCCGCGGCGCGCACGCCGGCGGCGCCCCACGCGACGACCTCGCCTTCCTGCAGCACCATCGCGACCATGCCGGGAAGGCCGGACTCGGCGCGGATCGCCTCGAGTTCGGCCGAGAGGTCCTCGCCCGCGCGCTCGTCGTCCGCTGCGTTCGGCGGAACGTGCGCGCGGACCGTTTCGTTCGCGGCGAACGAGACCGACGGCGGGAGAACGAACGCGACGAACGCACAGGTCGCGACGAACAGAGAGATGTGTTTCATCGCTCCATTTCACCGCACGCGAGGGCGCCGCGTCGTTGCCGTAGCGTACGAATCTCGGCCTGTCACACGCGCGCGCCGGGTGCATCCCGTGCCCAGCGGCGGAACGCGCACCCGGAGATTCACGGGGCGCGCCGACTCCGGCATCCGCCCCGCGTTACGCCACGAGCCGTGAAGAGCCTTCGCTCTCCGCTGCTAGTGCTCGTGCCCGCCGGCGCCGTGCACGTGGCCGTGCTCCAGCTCTTCGCTCGTCGCCTCGCGCACCTCGACGACCTTGACGTCGAAGTTGAGCGGCACGCCGGCCAGCGGATGGTTCCCGTCGAGCTTGACGTTGTCGCCCTCGACGCCGACCACCGTGACGATGTGCGCACCGCCGGGCCCCTCGGCCTGGAACTGCATGCCCGGCTCGAGCGGCGCACCGTCGGGGAACTGCGTGCGCGGCACGTCCTGGATCATCTCGTCGTGGCGCTCGCCGTAGGCGTCCTCGGGCGCGATGCGTACCTTGAACGCATCTCCGCTCGCCTTGCCTTCCAGCTCCGCCTCGAGACCCGGAATCAGGTTGCCCGTACCGTGGAGATAGGAGAGCGGGGCACTGCCCTTCGACGAGTCGATGACTTCGCCGGCGTCGTCCGTGAGTTCGTATTCGATCGCAGCGACTGCGTTCTTCGTAATCTGCATGGGCCCGGTTATGCAGACGATGGCGAGATCGCGCACCCCAGTTTTCGGATTTCATCGCGCGCCGGGGATTCTTCTGCGACAGGAAAACGCGCCCCTACACCCGAAGGAGCCGCGCTCCCAGGCGGAGCGCGAGCGCCCGCGCTGCGCTCGGTCGTTGCGCCCGACGGCCGTCCCCACTACCCTGGTTCGCCCTTTTCGGCAGACGGCCCCGACCCGAAGGCTCCGCGTGAACGACGATCTCAATCCAGGCTACGACGACGAGACCCAGCTCCCGCTCCAGGCGGAGCCCGCGGACGCGGGTTCTTCCTTAATGGAGTCGGAAGCGGACGCCGCGGGAGCCCTCTCCCGGGTGCCCGACGCGCTCCGCCCCGCCCTCGAGCGGCGTGGATTCGCCGAGCTGACCGCGGTCCAGGTCGCCGTTCTCGACGCCGGGGACACCGCCCGCGACCTCCAGATCTCGTCCCAGACGGGCTCCGGCAAGACGATCGCGCTGGGCCTCGTGACCGCGCCGTCGCTGCTTCCGAGCGGCGCCGCGCAGGGCGAGCCGGCGCGCGGTCCGGTCGTGCTCGTGATCGTACCGACGCGCGAACTCGCGGCGCAGGTCTGCGGGGAACTCGCGTGGCTGTACGCCGACGTGTCGGCCGTCACGCTCGACTGCGTCACCGGCGGCACGAACCCCGGACACGAGCGCGGACGCCTGCAGAAGAAGCCGCGCGTGCTCGTCGGCACGCCGGGGCGACTCCTCGATCACTTGACCTGTGGCGCGCTCAAGCTCGAAAGCGTCCAACACCTCGTGCTCGACGAAGCGGACCAAATGCTCGACATGGGGTTCCGCGAGGACCTCGAGGCGATCCTCGAGCGAACGCCCGCTGAGCGCCGCACGCACCTCGTGTCGGCCACGTTCCCCGAAGGCATCCTGCGCCTGGCCGCGCGCTATCAAACGAATCCGCTGCACATCGAAGGCACGCGCCTCGGCGTCGCGAACGCGGACATCGAACACCTCGCCTACCGCGTGCGCGACCCCGATCGGTACGCGGCGCTCGTCAACCTGCTCCTCATCGGCGGCAACGAGCGCACGCTCGTCTTCGTGAACCGCCGGACGGAAACGGCCGAGCTCGCGGACAAGCTGACGCGCGATGGCTTCTCCGCGCTTCCGCTCAGCGGCGAGCTGGTTCAAGCGCAACGCACGCGCACGCTCGCGGCGTTCAAGCAGGGCAGCGCGTCGATCCTCGTCGCGACCGATGTCGCGTCGCGCGGCCTCGACGTCCCCGACGTCGCCACCGTGGTGCACACGACGCCCGGCTTCGACGCCGAGGTGTACACGCACCGCAGCGGTCGCACCGGCCGCGCGGGCAACAAGGGCAAGAGCATCCTGCTCGTTCCGATCAACAAGGAGCGCAAGGTGCGCCGGTTGCTCTCGGGCGCGAACGTCAACGTCCAGTGGCCCGACCTTCCGGACGCGGCCAGCGTGCAGCGCATCCTGAAGAAGCGCGAGCGACGCGCGACCTGGGAAGCCCTCGCGAACGCGCCGGATCCCAGCGAAGAGCGCATCGAGCAAGCGCGCGCGCTGCTCGACGGGCGCGACGCCGAGCACGTGCTCGCGACGGTCCTCGAGATGCACAAGTCCGAGAGCGGCCCCGCGCCGTTCGAGATCGAAGTGCCGACCGCACGCCAGCGCCCCGACTCCGTGCGCAACGAGCGCGGCTACCGGACCATGTCCGGCGCCGATCGCAGACCCGCGCGCTCCTCGTCGCACTCGAACGAGTTCCAGGACTCGCGCGACGACGGCGACAGCGTGCGCTTCACGATCAACTGGGGCTTCACCGCCGGCGCGAACCCCAAGCGCCTGCTCGCCCACATCTGCCGACGCGGCGGCATCCAGGGCCGCGACGTCGGTGCGATCCGCCTGCAGGGACGCTTCAGCACGTTCGAGGTCCAGAGCGCCGTCGTGCGCGACTTCGAGTCGCGCGTGCGAGCCCGCGACCGCCGCGATCCGCACCTGCGCATCCAACGCGACGGCGAGCGCTTCCGCCCGAACCGCCGCGCCTTCGCGCGCAGCTGACACTCGGCCAGCCCGGCGCATGAGCGCGCGGCGTCGACGGCCAGATCGGGTTCGAGCGGATAGACTCGGCGCTTGCGTTACGAGGAACGATCCCCCCATCCCGCGCTGGCGGCATACGTCGAGTGCACGTGGACGCTGACGGCGAGCGCGGCCGAAGCGGCGCGGGATCGGGTGCTGCCGGACGGGTGCGCGGAGCTGATCGTCAATCGCAGGGATGCGTTCGTGCGGCACTCGGGCGCGACGCGTGACGTGCAGCCGCGCGTCCTCGTCGCCGGCCAGATCCGCGGGGCGCTCGAGCTCGAACCCACCGGGGCGATCGATCTCGTCGGGGTGCGCTTTCGTTCCGCGGGCGCGGGGCGCTTCGTCGATCTGCCGCAGCACGAGCTGACCGAGCGGACTCCGGCGCTCGATGACGTCGCGCCCGGCTTCGCGCGCGCGCTCACGACCGCGGCGGCGTCCGATGACCACGGGGCGTTCGAGCGCGTGCTCGTCGAGCGCCTGCGCGACACCGCACCGCGTACGTCCGCGGCGCGCGCGAGCCTCGCGCTCGCGACCGCCGCGTCCGAACGGCTGGTGGCCGTCGACGGTGGGCTGTCGATCGACGCGCTCGCCGCCGAACTCGGCGTCGGGACGCGCCGCCTCGAGCGCGCGTTCCGGCACTGGGTCGGGCTCACGCCGAAGGAATTGGCGAGCACGCTGCGCTTCCACCGCGCCTTCGGGCTCGTCGACGCCGCGCGTCCGCGCGCACTGGCCGAGATCGCGCTCTCCGCCGGATATCACGACCAGGCGCACTTCTCGCGCGAGTTCCGGCGCTTCGCCGGAGAGAGCGCGACGCGCCTGCTCGAGCGTGCGGCCGAGTGGACGCGCTACCTGAGGCGCGCGCGGCGCGGTGTCGGGTTCGTACAAGACGGCACGCGGTAGGGAACTACGCTCGGGACCGTCCCTCCCCTCTCCACCCGAACCGAAGGTCCCGCGATGTCCACACGCCGCTTCGTTCCGCTCGCCCTCGCCGCCGCCGCGCTCCTCTCCTCGCACGCCGCACCGACCCCCGAGCCGACCGCTCGCGAGGGCGAGTGGAAGTCGATCGAGTGGCTCGCCGGCGCGTGGGAATCTCGCGCGGATGGCGCGATCGCCGAGGAGCATTGGACGCCGCTCGCCGGCGGGACGATGCTCGGCGTCAACCGCACGATCAGCGGCGAGCGCACGGTCGCCTTCGAGTTCCTGCGCATCGAAGAGCGACCGGATGGGATCGTCTACGTCGCGCATCCGGGAGCGCGCAGCCCGGGCACCGAGTTCGTGCTCACGCACCACGACGCGCACGAGGTCGTGTTCGAGAATCCGGAGCACGACTTCCCGACGATGATTCGCTATCGGAAGCAGAAGGACGGGTCGATGGTCGCGACGATCGGCGGCGGCGAGACCGGCGAGGACGGCCAGATGTCCTTCCCCTACCGCCGCCCGGAAGCCACCGACGACGCGTCGAAGGACTGACGGAACGCGCTACTCGAAGCGCGCGTCCTCGGGGATCACGTCGGCGAACAGCACGCCTGCGAAGAAGTCGTCCAGGTCCTCGCCCGAGACGTCCTCACAATGCGCGAGGAACTCGTCGGTCTGCGCGGTCTTGCCGGACTTGGCCTCGACCCACGTCTGCAGGATCTCGAAGAAGGCCTCGTCGCCGACGCGGTCGCGCAGCATGTGCAGCACCCAACACCCGCGCTCGTACACGCGCGCCGAGAACACCTGCGCGACGCCCGGGTCCGGCGGCGGTCCGACCTTCGCGCGCCGCAGCATCCTGTAACGCTGGCGCATGTCCCGGTCCGCCGCTTCCTCGCCGTGGGCGTACTCGACCCAGAGGAACGAGCCGTAGCTCGCGAAGCCCTCGTTGAGCCACATGTCCTTCCAGTTGTTCGCCGAAATCGCGTCGCCGAACCACATGTGCGCGAGCTCGTGCGCGATCGTCCCGTCGTCGTAGGTGCCGCGGCCGTACACCGGAATCGTCTGCGTCTCGAGCGCGCCGCCGAGGTCCTCGTCCGCGACGATCGCGCCGACGGATGCGAACGGGTAGGGCCCGAAGCAGAGTTCGAGGAACTCGACGATCTCGGTTTGGAGCGCGAACCCCGCCCGCTCGCGCGCGTCGAGCGTCTTCGCGAAGTACGTGCGCAGCGGTATCCCGCCGGGCCCCTCCTCGACCACGACGTCGAAGTCCGCGATGCCGAGCGTCGCCAAGTACGGCGCCATCGGCGCCTTCGGTTCCCACACGAACGTGCGCGTGTCGCCGTGGTCCTGCTCGTCGACCAAGAGGCCGTTCGCCGCGACGACATACGGCTTCGCGACGGTGACCGTGAAGCGGAAGAGCGCCGGGTCGCGCGGGTGGTCGTTGCACGGGAACCACGACGCGGCGCCGATACACTCGCTCGAGACGAAGATGCCCGAGTCCTTGCGCATCCAACCCACGCCGGTGCCGCCCACCGAAGGATCCGGCGCGGGCGTCGGCACGCCCGAGTACGCGACGCGCACGTCGAACTCCTTGCCCTCGCGAATCGGCTTCTTCGGCACGACGTCGAGCTCGCGCCCGTCGCGCGTGAACTTGGCCGCCTTGCCGTTGACCTCGATGCCCGCGACCTCGAGTCCGTAGAGGTCGAGGTTGAAGGAGGAGAGACCGTGGAGCGCGCGCGCCGTGATCGTCGCCACCGCGTCGATCGAGCCGGTCTCCATGTCGACGGTCAGGGCCAGGTCGTAGCGCTCGGTGTCGTAGCCGCCGGCGCCGAGCTTCGGGTAGTACGGGTCGCCGATCGAGTCGGCGCCGGGTCGCGCCTCGTCGTTCGCGAAGGTCAGCGAGAGGGCGAGCGTCGCGAGGCCGGCGGCGATGGAGAGGTTGAAGTGCATCGGGTTCTGGGGGTGAGTCGTGCAGCGCGCCGTTGCGCCTTGCCGACGAAACCGTCGCGCGTCCTCGCACAGCTCTGACGTTCGCCACCGCTTCGGGTGAACGCGATCGACAGGGGTCCCCGCGGTTCGTCCGAGCGGGCGAGGACAGACCACCCCTCGCTCGGCGCGCGCCACTCTAGCGTCCGTCGCCGTGCGCGTGTTCACCGCGGGCTTCCCCGACCCGTGGATACGCCGCGAGCGCGATGCGGAGCGCGCCCGGCGAAAGAACCGATGACCGACCTGAAGGGGCAATGCGATGCTGCTATGCTGGATCCTCCGATGAGCGGCCAACCGACGAGCCCCTTTGCGGCGGCGAGGATTCAGCATCCCTACTGTCTGAAGTGCTACGCCCCGCTCGAGCGCAACCACGACGCTTGCACCGTGTGCCCTCACTGCCACTTCGTGAGCGTCGCCGCGGACCACGGTCGGTACTGGACGCGCGAGCCGAACCTCGTCGAGCTCGAGTGGTTCGCGAAGGTCTTCATCGTCCTCGGCCTCGCCGCGTTCTTCGCGTGGATGCTGACGCGGATGAACATGCAGTTCGGCATGGGCCAGGGCTTCGCGATCGGAGCCTTCATCGCGGTCGGCGCGGTGCTGTGGGAGACGGCGTCGAAGCTGACGCGCCACAAGCCCTACTTTCGCGCGCGCCTGTTCTGGACCGCGCTGATTCTCGTGCTCGGCTCGCCCTTCTTCCTCGGCGGCGTCTGGCCGAACACGGATGCCGGTTGGGTCGGGCGCGCGGCGATCCTCTCGGTCGCAGCCGTTTTCGCGCTCGGCGCGTGGAGCGTGTATCGCCTCGGGGCGCGGCTCGAGCGCTGGAAACTGACGCACATCGCGAACGGGCAGCGGCGCGCTAGCGCGTAGGATGTGCGGCGCGTGACCGCGACCTCCCCGCTCTCCCGACTGCGCATCCCCATCGCGCTCGCCGTGCTCGCTGCCGGCGTGCTGGTGTGGAACTGGGCCGTGCGCGACGCGCCGTTCCAGTCGCGGGTCGTCACGAGCGGCGCGGTGCTCCTCTTCGGCGGAGTCGCGGTGTTCGTCTGGTCGCAGCTGCCCTCGTCCTTCGCGCCCGGAACGCGGCGCGCGATCGGCTTGGCCGCGCTCATCGTCCCCGCGCTCGCCGTGCTGCTGTTCGAGATCAAGGGTGTCGACGGCGACCTCGTTCCGATCGTCGGGTGGCGCTGGTTCGAGCGCACGGTCCCGGAAGAGCGCGGCGCGGACGACGCGCTCGCGTCGCTCCCCCTCCCGACCCACGACTGGCCGCAGTTCCTCGGCCCGACCGGCGACGCCCGCATGGAGCACGTCGACCTCGCCACCGACTGGGAAGCCCATCCGCCGCGCCTCCTGTGGCGCCGTCCCGTCGGCGCCGGTTGGTCGGGTTTCGCGGTGCGCGGCTTCGACGCGATCACGTCGGAGCAGGACGGCGCGCACGAAGCGACGGTCTGCTACGACGTGCGCGACGGCAGCGAGCGCTGGCGGCACCGCACACCGGCGCGCTTCGAGAGCGTGCTCGCGGGCGACGGTCCGCGCGCGACGCCGACCGTGACCGAGACGCGCGTGTTCGCGATCGGCGCAACGGGCATCCTGTCCTGCCTCGATCGCGCGACGGGCGCCGAGCTTTGGCGGCGCGACCTGATCGCGGAGAACGGGGGCCGGCTCCTCGAGTGGGGTTGGAGCGCTTCGCCCCTCGTCCTCGGCGACCGCGTCGTCGTGAACGCCGGCGGCACGGACGGACGTGCGCTCGTCGCCTACGACGCCGAGACCGGATCGGTTGCTTGGACCGCGGGCGACGAGGTGCACAGCTTCAGCTCGCCGCAGTTCTCGGTGCTCGACGGCGCGGAGCAGATCGTCACGTTCCACTGGGGTCGAGTGACCGGACGCGCTCCGATGGACGGTGCGCTCCTCTGGTCGTTCCCGTGGCCCGACGAACAACCGAGCGTCGCGCAGCCGGTCGTCATCGGCGCGGACCGGCTCGTGACGTCGGGCGGCTACGGGATGGGCGCCGAGCTGCATCGCATCCGGCGCGACGGCAAAGGCGCATGGTCGGTCGAGCAGCTCTGGAGGAGCCGCAGCCTGAAGGCCAAGTTCGCGTGCTTCGTGGTCGCGAACGGCGCGCTGTTCGGGATGGACGACGGCATCCTCGCGAGCGTCGACGTCGAGTCGGGGCGACGCAATTGGAAGGGACCGCGCTACGGCCACGGCCAGCTGATCCTCGTCGCCGGGCACCTGCTCGTCCTCACCGAAGCGGGCGACGTCGCGCTCGTCGCCACGGATCCGCTCGAGTTCCGCGAGGTCGCCCGCTTCCACGCCCTCGACGGCAAGTCCTGGAACTGCCCCGCGCTCGCGCCGCCCTACCTGCTCGTCCGCAACGACACGGAGGCGGCTTGCTTTCAACTGGCGCCGAACGCGACGCCGTCCGACTCGACTCCGAAGGAGACACGATGACCGAGAACCAGAAGCTCGTGTTCGAGAACGGCCGCGGCGAACAGCTCGCCGCGCGCCTCGACCTGCCCAGCGGCACGCCCACGGGATGGGCGGTGTTCGCGCATTGCTTCACCTGCTCGAAGGACATTCCCGCCGCCGGGCGCATCAGCCGCCGGCTCGCCGAGGAAGGCCTCGCCGTCCTGCGCTTCGACTTCACCGGGCTGGGCAGCAGCGAGGGCGACTTCGCGAACACGAACTTCTCGTCGAACGTCGCCGACCTGGTTGCGGCGGCCGCGCACCTGCGCGACAACTTCGAAGCGCCGTCGCTGCTCATCGGTCACAGCCTGGGCGGAGCGGCGGTGCTCGCAGCGGCGCGCCGCATCGACGAGGTGCGCGCCGTGTGCACGATCGCGGCGCCGAGCGAGCCCGATCACGTGCGCCACCTCGTCAGCGGGAACGTCGACGAGATCGAAGCGAGCGGCGTCGCGACCGTCGGCATCGCCGGGCGCGAGTTCCGGATCCAGAAGCAGTTCCTCGAGGACCTCGACGCGCAGAACCTGGGCGAGGAGCTCGGCGCGCTGCGCAAGGCGTTGCTCGTGTTCCATTCGCCGACGGACGAGGTCATCGGCATCGACCACGCGCGGCGCATCTACGAGGCCGCGCGCGGTGCGCGCAGCTTCGTCACGCTCGAGAACGCCGACCACTTGCTGACCGACCCGCGCGACGCACGCTATGTCGCCGAGGTGCTCGCCGCGTGGGTGTCCCGCTACATCGAGGAGCGTCCCGTGACGGCCGCGAGCGGCGCGGACGCGGGTCCGACGCTGGCGCACGGCGAGGTGCTCGTATCCGAGGTCGAGCGTCCGTTCACGAATCGCGTTCGCGCGGGGCGCCACGAACTCGTCGCGGACGAGCCGACGTCCGTCGGCGGCAAGGACGCAGGGCCCTCGCCCTACGACTATCTGCTCGCGGGGCTCGGCGCGTGCACGAGCATGACGCTGCGCATGTACGCCGATCGGAAGAAGTGGCCGCTCGAGGGCGTCTCGGTAACGCTGCGCCATTCGCGCATCCACGCCGAGGACTGCAAGGAGTGCGAGAGCGAGACGGGTTACGTCGATCGGCTCGAGCGCGACATTCACGTCGCGGGCGACGCGCTCGACGACGAACAGCGCGCGCGCTTGCTCGAGATCGCCAACAAGTGCCCCGTGCACCGCACGTTGCTCAACGAGAAGCAGATCCCGACGCGGCTCGTTTAGCGCAGCGAGCGGAGTCCGTCGCGCGCGGCTCCGTCGTTCGGCGCGAGGCGCAGGGCGTGCTCGAAGTTCTCGCGCGCGCCGTCCGTGTCGCCCGCGGCGAGCATCGCGGTGCCCAGTCGCGCGAAGGCCGCGCCGTTCGCGGGATAGAGGTCGGCGTTGATCGCGGCGACCTCCACGGCCTCCGCGTTGCGTTCGCGATCGAGCAAGGCGGCGCAGACCTGATCGAGCTCGGCCATTCCGAGGCGCCATGCGTCGGGCTCGCCCTCGGTGATCTCGAAGACGCGCTCGATCGCCGCCTCCATCCCCTCGCTTTCGAGCAGCGCCGCGAACTCGCCCGAGAGAGGCGGCGTCGGTAGCGAGAACGGTTCGCCGAGCACCGCACGCAGCGCGAGGTGCCCAACGTCACGCACCGGCGACGCGTCCGAGTTCACCATCACGCTCACGCCGATGCCGTCGTCCGGCAGCAGCACGCAGAAGGAGTTGAAGCCCTCGTCGCCACCCGAGTGGCTCACGACACGCCGACCGTCGAATTCACCGAGCACCCACGACAAGCCCTGCGTCGTCCCGCCCCACAGCTCGCCGTAGCTCTCGGCCTGGAGGATGCGCTTTCCGTCGAGCTCGCCGCGCGCGAGGTTCGCGAGCATCCAGCGGCACATGTCCTCGACGCTCGAGTTGAGCGTCGAGCTCGGCGCATGGCGGCGGTTGTACGGATAGATCGGGCACGGCGCCTGATCGACGCGCTGCGACCGGAACGTCGAGTGTCCCTGCGT
This sequence comes from Planctomycetota bacterium, assembly GCA_029259605.1. GTDB lineage: Bacteria > Planctomycetota > UBA1135 > UBA1135 > OFTM281. The sequence goes on along the minus strand of JAJDEV010000147.1, from coordinate 17,653 downwards.
CCGGTGCGCGATCGGCGTCTCGGAGTGGATGAACGAGCTCGACGTCATCCCGAGCGGAACGAGGATACGCGCCTTGACGAAGTCATCGAACGACATGCCGGACGCCTTCGCGATCACATCCCCCATCGTGTCGAACGCCATGTTGCTGTACTGCGCCCCCGTTCCGGGCGCGAAGATCAGGTGCTCGCCCGCCAGGCTGCGCACGTAGCGCTCGGCCGCGCCGTCGTCGAACTGCGGCTTGTCCCACTCGTAGTCGTCCACGTCGGGAAATCCGGAGCGGTGCATCAACACCTGGCGCACCGTGATCTCGAGCGACGCGTCCTCGGCGAGGCGAAAGTACGGCAGGTAGCGCGTCAGCGGCGCGTCGAGCTCGAGCTTGCCGTCCTCGACGAGCTGCATGGAGGCGGTCGCGACGAAGGGCTTCGACACGGAAGCCATGTGGAAGATCGACTTCGTCGTGATCGGCGTTCCGGAGCCGCGCGACGCCTCACCGAAGCCGCGCGCGTAGAGCACGTCGCCGTCGCGCACGACGCCGATCGCGAGGCCCGGCAGTCGGAAGCGCTCGACGATCTGTTCGAGCGCGGGATCCAGAGTCGCCTGCAGGTCGGGTGCGGAGGTCTGGAGAACGACGAAGAGCAACGAGGCGAGCACGAGGTTCATCGCGAGAGCTTAACGCCCCGAAGCTGCTCGACCTGCAAGACCTGGATACGAGCTCTGCAACGGAGCCCGACCGAGCGTGCCGTGGGGCGCCCCGCGCGCGAACGTCACGAACCGCGCGTTGCGGCGCGAGGAATGCGCCGGTTAGATGCCTCCATGCGAAAACGCGCTCAGCCCGAGGAGTCGAGGTTCCATTCGCCCTTGCTGCCGCCGCTCGCGCTCGCGTTCTCGATCGCGTGCGGGTGCCAGGTCGCGCGTTCGGCGTCGGAGTCCGCGACGCAGGATGAGACGGGCACGCCCGCGCCGCCCGTCTGGATCTGGAAGGACATCGAGATCAACGGGCACCACTCCGTTTCGCGCGACGCGATTCTCGCCGAGGTGGAGCTCGAGCTCGGCACGCCGTTCGGCACCGAGCGCGTCGCGTGGAGCGACATCGGCGAACGCGTGCGCTCGACGTTCGAGTTCGCGGACGTGCGCGTCGGCGCCGTGCGCTACATCGACTACAACGCGTTCCTGACGATCGAGGTCATCGAGCGCGGCGACGAGCATCGCGTCGAGATGAAGCCCGCACCCACCGGCGATCTGCCGCTCGCCGACGAGGATGTCCGCGCGGTGTTCGCGCGCATGGACCAGCTGCGCTCCGAAGGCTTCGAGTCCGGCAAACCGGCGCCCGAGCTCGACACCGAGGGCTTCCTCGACTTCGACGACGCGGAGCTGCACGCCCTCGCGCTCGAGCTGCGCGAGCTGGTGCCCCCCCACCGCCTCGCGCTGATCGACGTCGTGCTGCTCGACGCCGACGCCGAGAAGCGCGGCACGGCTGCCACGCTCCTGAACTGGGGCGGCGACGTCGCGGACTCGATCGCACGCATTCACTCCGCGGCCAGCGACCCGTCGAGCCACGTTCGCAACAACGCCACGCGCTTCATGCTGCACTACATGGACCGCGTCGAGTCGCCCGAGGTGCGCGCGGAGCTGATCGGCGAGCTGGCCCGGCAGCTCGAGCGTCCCTCGCACGGCGATCGCAACAAGGCGTGCTACGGCCTGCTTCGCCTGCTCGAGGCCTGGCCCGACGATGCGCGGCTCGTCGCGCAGGAGGCGGGCGACGCGCTCCGCACGATCGCGCGCGACAGCATCCTGTCCAACGTGCGCGAGCCCGCCGAGCAGATCCTCGCGCTCACCGAGAACCGCTGATCGAACCATGCAGTACACCCCTTCGCGACTCGTCCTGCGCCTGCTGTCGATCGCCTGCGTCCTCGTCCCGCTCGCCCCCGCCGCACGCGCGCAGGTCCTCGCCGACGAGTACCTCAAGAGCGAAGTGATGATCCCGATGCGCGATGGCGTCGAGCTCTTCACGCAGATTTACGAGCCGCTGGACGCGGGTGGCGAGCAGCTCCCGATCCTGATGAAGCGCACGCCGTACGGCATCGGCTTCTACGGAGAGGAGGTGCGTCGCCCGGTGCTCGGGCCGTCCGCGGTGTTCAACCCGTCGAAGTACATCTACGTACACCAGGACGTGCGCGGGAAGTTCCGCTCGCAAGGTGAGTTCGAGGTGATGAAGCCGGTCTATTCGCAGCTCGTCGGGCCAGACGAGACCGACGAAGCGACCGACACCTACGACACGATCGAGTGGTTGCTCGAGAACGTCCCCGATCACAACGGACGCGTCGGCCAATGGGGTATCTCGTACCCCGGATGGCAGACCGCCATGGGGATGATCGACGCGCATCCCGCGATGAAGGCGTCGTCGCCGCAAGCGTCGCCGTCCGACATGTTCATCGGCGACGACTTCCATCACAACGGCGCCTTCCGGTTGATGTACACGTTCAGCTGGCTGTCGTCGTATGCCGCCGTCCGCGAGGGTCAGTCGGAGAACGAGAACCGGCAGTTCGACTACGGAACGACGAACGGGTACGACTTCTTCCTCGACCTCGGCCCGATCGTCAACGTCAACCGCCGCTACTTCCACGAGCGCGTGCCGACGTGGAACGAGTACATGGAGCACGGCTCGTACGACGCGTACTGGAAGAGCCACAACCTGCTCCCCCACATGCGCGACATCACGCCGACGGTGCTGAACGTCGCCGGCTGGTTCGACGCCGAGGACTTCTACGGTCCGATGTCGATCTACTACGAGATCGAGCGCAACGATCCGGCGAACAAGAGCGTGCTCGTCGTCGGTCCGTGGAGCCACGGCGGTTGGGCGGGCAGCGCGGGCACGTCGCTGGGTGACATCCCGTTCGATCAGCCCACCGGCCAGTTCTATCGCGAGGAGATCGAGTTCCCGTTCTTCGAGGGAGTGCTCAAGGGCGACGGCACGCACGACCTGCCCGAGGCGCTCGTCTTCGAGACCGGCGCCAACGAATGGCGGCGCTTCGATCACTGGCCGCCGACCGACGCGCGGCCCGCGAGTTTGTATCTGCGCGCGGACGGCGGGCTCGCGTTCGACGGTCCGAGCGGTGACGCGGTCGCCGGCGCCTTCGACGAGTTCACCAGCGATCCCGCGCATCCGGTGCCCTTCTCGGCGACGCCCGGAACGCACCAAGGACACGTCTGGATGGTCGAGGATCAGCGCTTCGCCTCCGAACGGGACGACGTCCTCGTCTACCAAACGCCCCCGCTCGAGGAGGACGTGGTCGTCGCCGGCCCGCTCATCGCCAACCTGTTCGTCTCGACCACCGGCACCGACGCGGACTGGATCGTGAAGCTCGTCGATGTGTTCCCGGGCGACTCGCCCGCGTCCGTCCAGCCGGTCGGCGAAGGCGAGCGCGGGTTCGAAATGCTCGTCGGAGGCGAAGTGATGCGGGGCAAGTTCCGCGAGAGCAGCGAGCAGCCGCGCCCGTTCGTGCCCGGCGAAGTGACGCAGGTGCGCTTCGATCTGCGCGACAAGTTCCACCGCTTCCGCAAGGGGCACCGGATCATGGTGCAGATTCAAAGCTCGTGGTTCCCCGTCATCGACCGCAACCCGCAGAGCTTCGTCGACATCTATCACGCCGAGGCCGAAGCGTTCCAGATCGCGCAGCACCGCGTGCACCGCGCACCGGAAGCCGCGTCTCGCATCGAGGTGCAGCTGCTGCCTGCGAGTAGCGGCGGCAAGTAGCGGCGCGTCGGGCGTATCGCGCGTCCAAGTACGCCTTGCTGCGTACAGCGGTCCGCCGTCGAGCGGCTTAGTTTCGTGGGTAGGGCGCAGAGAGCGCACCGACGACGGGCGTGCCCGCGACGCCGCAACGACGAGAGGCGTACGTCATGAAGAAGAGCCACTGGGGTGCCAAGCACGCGGCCGGTCCCGAGAAGGAGTCCGGCCTCGTGCACATCGACGACCTGATGGTCCAACGCGTTACGGTGCTCACCCGGCACCAGTCCGTCGGACACGCACGGCACCTGATGACCGAACTCGGCATCCACTGTCTACCGGTGGCGGACAAGGAAGGAACGCTCGTCGGCATCCTCACATCCCACGACCTCATGGACTCGGTCAAGGACGAGACGCTCGTCGGCAAGGTGATGGTGCGCGACGTGCAAACGGTCGCCCGCTACGCGGCGCCCGAAGTCGCGGCGCGGCTCATGCGCAAGAACCACATCCACCACCTGGTCGTCACGCACGAGCAGCGCATCGTCGGCGTGCTGTCGTCCTTCGACCTGCTCCGCCTGATCGAGGGCAAGCGCTTCGCCGAGAAGAACCGCGCATCGGTGCCCAAGAAGAAGACGTGGGAGAAGCGCACGCTGGGCGGCGACCCGACGTCCGAGCCGACCTAGCCCGGGTTAAGACTCACGCTAGTCCGGCGACGCGTGCGGCGCGTTCTGTGCCGCACGAAAGTCCCCACTGCGATGGGCGCCGAGGATGCGGTTCTCGACCGCGTCGTGGCGGCGCAGGTCGTCGAAGAACTCGCGCAGGTCGGACGCGAACGATCGGGCGAGCGGCGCGTGCGTCTTCGCCGCCTGCTCCAACACGTGGATCGATCCGCGGAGTCGCAGGAGTAGCTCGCGATGCTGCGACTCCCATTCCTTCAGCGACGGATCGGTGTTGCCCAACATCGTGATCGCGAGCGGCAGCAGCCCGCTCGTCTCTTCGAACTCGAAGTGCGCCGCGAGCTGCTCGTGGAAGGACCGCAGCGGACCGAGCAACGGACCGTCGGCCGTAATGCCGTCGGAGCTCTCCAGCTGGCGCGCGAGCTCCCTCTCGATCCAATGCATCACCGTGCGGATCGCGCTATGCTCCTCGCCGAGCTCGACGCGCTTCAACTCCTGATCCGCGTGGCTTTGATGATCCGTCGACATGGCTGACTTCCTCACCAAGATCATCGACCGGACCGGCGCATCCCGACATACGCCGCAGTGCGCAAAAGCCCGAGCACCGCGCAGCAGTCGGTCGGCCGCTCGATCGGGGAGCCCGAAATGAACTCCCCCACGCAAGCGCCGGGAAGCCGCATCGTGCGCGTGATCCTCGCACTGATCGCCGCCGCCGTGCTCCTCTACCTGCTCGCGCCGAACTTCCGCGCGTCCGAGGGACCGGAGAACCCGGCGGCGGATCCGACCGCCGACTGAGTCCGCGCTAGTCGGGTGCTCCCGAGCGCTGGAACGACTCGAACATCGCGCGGTAGATACCACCGGCTTGCTCCGGTTCGTCCGGAACGACCGTGAAGTAGAAGAGGCACATCTCGTCGAACGTGCGCCACCCTTCGCGCACGCGAATCGGCGGGTCGCTCGGGTTGAACACGTTCTCCGACGAGTTGTCGAACACGAAGAACGCGTCGATGCGCGATCCCGCGGGCAGCCGCACGGGCGTGCGATACGTGTACGCACCCTGCCAGCGGAAGTCCCAGTCGTCGATGCGGATGAGCGGCTCTTCCCGTCCGTCGGGCAGCGTCGCGAGCACCTCGACCGACCGACCGAGGTTGTGCATGTGCGGAGACACGTCGATGACGTTCATGTCGGACGGGACGTCCATCCAGACGTGGCGCAGGTACTCGGGATCACCGGGGGCGATGTCGATGTTCTGCGTGCCGATGACGAGGCTCTCGGTGTAGCGCTCGACCGGACCGTCGGCGAAGTAGAGCGCGAGCGCGCTGCGGTCCGTCGTGGCTGTTCCGGAGAGGTGGTAGTGGATCTCGAGGACGAAGTCCCCGCCGCCCTTCAGGCGCTGCGCCACACCGCCCGGCAGGACGTACGGCTGCGTACCTGGCGCCCAGCCCGCGATCTGCGACGTGGTGTCGAGTCCGCTCGCGTCGAACTTCGAATCGGGCGCGTCCGCCTGGGTGCCGAAGACCGAGAAGCCCGGAGCGGGCGTCGCGTCGTCCGACCTGCGCGCCTCTCCGGTCCAGTCCATGTACGCGATGCAGTGATGGACCACCGACGGGTCGCCGGGACGGAAGTCGATCGCGACGACGGCTTGGTCGTCGACGAACTCGTTCGGAATCACGAAGTAGCGGTAGATGTCCTCGCCCGCGGCCGGCACTTCGTAGTCGACCGGCATCTCGACCACGAGGTCGGGCTCACCGAGGCGCCAACGCTGCGCGGGAAACGTCGGCGGCGGCGTGACGTTCGCCGCGTCGCCCTCCGGAGCACCCGCCGCAGCCCATGCCTCGAGCACGTCGATCTGGCTGCGGCTCAGCGTGCGCTCGTCGCGAAAGTGACCGTATCCGTCGGCGGCGAACCACGGCGGCATCGTCCGGGTGCGCGTCACGTGCGCGATCATCTTGGCGCGGCGGCGGACGTCGTCGTACGTGTCGAGCGCGAACGGGCCGACGTCGCCGGCGCGGTGACACTCGACGCAGTTCGCGGCGAGCAGCGGCGCGACGTCGCGGTGATACGTGACCGACTCCTCGATCGAAGCGCCGTCCCAGGCCTCGAACATGCACCCGACGGGTTCGGTGCGCGCGTCCTGCGGAGCCGCGCCGGACGCGACCGCCGCGATGGCGTCCGCGAAGTCGTGTGACGTGATGCTCGCGCGCTGCTTGCCGAGCGCGACGAACCGGTCGTCGATGCGACCCCGATACGCGACGCGGTCCTTCGTGTCGACGACGAACGCCTCCGGAACCGTGGTCGGCACGAGGCGCGCAGCGAGCTCGCCCGACGCGTCGAACAGCACCGGGAACTCGAGCGCGTACTTCGCGCGATGTTCACGCGCCGCCGTGGCGCTCGTCGATGGATCCGAAACGACGCCGAAGAACTGCGTGCCGTTCTGCGTCGCGGCTCGCGCGATCTCGTTCAGACGCGGCGCGTACTTGTTCGCGATCGGACACTCGGTGTCGAGGAACACGAGCGCGACGGGAACGACCTCGTCCTCGATGCCGAGGCGGTGCACGCTGCCCGCGAGGTCGGTCACGCGCATTCCCGTGATCCGGGCGACGGGCGCCGTCTCCGTGTCGGAGGCGCTCGAGGCAAGCCCCGCAGCCGGGACGGCGAAGACGGACGAAAGGACGACGAGACCGAGAAAAGGACCTTGCTTCGACATCGGGACGATCGGGAGGGGGTGGCGGCGACAATCGAGAGACGCGTTCGCGACGCGTGTCGACGGCGTCCGTTGCGCGCGTTGGCGGACAGTATGCGCGCCCGGCTCGCATTGGGGGCCATCGAGCGCGCCTTCCTCCGGCCGAAACGGAAGAGAGCGAGGAACGGCGCGATCGCCGCTCCTCGCTCCCGTGTCGGACGAGACGCGCTCCGCTAGCCCGGGTTCTTCATGAGGCTTTGCCGAGATCGTCGCGGATGCGCGTCAGATCAGCGCTTCGCGACCGAACCGGGCTAGCTGCGCTTCTTCTTGGTGGCCTTCTTGCCACCCGCGCCGGCGAAGTACTTCGTGCCGCGGCGTTGGCCGGTCGTGCGCAATTCCTTGGCCTCGAGCAGGAGGAAGACCGGACGCTTGAGCTCCGACGTCGGGACGTCGAGCGCCGAGCCGATCTCCTCGAGCCGGTGCCCCGGGTTCGACTTCACGTGTGTGAGGACCTGGGCGCCGAGCTTCTCGAGGTCCGCCGCCGTGCGGCGCACGCGACGCGATCCGCGCGTCTTCTTGACGATCTTACGGCGTGCTCCGCCCGCGCCCGAGCCAGCCGGGCGTCCCGGGCCGCGCGAGGGCGTTCGTGAGGAGCCGCCGGTCTCGAGGGCTTGGCGGACGGCATCCATGGCCGAATCGCGAACGATCGAGGAGATCTCTTCGACAAACGACTCGATCCGAGCCTGGAGACGAGCGTCGAGGTTGTTCTGAACAGGCATAGAAAAGGAGAGTGAGGGGTTGGTTGGAGAGCGCCCAGGGGGTTGGGCAAGCAAACAGAGTACAGCTCGCCCGCTTGCGAATCTCGTCCTTTGTGCCACAAAGTCCAATCCGCCATAACGGCGTTGAAAAAGACCACAGCGCTTGCCCCGGGACCCCTCTCCCACCCACAGACGCGTCGGTGGCGGGCGCGTCCGCCCTCACTCCTCCTCGCGCACGTACTCGATTTCCTCCATGAAGCTGACGTTTCCCGCCTGATACCAGCTCCACGTCGACGTGAACGCCGTGTCGTCGATGAACTTCCAAACGAGGCCGTCCATGTGCCCGACGTCGCGCGACGCCATGTTCGTCCCGTCGAGGAACTCGAGTCCGACCGTTCGCCCCTCGTCCTCGAACGAACGCGCGATGAGGCGCGGTTGATTCTTCGCGACGCAGTAGTGCGACAGCATGAGCCGCTCGCCGTCCATGTGGATGAGCGTGAGCATCGTCTCTCCGGGATGCGCATCGAACGAGCGCATGACGACGACGGTTCCGGCGGCGATGACCTCGATCGTGACCGTGTCCTCCCAGCCCTTGGTGCTGCGCCCGCGCCAGTTGCCGGCCATGGACACGAGTCGATCGAACGTCGCCTTGGACGCCACCGGATCGGGAGCGTCGGATCCCGCGACGACTTTCGACTCGTCGTCGACGCGCAGGTCGCGCGTGTCGGTCGAGCGGCAGCCGGCCGTGGAGACGGCGCAGACCAGGACGAAGAGAGTGAGAGCGTTGTTGTGTTGCTTCATGATCAGGTTTCCTCGATGCGACGAACCTCGATCCAACCGCCGAGGTCCAGGTGCGGATGAGATCGCGCGATGACGAGCGCCTGTTCGTAGTCGTCGGCACGAATCAGGAAGAAGCCCCCGATCCCGCCTCGGGTGTCGAGCGCCTCGGGCCCGTCCCCCGGACGGACGACGAACCCCTCGCCGTCCGCGAGCTTCTCGCCGCCCTCGACGTTGCCCTTCGCGCCCCAGGCTCGCCCCCACTCGCGATAGCGCTCGACGACCGCTTCGATCTCGCTCGCGTCGGCGCTCGCCAACAGTTCCGCGGGCTCGTGCAGGAGCAGAACGAAGCGCTCGGTCGCGGGCGGCGCGACCGATCCGCCGACGAAGCGATCGACGAGGAACGCGACGAGCAGCGCGGCCGCGGCCAACGCTACCAGCGGGCCGACGCGCGACCTCGGCGCGCGCCGCGATCCGGACGTGAGGCACGCCTCGACAGCGGGCCACAGGTCCCGCGCGGGTGCCCAGTCCGGCAGCGCACTGGCCGCGGTGACGAGCGTGCGCAGCGCGACGAGCTCGGCGCGACACGCGTCGCACTGTTCGAGGTGCGCGGTGAGCAGCGCGCTCTCGCGCGAATCGAGCTCGCCGTCCAAGTGTTCGGACAGCCGCTCGAACCACGGGTCGTTCTCGGATCGTTCCTTCATCGTTCGTTCTCCATCGCGGACGCAGCGGGCGTGCTGAGCATCTCGCGCAACAGCCGGCGCGCACGGTGCAGTTGGGACTTCGACGTTCCCTCGTGAATGCCGAGCTGTTCGGCGATCTCCGCGTGGCGCCGTCCCTCGACGTCGTGCAACACGAAGACGGCCCGCGCGCCGATCGGCAGCGCGCCGATCGCGTCGTCGAGCTCCAACTTCTCGTCCGTCGACGGTGCGGCGACGCGGTCCGGATCGCCGATTCCGAAGCGTTCGGCGCGCCGACGGCCGGCCGCGATGCGGTCCAACATCAGGTTGCGTCCCAGCCGTCCGAGCCACGCCTCGAAGGCACCGCGCCCCGCGAAGCTCGACAGCCGTTCCCACGCGCGCACGTAGACCTCCTGCGTCGCCTCGTCCGCTTCGTCCGGTCCGACGAGGCGCCGCGCGAGGGTGTGGATCCGCGCGACGGTGGCGCGGTAGAGCGCTTCGAACGCCGCGCGGTCGCCGCTCGCCGCGCGCGCGACGACGTCGAGGTCCACGGCGGGTGCTCGTTCTCGTGAGTTCAAGGGCAGCGGCCTGGCGTGAGTCGAGAGGGACGGTGTCCGGCGCATCGGCGGGCTTGACGCCGTGCGGGCCCGCTGGGTTGGAACGCGAATCCGGTTTTCGCACCTATCCTGACGCCCAAAGCCGACGCGCGCACTCGGGCCCATGCCATGAAATCGCCGCGCGAGCGTCACAATGCGTTGCCCCGCACGACGACTCGCGCGGAGGATTCATGCACATCCACGCCAGACGTCCCGAACGGCCGCCCCTCAGGATCGCCGCCGTCCTTCTGTTCACCACCGCTCTGGTCGGTCCCGGTCGCGTCTCGGTCGAGACCCTCGCGACGAACGCGCCGATTCCTTCCGCGGGACGCCTCGGCGGCGTCGCCATCGATGCGGAGGGACGGATCTACGTCGCGAACTTCGGCGCGGACGTTTGGCGCGTCGACGTGAGCGGTGACGCGACCGTGCTCGCGTCCGGCATCAACGGCTCGTCGGGCAACGCGTTCCTCGGCGATGCGTTGCTGCAAGCCGAGTTCGTCGGCAACCGCGTGTTGCGCGTCGAGCAGGACGGGACGCAGAGCGTGTACGCCGAGACCGACCTGAACGGCCCGGTCGGCATCGCCGTGTCCGCAGACGACGACGCGTACGTCTGCAACTGCGAGGGCAACTCGATCACGCGCATCGCCGCCACCGGCGAGACGTCCGTGCTCGTCGCATCGCCCGAGTTCAACTGCCCGAACGGCATCTCCGTCGGGCCGGACGGCGCGCTCTACGTCGTCAACTACTCGGACGCGAAGGTGCTGCGTGTGACACCGGGGGGCGAGCTCGAGCTCTTCGCGACGCTGCCCGGCACGGGCAACTCGCACATCGTCTGGGCGCAGGGCGCGTTCTTCGTCACGAAGATCGCCGACAACAAGGTCTACCGCCTCACGCTCGACGGCGAAGCCGAGTGGTTCGCGGGCAGCGGCGAGACGGGCCTGGCCGACGGCCCGCTGCGCACGGCGACACTCAACGCTCCGAACGGGATCGCGGTCATGCCCGACGAGTCGATGCTCGTCCTCAACAACCTCCGCGGCCAGTGGAAGGGCAAGCAGCCGACCGAGATCGTGCTGCGCTCGATCCCGCTCGACGTCCTCGCGACCGACGCGGCACCGAGCGACGCAGGCGGCAGCGACTGACTATCCGTCGCGGCGCCCCTCGAGGTGTTCGTACGGCGGATGCGTGACCAGGCGCGCGTCGTCGACCGGACCGCCGACCGTGAAGTGATAGAGGCTCTGGAAGCGATCGCCTTCGAGCCCGATCAGCTCGTGGAACGCGTCGTCGAAGTAGCAGCCGATTCCTGTCGCGCGCACACCCGCGGCCTCCGCTTCGAGGTAGAGCGCTTGGCCGACGACGCCGCTCTCCCAGAAGAGCCGCCGGTACGCGAACGCGCCGGCTTCGATCGGCGCGCGGAAGTCGGCGATCATCCCGAGACTGAACGCCCCGTCCGCGGCGATGTCCTGGTGACAGCTCACGGTCTTCACGGCCGAGCGGAAGTCGCCCTCGCCGATGCAATGGAGCTGCATGTGATCGGCGCACGACGGCGGGCGCGTCCAGAGCGCGGCGGCGCCGAGCATGCCTTCCAACGCATCGTGCACGTCGTTCCCGCGCTCGAGCAGATACAGCCCCGGCGCGAGTCCATCGACGCGATGCACGCAGATGCCGAGGTGGATGCGCGGCGCCCACGGCAGGGCGTCGAACGGCGGAATGCCGGCGCGCGGCAGGACGGCGTCGAGCATGCGGTAGAACGCGGCGGCCGAGATCGAAGTGCGACCGTCCATAGCGACCGCGCTCCTCCGTCCGCGGATGATCGTCGCGGCGAGCGCGGACGAAACGGGGCGCAGCGGGGGCAACTCGTCCGGCACCGACAACGCGGGAGACGTCGCGGGCTTCGCCGTTGCCGTGGACACATCCTCGATCACGTCCCAACGCGCGTGGCCGACGCTCAGCGGATTCGCTTCGCCGAGCCACGTCGCGTCGTCGAGCCACGCGGCCGAACGCGTGTCGACCGCGAGCTCCGCGCCGTGCGGCGCGACGACCAGGAGCCCGTCCGGATGCTCGCGGTCGGCGGCGTCGACGGCCGCGAAGTCGTCGTCGCGATCCAAGCCGAGCGTCCGCGCGACCTCCGCGTCGCCGAGCTCGTCGAGCAAGCGCGCCGCCCAACCGTGCACGGCAGCCGCATAGCGCACGGCCGCGATGACGTGCCCGGCGTCGTGCTGGCAATAGCGAAACGCGCGCTCCCCGTACTTCCACGCCTCGCGCCAGTGGATCGAGGACAACCCGAACAGGAACCCGCCGACGGGCAAGCACGCCGACAGTTCGCGCGCCGCGTCGGCGTCGAGCGCCGCGCGCCGCTCGAGCACGTGGTCGCGACTCACGTAGTGGTACACACCGGCCGCGAAGTCGTCGCTCGCCGGAAGAACGACGTAGCCCTCGGTCGGGTGCAGGTTGCCGCTCGACGGGTCGGCGCGCAGCGCCCAACGACTGCCGGCGTGTTCCTTCCACGCGGTGAGGCCGAGCGCGCACTCGAAGAAGGAACCGAGCGCGCGCAGATCGAGCGTGCTCGGCTCGACCCGTCCCCCGCCGACGGCGTGCAATTCGTCGTAACGGACCGAGAGGTCGTCGGCCGCGAGCGGGAGCTCGATCCGGGGCGCCCCCGCGTACGTGCGGAACGGATCCGGCTGCGTCGCCCAGTCCATGTACCCCGGACTCCGCGCGTAGCGGTGCAGGTGGTGCTTCGTGCGCACGTGATAGGCGAGCGCTCGCGCAGCGCTCTCGTTCGTGTCGGGTTCCATCGAGCCACAGCATCGCACACCACACCCCGCGACTCCCCCGCCGGCCCGTGTAACGGCCCTCCGTTCCATGGGGAATGAAGCCGCATCCCGCCGACCGCCCTGCGCTCAGCCCCGATCGACGCAGCCTGCTCCACGCCTGCGGAGGCGTCGCCGCGTGGTCGCTGCTCCCACGCCGTCGCACACACCGGGGTGCGCTCGACGACCTGGTGCAGCGGCTGATCGACACTCCCCGCGAGCGCCTCTTCGCGATGCTCGAGCCCGAGCTCGCGAACGGCCTGACCTGGCGCACGCTCGAGGCGGCCGTGTTCCTCGCCGCGACGCGCGAAGTGCGTCCGCGCCCCGTCGGCTTCAAGCTGCACGCGGTGCTCGTGTCGGAGTCCGTGTTTCAGCTCGCGGAAGCGGGCGCGCCCGAGGACGCGCTCCTCGGCGTGCTTTGGCACGCGGACGACTTCAAGCACAGCCAGCGGCGCGACGTCGACGAGGGCGATTGGGTGCTCGGGCCCGAACCGACCGCGCTACCGAGCCACGTCGCGCCCGAGGCGGCAGCGCGCGAGCTCGCCGACGCCTTGCGCGCCGGTGACGCGGAGCGCGCCGACCGCGCCGTGCTCGTCGCGCACGGAGCGCTGACGCACGACGCGCTCTTCGAAATCCTGTGGCCCTTCGCGCTGCGCGACTACTCGAACCTCGGTCACAAGCCGATCTACGCCTTGCACGTCGACCGCGTCCTGCGGCGCATCGGTGACGCGCACGCACGGCCGGCGCTGCGCGCGCTCGTGTACGGGTTGCTCGACGGAGAGCCGCAGGGCGGCGACGCGAACCGAACCGTTCCGGCGGCCGACGCGCGCCTCGACGTCTACGAGCGATCGAGCCTGGCGGCGGACCGCGTCGCACCCGCGCCTGCGCATGGCGACGCGACAACGAGCTGGGAGCTCGCGCTCGACCTCCGGGACGCGAAGCTCGAGGATGCCCCGCACTTGCTCACCGATGCCTGGTCGAACGGCGCGGGCGAGGCGCGGCTCTGGGACGGCATTCGACTCGCCGCAGCCGACCTGTTCGCGCGCCGCCCGTCGCTGCTCCCGGTGCATCCGGTCACGGTCACCAACGCGCTGCATGGAATCTCGAAGCGCACGTCGCACGCGAGGACGCGTCGCGTCGCACTCGTTCAAGCGGCGAGTTGGATCCCGCTCTTCCGCCGCGACCTGGTCGCGCGCGTCGGCTTGTCGATGGACTCCGAGCGCGGACTCGAGGCGCTCCGAGAGGGTGTGCCCCTCGGGCGCGCCAGCGCGGCGTTCGAATCCATGAGCGGCGCGAACGGTCGGAACGCGCAGCATCTCGTCGAGGCGCGCGTACGCAGCGAACTGTTCCGCGGCGTCGCCGAGCACCACGAACCCAAGTACGCCGCGGCCGTGCTCGAGGACCTGCAATCCACGGATCCGACGTGGCACTCGCTCTTGCTCGCGCACGCGTTCAACTACCTGCCGAGCGAATCGACGCGCTCCAACCGGATCGCGGACGACAATCGCGCGCTCGTGCGCCGCGTCCTCTCGTAGCGTCAGTCGCGCTGTTCGGCGACGAGCGTGGCGAGCGCAGGCCGCTTCGCACGCGCGTCGTCCCACGCGAGCCAGCGCTCCATCGCGGCGCGCACGCGCGGCCACTCGTCGTCGAGCAGCGCGAACCACGCCGTGTCGCGGTTGCATCCGCGCACGATGCGGTGCTTGCGAAACAGGCCCTCGAAGGCGAAGCCGAGGCGCAACGCCGCCGCGCGCGAGCGGGCGTTGAGCGCGTCGCACTTCCACTCGACGCGCCGATAACCGAGACGGTCGAACGCTTCGCGCAGCAGGAGGTAGCACGCCTCCGTGTTCGCGGCCGTGCCTTGCCAAGCGGGCGCGTACCAGATGTGGCCGAGCTCGAGCGCGCCGTGCGCGGGCTCGATGGCGAGGTAGCTGACGACGCCGACCAGCGCGCCGTTCGCGCGCGCGCGCACCGAGTAGAAGAGCGGGTCGTCCGCGCCCGCGAAGGCGCGGTACCACGCGCTCAACTCGTCGGCGTCCCGGTACGGGCCGCCGACCATGTAGGTCCAGAGTCGCTCGACGTCCTCGGAGCCGTGCGAGCGGCGATGCAATTCGGCGCCGTCGCGATCCGCGTCGAGCCGGACGAGTTCGAAGCGTTCGCCCGCGAGCGTCCGCCCATCCGGACGGTCGCGCGCTTTCCATCCCGCGAGCGGCTCGCCGATCGGCAGCCGGGGCGGGCCGTCGTCGGTGGGTCGGGTCGCGTCGCTCGTCATCGCACGACTCTATCAACGCGGGCTCGGGGCGCGGAACGCTTCGCCGGAGCGCAACCGCGAATGCGGTACACTCCGACCATGCAAGCCCCCCAGCGGCGCGGCCTCGGACGAGGAGTCGGCGGACAAGCGCAGGTCGTCCTCGTCGCGATCCTGCTCGCGCTCGCCGTGCTGCTCGTCGTCGGCTTCCTCTGGTTGCGATCGGATGCGAGCGGCGCGCGCTCCACCGCCGGAGCCGAAGGCGCGCTGCGCGCACCCGCGCTCACGAGCACGCCCGACGTCCGCCAGCCCGCACCCGTGGGACGCGTCGTCACCCCCGCCGCCCCGGAGAACGTCGACGAGGTCCCGCGCGCCGACCAAGAGCAAGAGCAAGGGGGCGTGCGCATACGCGACGTCCCGCTCGACGACTTCCCTCGCATGCCCGACGACGAGCGCTCGACCCAGCTCGCCTCGCTACGACGCGATCAAGACGACGCGACGCGGCTCGCGACCGCGCGCGACATCCTGGCCCACTCAGCGACCGACGGACCGATGGTCGCGCGCGCGCTCGAGGTCCTGGGCGAACTCGCCCCCGAATCCGTCGCCGGCGAACTTCGGCGCTTGCTCACCGAACTGCCCGACACGCCGCGCAACCAGGGCACGCTGTCCAACGCCATTCGCAACCTCGGAATGCGCGAGGGCATCCTCAGCGCGACCGATCTGGTCGCCTTCTTCGAGGACGGGAACAACGAGGTGCAGGTGGCCGCCGCGGCGGCGCTCGCACATCGCGGCGACGACTCGCTCAGCCTCGGGTACCAGGAACGACGCGCGGTCGACCTCGCGAGCGACGACCCGTTCGAGCGCTCCGAAGCGCTGCGCGACCTCACCTCGCTGCAGAGCGCGTCGACCCTTCCGTTGCTCGTCCCGATGCTTCAGGACGCGAACGAGGACGTGCGCCTACAGGCCCTGACCGCGGTGCAGCAAGCGGGTGGAATGGACTCGCTCGACGCGATCCGCCCGCTGCTCAACGATTCGTCCCCACGCGTGCGCCGCGCGGCGGAGCGCCTGATCGAGACGATGGAACGGCGGCTCGAACTCAACGCGCGCTCCGCGGAAGACGCGCGCTAGCAGCCCGTGGTGAAACTCACGCCATCGTCGGAGGGTGATGGATCCGTGCTGACAAGGCGCGCTGACGACGCGTATTGGTGGATACTCGGAGGAAGCGGAACGCAGGCAGCGCGGATCCAGCGCCGTTCGAGGGTGGCGTGAGTTTCACCACGGGCTGCTAGCGGGCGCGTCGCCGAAGGCGGGCAGGGGCTCGGGGGCTTGTCAGGTTTCGTTGTCGGCTAGGTGCAACGACGGGACGGGACTTGTCGACGTTCCTCGGATCCTGACGGTCCGGGTGGTTCCGGGAGTCGAATCGCCGAGGGACGTTCCGAACGTGTTCCTCTCGTACGTTGGAAGTTCCAGGGACGAGGACTTGGTGACGTTTCTCTGATCGTGACGGTCGGGGTGGTTCCGGGGATCGAATCGCTCTTGGAGGTTCTGAACGCGTTCCTCTCGTCCGGTGGAGGTCCGAGGGATGGGGAGTTGTTGGCGTTTCTCCGATCCTGACGGTCGGGGTGGTTACGGGGATCGAATCGCTCTTGGAAGTTCTGAACGCGTTCCTCTCGTCCGGTGGATCTCTCGGGGACGGGGACTCGTTGACGTTCTCTATCGATTCACGCGCAGCGCTTCGCGCTGCTGCGGCACAGGCTCGCTTCGCTCGCGTGCCGCGGGGCGCAACGGAACAGGGGTTTACACGGCAGCCGCGACGGCTCCGGAACGGCCGATGGGACGTTCGGGGGCTTGTTGGCGATCGCAGTCGATCTGGGGCAACGGCCCAAGCGGCGACACGGCAGACGCTACGGTTCTCGGAGCAGCCGATGAGACGTCCAGGGACTCTGCCCGGTGGATCTCTCGGGGACGGGGACTTGTTGACGTTCGTTATCGATTCACGCGCAGCGCTTCGCGCTGCTGCGGCACAGGCTCGCTTCGCTCTCGTGCCGCGGGGCGCATCGCAACAGGGGTTTACACGGCAGCTCGACGGCTTCCGGAACGGGGGATGAGACGTTCGGGGGCTTGTTCGTCTTCGCGTTCGATCGGGCGTTCCGGACTACGCGACGACGCGGCAACCGCTACGGTTTACCGGAACATCCGATGAGGCGT
Source organism: Planctomycetota bacterium (assembly GCA_029259605.1). Taxonomy (GTDB): domain Bacteria; phylum Planctomycetota; class UBA1135; order UBA1135; genus OFTM281. The sequence continues at coordinate 495 of JAJDEV010000147.1, read as the reverse complement.
TCGGGGACTTGCCGGGTGGGTCTCTCAGGGACGGGGACTCGTTGACGTTCCCTATCGATTCACGCGCAGCGCTTCGCGCTGCTGCGGCACAGGCTCGCTTCGCTCGCGTGCCGCGGGGCGCAACGGAACAGGGGTTTACACGGCAGCCGCGATGGCTTCCGGAACGGGCGATGAGGCGTTCGGGGACTTGTCGCTGGAGTGCGGGCCACTGGCTGCGCTCGTGCCCGCACGGCACGCCGCGAAGCGGCCCATGCCGCGCAGCGGGGCGGAGCCCCGCGCGTGAGGCGGTACGCGCGCGGCTCGCAACGCGCGAGCGATACGAGCCTGTGTTGCGCGGCGCGTTAGCGCCGCGCGTTAGACGGTGGAGACGTGCCCGAGTCGCCGAACCGGGCGTTGTCGCCGTTGGAACTGCCGAAGACTCTCACGCGCTGTTGCGGCAGCGACCTTCTCGTACGGGATCGCGCGCGCTGGTCGCTCGCGCAACGGCACCTGAGA
>JAJDEV010000146.1 GCA_029259605.1 Planctomycetota bacterium | reverse complement strand
TCTGGCGCGCAGCTGCGTCGATCTCGGAGAAGCGTCATGAATGATCCGGGCTAGCCCGGGTTCATCATGAGGCTTTGCCGAGATCGACGCAGATGTGCGCCAGATCAGCGCTTCGCGACCGAAGCGCGTGGAGGCGACCTGGACGGGTCGTCGAACCCGGTGAGGAAGGGAAGCGTTGAGATGGCGCGCAGCTGCGTCGATCTCGGTGAAGGCTCATGAAGAACCCGGGCTAGAGCCCGAAGCGCAGTCCCCACACGAGCTGCGGGACCATGCGGAACTCCCCCTCGCCGCCCACGGCGAGGAGCGAGAGTTCGGGACCGACCACGCAACGGCCGATGCGCGTTTCGAATCCGGCGCCGACGCGCACGCCGAAGTAGTGGCCGGGCTCGTCGACGATGTTGGGCGCGCCGCGCGCCTCGAACCACTCGGGGCCGAAGCGGAACGTCCAGTCGCGGACCTCGTTCTGGCGGATGCGCCCGCGCAGCGCGACGCCGGCTTGCAACCAGCCGTCCGCCGCCGGGTTGCCGTCGTCGGCGAAGGTCTCGTCGTCGATGAACTGGTACGCGACGTGAGCGTCGGACGCCCAGTCGACGTCGCCGCGTCGGCCGAGCGGGCGCTCGTACGCGGCCTCGAGACCGAGGTTCGGGAGCGCGCTGAGTCCGATCCCCCAGCGCGGGTTCGCGTCGCGCGCGGGGAGCTCGGCGGCCGGCGCGCCGACGCAACCGAAGCTCGCGCCGGTGGTGAGCAACACGGCGAGCCTCCACGCCCTCGATCGCGCGGCGGTCCGCGCCGCGCCCGTGTGCCCCGCTCCCATCGGCGCGAACGTACGGGATCGACGCGACGCTTGCGATCGTGCGCGCGAAGTTAGCCGATCGCCACGAGCTCGCGCACGAGCGCGCTCGGGTTCTGCCCCGTCGTGTCGACCTCTTCGTCACACTGCGCGTAGAGCGGCTCACGCTCGGTCAAGATCGCGCGCAGCTCCTCCATCGCTCGCGGATTCTCGCGCATCGGACGGTGGTCGCCCTGGGCGATCACGCGCCGGAAGTGCTCTTCGGGATCGGCACGCAACCAGACCGTGTGGCAGGTCTCGCGCAAACGCTCGAACGTCGCGCCGCTCGAGACGATCGAGCCGCCCGTCGCGATGACCACGCGCGTTCCCTCGCCGAGCACCTGCTCGAGCGCCTCGCGTTCGAAGCGTCGGAAGACGTCGGGGCCGTGCAGGTCGAAGATCTCGCCGAGCGACAACCCGGCCAGCTCCTCGACGCGCCGGTCGAGTTCGACGAAGGGCACCTCGAGCTCCAGCGCGAGCGCGCGGCCGATGGTCGACTTCCCCGCGCCGCGCAGGCCGACGAGCGCGATACGCTCCGCGCCGTGCGAACGCCACGGGATGTCGAGCAGGTGCGCGGGCGTCGTGCGGACCGCGGCGGCCTGCCGCGCGAGCACGAGAACGCTCGGATTCGCGCGCCCGGCCTCGGTCTCGGTCCAGTGGCGGCGGCTGACGCCGGCGCGCGCGGCCGCCTCCGTCACCGTGCGCCCCGCGGCCTCGCGGGCCGCCCGCAGGCGTCGCCCGAGGGCGGAGAGAAAGGCTTGGACTTCCATCGAGCGGGAGTTATCATGCCCCCTTCGCGAGCGACAGGGCAACATAATTCCCTAGCGCGCGCCTCCGCCTCTCGCCTCTCCGTCCGCGCGGCACGCGCCACGAGCCCCCTCCGACCATGCCCGCAACCCTCGCCCCCGCTCCGGCCCCCGTCTCGTTCCAGACCCACCCGGACCGCTACCGCCATTGGAAGCTGACGTTCGACGGTGACCTCGCGCGGCTCGAGATGAGCGTGCAGCCCGACGGCCTGAACGAGGGCTACGAGCTCAAGCTGAACTCCTACGACCTCGGCGTCGACATCGAGCTGGCGGACGCGATCCAGCGCGTCGTGTTCGAGCACCCCGAGGTGCGCTGCGTCGTGCTGACCGGCGGGCTCGACCGCGTCTTCTGCGCCGGCGCGAACATCCACATGCTCGGCGCGAGCACGCACGCCTTCAAAGTGAACTTCTGCAAGTTCACGAACGAGACGCGGCTCTACATCGAGGACGCGAGCAAGCACTCGGGCAAGCGCTTCCTCGCCGCGCTCAACGGAACGGCATCGGGCGGCGGGTACGAGCTCGCGCTCGCGTGCGACAAGATCCTGCTCGTCGACGACCGCTCGAGCGCGGTGTCGTTCCCCGAGCTGCCGTTGCTCGGCGTCCTGCCGGGCACGGGCGGCCTCACGCGCATCGCCGACAAGCGCAAGATCCGCCGCGACCGCAACGACGTGTTCTCCAGCGTCGCGGAGGGCATCAAGGGCAAGCGCGCGGTTCAGTGGGACCTCGTCGACCGGCTCGCGCCGCTCTCGCGCTGGGACGAGGCCGTCGCCGAGATGGCGGCCGAGCTCGCGGAAGAGGTGCCGTCCGAAGCCAAGACCGGCGTCGCGCTCGACGCCATCGGCGGCGATTGGGACGAGGACACGCTGCGCTACCAATACATCGAGCTGCGCCTCGATCGCGCCGCGCGCAACGCCGCGCTCGAACTGAAGCTGCCGGCGGACGCCGGGCCGAAGAACGGCGCCGAGGCGCACGCGGCCGGTTCCGATTGGTGGGTGTTCCGCGCGTTCCGGGAGCTCGACGACGCGGTCCTGCGCTTGCGCGTCAACCACCCGGACATCGGACTCGTCACGCTGCGCGTCGTCGGCGACCCCGGCGTCGTCAGCGCCACGGACGCGCTGCTCGCGACCGACGAGCACTGGTTCGTGGTCGAGGTGCGCAACCAGATCCGGCGCGTGCTCAAGCGCTACGAACTCTCGGCCAAGAGCCTGTACGCCGTCGCCGACGAGGGCACCGCGTTCGTCGGTTCGATGCTCGAGCTCGCGCTCGCGTCCGACCGCATCTACCTGCTCAACGACGCGGACGCGCCGGTGCAGATGGGCGTGACCTCCGCGAACTCCGGCATGTACCCGATGGCGAACGGACTGTCGCGGCTCGAGACGCGCTTCCTCGGCGACGAGGCCGCGGTGCCGCGCATCCTCGAACACCGGCTCGACCAGGGCGGCGCGTTGCTCGACGCCGACACCGCCGACGAGCTCGGGCTCGCCACGTTCGCGCCCGACGAGCTCGACTGGGAAGACGAGCTGCGCCTCGCGATCGAGGAGCGCGCGTCGTTCTCGCCCGACGCGCTGACCGGCATGGAGGCCAACCTGCGCTTCGCCGGACCCGAGACGATGGAGACCAAGATCTTCGGCCGCCTCTCGGCGTGGCAGAACTGGATCTTCCAGCGCCCGAACGCCGTCGGCCCCAACGGCGCGCTGAAGTGCTACGGCACGCCGCAGCGCCCCGACTTCAACTACGACCGCACCTGATCCGCACCCGCTCCGCCTCCCTTCCGCCGCCCTCACGTCCCCTCACGCTGCGCCTCCCATGAGCTCCATCGACTACGAGCAGAAGATCCCGAACAACGTCGACCTGAAGTCCGACAAGAAGCTGCAGCGCGCGCTCGAGAAGTGGCTGCCCGACTACGTCCAGTGGTGGAAGGACATGGGCCCGACGGACTTCAACGAGAAGGACGTCTACCTGCGCACGGCGGTCAGCGTCGAGCGCGACGGTTGGGCGGACTTCGGCTACGTCAAGATGCCCGACTACCGCTGGGGCATCTTCCTGACGCCGAACGAGAAGGATCGCGTCGTCGGCTTCGGCGACCACATGGGCACGGACGCGTGGCAGCAGGTCCCCGGTGAGTACCGCAACATGCTGCGGCGCATCATCGTGACGCAGGCCGACACGGAGCCGGCGTCCGTCGAGCAACAGCGCCTGCTCGGACACACGGCGCCGTCGATCTACGACATGCGCAACCTGTTTCAGGTCAATGTCGAGGAGGGGCGCCACCTGTGGGCGATGGTCTACCTCCTGCACGCGTTCTTCGGGCGCGACGGACGCGAAGAGGCGGACGACCTGCTCGAGCGCCGCTCGGGCAACCCCGACCACCCGCGCATCCTCGGCACGTTCAACGAGCCGTGCACGGACTGGCTCTCGTTCTTCTGCTTCACGACCTACACCGATCGCGACGGGAAGTTCCAGCTGCTCAGCCTGGCGGAGAGCGGCTTCGACCCGCTCGCGCGCTCGTGCCGCTTCATGCTGACGGAAGAGGCGCACCACATGTTCGTCGGGCAGACCGGGCTCGGCCGCGTCATCGAGCGCACGTGCGAGCTCGTGAACGAACACGACGGGCGTGACGTGCGCGAGCTCGGCGGCATTCCGCTCGAGACGATCCAGCGCTACATCAACTTCTGGTGCTCGTCCTCGAACGACCTCTTCGGCGGCGAGATCTCCTCGAACGCGTCGAACTACTTCGCGTCCGGCATCAAGGGCCGCGCGTACGAGGAGAAGCTCGACGCCGACCACCGCGCGCTCGAGGGGCACTACGAGATGGACGTGCTGGAGAACGGCCGCCTGTCGAAGGAAGAGATCCCGCTGCGCAACGCGATGAACGAGCTCCTGCGCGACGAATACGTCAGCGACAACGAGAAGGGCATCATCTACTTCAACAAGATCGTCGAGCGCCTGGGCGTCGACTTCCGCTTCGCGCTCCCCCACCGTCGCTTCAACCGCAAGGTCGGCATGTACTCGGAGGGCTGGTTCGACCTCTCGGGCAAGCTGATCAGCGAGACCGAGTGGATCGAGCGCGTGCACGAGTGGCTGCCGTCGACCGAGGAGCGCGCGTACGTCCAGTCGCTGATGAAGCCGTGCCTCGAGCCCGGCAAGATCGCGGGCTGGATCGCGCCGCCGGCGAAGGGCATCGACGGAAAGCCCTTCGAGTACGAGTACGTGAAGCTGTAGCGGAGCGCGCGTGTTCGTGCCGAGGGCCGTTGCCCCGCACGGCGCGCCGCGAAGCGGCGTATGCCGTGCAGCGGGCGCGAAGCGCCCGCGCGTGAACCGGTAGCGCCCGCGGCACGCGACGCACGCCGCGAAGCGGCGTATGCGTCGCAGCGGACGCGAGGCGTCCGCGCGTCAAACGGGCGCCCGCGGCCGAGGGACGCGAGCGAAGCGAGCCTTGTCCCTCAGCGGCGCGCTAGCGCCGCGGGTCAAACGGGCGCCTGCGGCCGAGGGACGCGAGCGAAGCGAGCCTGTCCCTCAGCGGCGCGCTAGCGCCGCGGGTCAAACGGGCGCCTGCGGCCCGCGACGCACGCCGCGACGCGGCGTTTGCGGCGCAGCGGCGCGATGCGCCGCGCGTCCATTCGGTGGGGACGTGCCCGAGTCCCCGAACCGCCCCGTGCCCCCGTTGGAACGACCCACGACGGACGCAGGCGCGGTAGCGGCAGCGGCGTGGTCCGGCTCGCGCGGGAGCGCGCGCGCTCAGGCGAAGCCTGGCGCGTGGTGTGGTGGCGTGCCGCGGTGCGAGAGGGCGCGGCGAGCGTGCATGACCGCGCGGGATGGGGAAGCAGGCACGCGTCAGGTTGAGCGCGTCGTGCGTTCAGCGAGTGGGGTTCATGCCCGCGCGCCCTGTCCCCGTGCGCCCGGTCCCCGTGCGCCCTGCCACCGCACCACGCGCCAGGCTTCGCCTGAGCGCGCTCGCTCCCGCGCGAGCCGGACCATACCGCTGCCGCTACCGCGCCTGCGTCCGTCCTGGGTCGTTCCGACGGGGACACCGTTCGGCCTGGGGACTCGGGCACGTCCCCACCGATTGACGCGCGGCGCTTCGCGCCGCTGCGACGCATACGCCACTTCGCGGCGTGCGTCGCGGGCCGCGGGCGCTACCGGTTCACGCGCGGACGCTGCGCGTCCGCTGCACGGCAGGCGCCGCTTCGCGGCGCGCCGTGCGGAGCGAGCGGCGCCCCTCGCCTCGCAACCTCGCGCCAAGCAAGCCGCCGCCTCTTCCTCGCAATGGAGTAGGCTGGCTAGAAGGCTCCCTTCCCCCTCCCCCCCCATGATTCGATCCACGGCCCTCTTCCTGGCCCCGCTCGCGCTGGCGGCGGCGCCGCTTGCCGACTTCGATGCGGAGAACGTCGACGTCGCGAACGACGACTTCGACCCGCCCGTCGCCGTCGACCTCGATCCCGATCCGGACGTGATCGAGATCGAGCTCGTCGCGCAGCAGTCGCAGTGGGAGTACTACCCCGGCGTTCCGACCGAGGTCTACAACTACAACGGGTCGATCCCCGGACCGACGATCGTCGGCAAGGTGGGCGACATCGTGCGCGTGCACTTCACGAACGAGCTGCCCGAGGCGACGACGATCCACTGGCACGGCCTCGAGCTGCCCGCGAACATGGACGGCTCGCACATCGCGCAGCTGCACGTGCAACCGGGCGAGTCGTTCGAGTACGAGTTCCCGCTCCTGCGCGACGGGCTCTATTGGTACCACCCGCACGTGCGCACGTTCGATCAGGTCGAGCGCGGTCTGTACGGGACGATCCTCGTGCGCGATCCGGCGCTCGAAGCGTCGCTCGGCTGGGACAAGGGGCGGATCGAGGAGCACATCGTCGTGTTCGACGACATCCTGCTCGACGCCAACCTCCAGGTCGTGCCGGCCTTCTCGATGACGGATCCGATCGAGAAGACGCTCTACGCGTTGAACGGTCGCGAGGGCAACCACCTCTTGCTCAACGGCAAGGCGGCCGGCGTGCGCTCGCTCACGGTCCAGAACGGCAAGATCCAACGCTGGCACGTGCTGAACGCGGCGAACACGACGTTCTGCCGGCTGGACCTGAACACGGACGCGCGCGTCCCGATGATCCAGATCGGTACGGACAGCGGCATCATCGACCGGCCGATCGTGCGCACGCCGGTCATCCCGCTCGACCCGCCCTCACCGACGCGCCAGACGGCTCCCGAACGCGCGGCCAAGCTCGCCGCGCAGCTCGCGCTCGAGGAACGCTCGGCGCCGACGCGCACGGCGGAGGAACTGCCCACCGAGCTCGCGCTCGACGAGTTCGCGACGAGCGCCCCGCACACCGTGCCCCAGGACGAGGACCAGGGCATCCTGCTCGTCCCCGGGGAGCGCATGGACGTCATGTTCGCGCCCGTCGCGGACGACGGCGATCGGCTGCGCGTCTTCCAGTTCGACTGGTTCCGCGGGCGGCACTTCGCCGAGTACGACGAGAACGGTGAGATCGTCCTCGGCGACCTCCCCCAGGACGGCCGCTTCCCCGCGAAGTTCTACATGCACCTCGACGTGGTCGGGCCGCGCCCGAAGCGCCTCCCCAAGATCCCGACGAAGCTGCGCGACATCGAGTATCTCGATCCGGCGGACGCGATCGGCAACCTCCCGGTGTTCCTCGGACACACGCTGCCCGACCCGCTCGGCAACGTGAAGATGTTCGCGCAGGTGCGCTTCGATCCGATTCCGGGTGGTGGCGTCCAGATGGTCCCGCTGCCCGCCCCGCTCATCGACAGCTTCGCGGCGCACGACGTCGAGATGGGCCAGACCTGGATCTGGGAGCTGACCAACGGCTCGCACGGCGACCACCCGTTCCACACGCACGGGTTCTTCCTCGAGCCGTACGAGATCCAGTACATCGATCAGGACTTCGGGCTGTTCAACATCACCGTTCCGGTCCGGCACCGTCTCATCAAAGACACGGTTCGGCTGCCGGCGCGCTCCGGGTTCCGCGGGCGGAGCAAGACAATCGTGCGCGCCGTCGTCCACTTCGACGATCGAGGTCGCACCGGTCAGGCGTTCGCGGAGGGCGCCCTCCCGACCTTCGACCGCGACGGCAACTGGACCTCCGGCGGGTGGCTCTTCCACTGCCACGTGCTCGAGCATTCGGGGCTCGGCATGCTCTCGTTCTACGAGGTCCACGACCCGGAGAGCGCCTATCGGCTGCTCGGCAAACACCTCGCCGGCTCGCTCGGTGCGCCCTCGCTCACGGGCCACGGCAATCCGGTCCCAGGGCGTCGCATCGAGTTCGACTTGGTCGACGCACTCCCGAACGCCACCGTCACCCTCGCCCTCGGGCGGACGCTGAACCTGCTCCCCTTCGCCGGCGGAACCGTCGTGCCGAAGATCGAGGCGTTCGTCTACGCGACAACCGACGACCGCGGCCACGCGACGTTCCAAGTCCCCGGCTGGGAGAACTTGCCGGCGGGGACGCTGTTCTACGCGCAGGCCGGGTTCCCGGACGCCGGTGCGGCGGGCGGCTTCGCGATGAGCAACGCGGTTTCTTGCCAACTGCCCTGACCCGATCGGTTGCGCGCCGCCGGGAAAGTCGTTCCGGGTCCCACGGGCGCGGCGCGCGGCAATGCACCCTCGACGCGGCGCCGCGTCTTAATTTCCGCCCAGGGGCGCTGGATCGGCAGGAAACCGGCGATTGCCGCCGTCCCGAGATTACAGAATCGTGATACCTTAGGGCATCGACTGGCGGCAAGAGACGTGTCCGAACGATCGGCGCCCGCCCCATCTCCCACCCCTCCACGCTCGCGACGGCGCATCCCAACACCGAGCCTTCGTAACTTCGAACGCATCCAAAGATGAAGCTCCATTTCGCCCCCCTGGGCCTGCTCCTCGCGGCAGGCTCCGTTCACGCTCAGAATTTCAACGAGCCGCCGGTGGCGGTCGACATCAACCCGGACCCCACGATCGTCGAGGTCAACCTCACGGCGAGTGAGGTCCAGTGGCAGTACATCGACGGCGTCGACACGACCGTCTGGGCCTACAACGGAACCGTTCCGGGCCCGACGATCATGGCCAACCGCGGTGACACGGTCATCGTGAACTTCACGAACATGCTCCCCGAGGAGACGACCATCCACTGGCACGGCATCAAGACGCCGGCGCTCATGGACGGCAGCCACATCTCCCAGCCGGCGATCCAACCGGGCGAGAGCTTCACGTATCAGTTCACGGTCAACGAAGACAAGTTCGCCTGGTACCACCCGCACGTGCGCCCGTTCGACCAGGTCGAGAAGGGACTCTACGGCGGCCTGATGGTGCGCAACCCGGCGCGTGAAGCGTTCCTCGGCTTCGACGCGATCGAAGAGCACCTCATCTTCTTCGACGACATCCTGCTCGACGCGTCGAACCAGGTCGTTCCGGCCTTCTCGTTCACCGATCCGCTGCAGAACTGCGCGTATCAGCTGAACGGGCGCGAAGGCAACCTGCTGCTCGTCAACGGCAAGGAAGCGGCCGCCGCCGACCTGCACGTTCCCAACGGTCAGCCCCAGCGCTGGCGCATCGTGAACGCGGCCAACACGACGTTCTGCCGCCTCGACCTGCGCAACGCGGACGTCGGACTCGACGAGAAGATCTGGCAGGTCGGAACCGACGGCGGCTTCATCGACAAGGGCTTCGAGCTGCTCAACGTCAGCGTGACGGGCGCGCAGCCGGATCACCCGATGCAAGCGCTGGTCAACCAGATGGGCGAGGGAGTCTTCCTCACGCCCGGTGAGCGCATGGACATCATCTTCACGCCGATCGGCAACGACGGCGAGACGTTCACCGTGAACCAAGCGGACTGGTTCCGCGGCCGCCACGTCCCGATGTACGACTCGGCGGGCAACATCATCCTTCCGGACGACCCGCTCGACGGCCTCTATCCCGACCAGAAGTTCCTCGACATCACCGTCGTGGGACCCGACCCGGGCGCGGGCGAGTTCGTGATGCCGCCGAAGTTCCGCAACTTCGCGCCGATCCAGCCGAACCGCGAGTATCCGAAGCTCCCGATGGTGTACGGGCACAGCGTTCCGGACCCGCAGGGCAACGTGAAGCTGTTCGTCCAGGCCGAGTTCGACCCGATGGGTATGGTCATCCCCTACCCCGCGCCGAAGATCAACAGCCTCCTGGCGCACGACGTCAACATCGGCGAGACGTGGATGTGGGAGATCACCAACCTCACGCACGGTGACCACAACTTCCACACGCACGGCTTCGACTTCCAGCTGATCGAGTACCAGTTCATCGATGCGGTGACGCCCGGCAACAACGCCACGTTCCGGCCGTTCGCCAAGCGTCAGATGAAGGACGTGCTGCGCATCCCGCCGCGCCTCGGCGCCAAGGGAACGAGCAAGACGATCACGCGCCTCAAGGTCACCTTCGACGACACCGGTCGCGAAGGCCTGGCCGAAGCGGGTGGCGAGGTTCCGACGCTCGCACCGGACGGCAGCTACTCGTCGGGCGGCTGGCTCGTCCACTGCCACATCCTCGAGCACTCGGCGCTCGGCATGCTGTCGTTCTACGAGGTGCGCGACCCGAGCGTCACGTTCCACTACCTCGGCAGCTACTTCCAGAGCTCGGTCGGACGGACGCACCTCTCGGTGTCCGGCGACCTCTCGCCCGGTAGCGACGTCGTCTTCGAGATCGTCAACGGTCTGCCGAACACCCAGATGCGTCTGGTCGTCGGCAACAAGGAGGCGAACACGCCCTTCCGCGGCGGCAACGTCGTCCCCGGTACGACCGGCTTCGGCGGACTCAAGTTCCTGAAGACGTACCTCGGCACCACCGACGCGAACGGTCGCCTGACGATCGCGACGAACGAATGGGAACCCGCGTTCCCGGGCACCGCGCTCTACTGGCAGGTCGCCTACCAGGACGCCACCCTCCCGGGCGGCTGGGCGCTCTCCAACGCGGTGAGCTTCGTCCGTCCGTAGGACCCGGCGACACCCACTCGCACACGGCGGCCCTCGGGAGCGATCCCGAGGGTCGCCGTGTTGCGTTGACGCCGGCCGGAAACGGATTCCGGTTCGGCCACCGCGCCACTCGACGGATCCGCGGAGGTTCTCCGCACGAACCGCCGCGGTGTCGTGGAGCGGGATACGTTTCGATAACGGGGGGCGCCATCGGCCCCCGCTCGCATCGACACGCGTTCCAGGTCCACATGATGAAGCCGTACCGCTCGCTCTCCTTCCCGCTCGCGCTCGCACTCTTCGCCGTGCCCAGCGCGGCGCAAACGTTCCAAGAACCGCCGCTCGCCGTGGACCTCGATCCCGACCCGAACGTGGTCGAGATCCAGCTCACGGCCGCGGAGACCACGTGGCAGTACGTCGACGGGGTCGACACGACCGTGTGGGCGTACAACGGCAGCGTGCCCGGCCCGACGATCCGCGCGAAGGTCGGGGACACGATCCGCGTGCACCTGCAGAACGACCTCCCGGAGGCGACCACGATCCACTGGCACGGCGTCCTGACGCCGGCCAACGTCGACGGAGCGCACATCGCGCAGAACCCGGTCCTGCCGGGCGAGAGCTTCACCTACGAGTGGACCGCCCTGAACGCCGGCGTGCATTGGTACCACCCGCACGTGCGTCCGTTCGATCAGCTCGAGAAGGGGCTCTACGGCGCGATCGTGATCGAGGATCCGCTCGTCGACGGCAGCCTCGGGCTCCACGTGCTCGACGATCACATCGTCTTCTTCGATGACGTCCTGCTCGACGCGAACAGTCAGGTCGTCCCGGCCTTCTCGTTCACCGACCCGCTCGAGAACGCCGTCTATCAGCTCAACGGTCGCGAGGGCAACCTGCTCCTGTTCAACGGCAAGTCCGCCAGCGAAGTGCAGGTCGAGGTCGAGAACGGCAAGCCGCAGCGCTGGCGCATCATCAACGCCGCGAACACGACGTTCTGCCGACTGGACCTACGCGACGCGGACGCCGGACTGCAGCAGGACATCTGGCAGATCGCGAGCGACGGCAGCCTGAACACGGACTCGTTCAAACTGGTCGACGTCTCGAGCACGGGGCCCGGCGCGGAACATCCCGGCCAGGCGCTCCTGTCCCAGATGGGACAGGGCGTGTTCCTCATGCCCGGCGAGCGCATGGACATCGTTTTCACGCCGATCGGAACGGACGGCGAGGTGTTCAACATTCGCCACCACGACTGGTTCCGCGGCAGGCACACGGCGTCGTACGACAGCACCGGCGCGATCCAGCTCGGCTCCGATCCGCTCGACGGGTACTACCCGGACCAACAGTATCTGTCCCTCAAGCTCGTCGGCTCGGATCCGGGTCGGGGCGAGTTCGTTCCGCCGGCGCACCTGCGCACGTTCCCGAGCTTCTCCGGCGTCACGCCGAAGGGCACGCTGCAAATGACCATGGGGCACAGCCCGCCGGACGCGAACGGCGACGTGAACTTCTTCGTCCAGGGCGAGAAGGACGCGATGGGCAACTTCGTTCCGCTGCCGGCGAAGAAGATGACCAGCCTGAAGGCCTACGACGTGCAGTCGGACGAGGTCTGGATTTGGGAGGTCACGAACCTCACGCACGGCGAGCACCCGTTCCATACGCACGGCTTCCCGTTCGAACTGCTCGAGTACGAGTTCCAGGACGACCTCGACCCGACGAACCCGAATCTGAACTTCACGTTCGCGCCGACGAAGCGCCGGATGCTGAAGGACACGATCCGCATTCCCCCGCGCCTCGGCGCGAAGGGCTCGAGCCGCACGATCGCGCGCCTGCGCGTCGCGTTCGAGGACTTCGGTCGCGAGGGTCAGATCGAAGCCATGGGCGAGCAGCCCACCTTCCGCCCGGACGGAAGCTGGACCTCGGGCGGCTGGCTCGTCCACTGCCACATCCTCGAGCACTCGGGGCGCGGCATGCTCTCCTTCTACGAGATCAAGAACCGCGACAACCCGTTCTCGCTCCTCGGTCGCTTCCTCCCGGGTCAGCTCGGCAACCCGAGCCTCACGGCCAGCGGCGACGTCTCGCTCGACGAGAACGTCACGCTCGAGATCGTGAACGCGGAGCCGAACTCGAAGGTCCTCCTCGTCGCGGGCAACGTCGCGGCGAACTACGCGCTCATCGGAGGCACGGTGGTCCCGGGTTACGCGAGCAACGGTGTCTCGCACGAACCGGGTGATCCGGCCTACGGCCTGGTACTCAGCGCGATGAGCGACGCGAACGGTCGCGCGACCTTCGTGATCGACCAGTGGCAAGCGGCGCCGACCGGCTTCGAGATGTTCTGGCAGGCGGGCTTCCGGTCGCCGGGTACGCCGAACGGCTGGGCGCTCACGAACGCGCTGAGCTTCGTCCGTCCGTAACACGCACGACGCTTCCCCACGCCAAAGGCGGGGACCGAGCACGCTCGGTTCCCGCCTTCTTTCTGTTTACACGCGCCGCCGCCGGAGCGCGATACGGTACGGCGATCCTCGGGACCGGCTGCTAGCGCCGCGCGATCCACGCACCCCAGAGATACGGGTGCGTGCCAACCTCCGCGCGCGTCGTCGCGCGCGCGGTGCGCAGCGCCGACGCAGGCGAAGCCCCTTTGCCGAGGGCGCGGTAGAAGGCTCCCATGAACGCGACCGTCGACGCGTCGTCCACCGCCCACAGGCTGGCGACGACCTCCGACGCGCCCGCCGTGAAGAAGGCGCGCGTCAACCCGAGCAGACCTTCACCGGGGAGCCAGGCGCCCTCGCCCGTGTGGCACGCGGAGAGCACGACGAGATCGGCGTCGAGCTCCAGCGCTTCGACCTGCCACGCCGCCAGCTGTGCGGCGCCGGTTCCAGGCTCGGCGCCGCCGAGGACCAGATGACCGCGCGCCGGTGAGGCGCCGTCCAGCACGCCGTGCGCGGTGAAGTGGAGCACGCCGTTCGGTGCTACGCGCGGTGCGTCGCGCTCGAGGTCGGCAGGCGTGGCGTTTTCGATCACGACCACGCGCTCCGCGCCGAACGCCGTCCGCAGCGTGGCGAGCTCGAGAGCGGCGTACGCGACGCCGACTTCGGCCGGCGGCAGAACGACGCAGACGCGCTCGAGCCCTGCGCCGGCACCGCTCGACAGCGCGGCGATCGAGGACAAGACGGAGATCGCGTACGCGTCGCCCACGAAGCGCAGATCGGCGAGGTGCGCGAACGGCCGCGACGGATCGTAGGGGGCCAGCTCGCCTCCGCTGACGAGGACCTCGAACGGCAGCGAGTTCAGGCTGGCATCGGGAAGAACACCCAACAGCGCGCCCGGCACGAGCGCGTCCGGAAGCGCGGGCGCGAGCAGCAAATCGTACAGCTCGCGCGCGCCGCGCACGTCGAAGTCCAAGTGCGCGAGATCGATCTCGCCGCGTTGCAGTCGTTCGATCGGCTCGCGCAAGCGGCGCACGCGCCGGTCCAAGTCCTCCGCGCCCAGCGGGACTTCGACGACGCGCGCGCCGCCTTCGTCCAGCGTGAAGACGAGCGTCGAATGCAGGCCGACGAGAAAGTCGAGTACGACGTCGACATCGCTCCGCGCGAGCGCGTCGCGCCACGGGAGGGAGGCCGAGGCAGGAGCCGACGTGGCGCTGCGGCGGTTGCCCGCCATTTCGACGGCGAGCAGGGTCGCATCGAGCTGATCCTCGGCGGCGTCGAGCTCGTCCCGCTCGTCCGCGCTCGCGACGCCCTCGCGCGCGCGGAACGCCAAACGCGCGATGCGCGCGCGCAGTTCATCGACGCCTCGGCGCGCCTCCGGATCCGCCGCGGAGCCAAGCCCCGCACCGGAGCGCAGCTCGAAGAGCACGCGCGCGTGGAGGAGCTCCGTGTAGCGCAGCGCATCGTCGACGCGGCCAAGGCGCGCGGCGCAGATCGCGGCACCGCGATAGGGATCCGTGCGCGCGCGCAGGGCGTGCGCGACCAGCGCGGGAGACGCGAGCCGACGACGCCAGCGCTCGATGTCGTCCACCGAGCGTCCGAAGGCCGCGAGCGCGGACGCCTCGTCGCCACGGAGCGAGAACGCGCGTCCGCGTACGGCGGCGACGCGCCAACGGAACTCGAGGTCGCGCAGGTCGCGCCCGATCTCCTCGGCGCGCGCGAGCAGAACGTCGACTCGCTCGGCGTCGAAGTCGTCGGCCGAACGCGCGCCGAGGACCAGCGCCTCGGCGACGCCGAGCGCACAGATCCCCTCGAGGAACTCCTCGCCCGTCTTCGCGCCGAACGCGCGCGCTGCGTCGAGCGCTTCGGAAGCGCGCGCTCGATCTCCCATCGCCATCGCGATCCAGCCTTCGTTCTTGTCCGCCCACGCGAGGGCGCGCTCGTCGCCACGCCCCGCGGCGAACTCCCGCGCCAGGTCGAGCTCGCGCAGCCCCTCGTCGAAGCGACCGAGATCGCCGAGGAGCAGCCCGAGGATGAGACGCGCCTCGAGCACGAGCATCGGCATCGTACGCGCGACCGCCTCGGTTTGCGCATCGGCGAGCGCGCGCTTCGCGAACACGAGCGCCGACTCGAAGCGACCGATGTCGCTCAGCGCACTCGCGGTCACCATGTCCACGCGCACGCGCGTTCCCCCACTTGCGGGCCCGTCTCCCTCGGCGGGCGCGAGTTGCAGCGAGAGCTCGAGCGCGCGCTCGTGCTCGCCCAGGTCGACGAGCATGCCGGCGCGGACGAGCAGCGCCTCGCACAGCGACTCGTCGCTACCCATGCTGCGCGCGAGTTGCTCCGCCTTGTCCGCCCAACCGAGCGCTACGTCGACCTCGCCACGCGAACCGGACACGCGCGTGAGATCGGCGTACTGGCGCACGCGCAACGCGTCGTCGCCCAAGACTTCCTCGAGCTCGGCCGCGCGCTCGAGATGCGCCGCCGCGGCCTCGAGCTCGCCGCGGATCCACTCGACCTGCCCGCACCAGTTCTCGCTCCAGGCGTGCGTCCACGGGTCCTCCGCGCGCTCGGCTTCTCGCAGCACCCACCGCATGATGTCGAGTCCGGCGGCGAAGTCGTTCTCGGCGTAGGCAGCGTGGGCCTTCGCTCCGACCTCGCGGAGAACGAGCGCGTCGGCGCCGAGTGCCTCGAACTCGGCGAGCGCCGCGTCGAGTTCGAGCGCCCCCGAGACCAGGTCGCCGCGCAGCATCCGAAAGACCTCGCGCTCGTCCGCGCCCCAGCCGAGGACGCGCTCGATGAGACGCCCCGTCGGTCGCCCCTCGAGCACAGCTGCGAGGAACCGCAGCTCCTCCTCCGACGCGGCAGCGTCCGCGCCGCCCGCGAGGACGCGCTCGATGCGCGCCTTCGCCGACGAGTGCACGCGCTCGGGGTTGGCTTCGAACCAGGCGGCGGCGGCGGCGGAGTCGCGCCGCGAAAGTGCGGTCGTCAGCGTCTCCGCTTGCGCGACCAGGATTGTCGAGAGCGCGAACAACGCGCAGCAGAGCGCGCGCGCCCGGATCACTCGCGCAGCCCCTCGAGCAACGCGCGCGCGTTGCGCTCGAAGACGCCCGCGCGCTCGACGAGTTCGTTGAGCGACGCTTCGGCTCGCTCGCGGTCGCCGTGTGCGAGTTCGAGATGCGCGAGGCGCCACAGGGCGTGATCCCCGATGAGGCCAGACTCGCGGTTCGCCACGGTCGCGTAGAGCTCGCGCGCCGCGTCGGTCGCCTCGGTCGCCTCGAGTGCGGCGGCGGCGTAGAAGGCCGCGGACGCGTGCGCGGGGTGCGCGTCGAGGAACGCGCGTAGATCGACCACGGCCCGCGCGTAGTCGCCGCGGCCGTAGGACTCCATGGCACGCGCGTAGTCGCGCGCGAGCTGCGCCGCATCGTCTCGCAGCGCGGTTGCGAGGTACGCCGGAGGAGCCAGCGCGACGCGCTCGGTGCCCGTGACCGCCGCACCGACAGGATCCGTCACGAGCGGCGCGGCGGCGCGCCGCATGACGAAGAGCGTCACGACGATCGCCGCCGCTGCCGCGACCAGCGGCCACAGCAGCGCGCGTCGCGGCGTCGTGACGATCCGCAGGTCGCCTGCGCGCGACGGAATCGCTCCCTCGAGGAATGCGCGTTCGAGCTCGGCCGCGGCAGCGAAATCGGCGACGAAGTCGAGCTCGTTCGAGGCCTCCGCGTCACGCTCGGGGTCCGCGTCCTCGCTCAGGGTCCAGGGGAGATCGTCCGCGTGTCCGCCGCTCATGCCGAACTCCCCCGTTCCATGCGTTCCATCGACGCGCGCAGACGGCGGAGCACCGCCCGCTCGCGTGAGTGCAGCGTCGAGATCGCGATCCCGGTCGTGGTCGAGACCTGCGCGAGGGTCTCGCCGCGCAGGAAGCGACGCGCGACCAGCTCGGCCTCCTCGGGAGCGAGCTCACGCAGGAGGCCGGCGAGGCGCACGTGGCGCTCGCGCACTTCGGTCGCCGCGCGATCGTCGCCCGCGCGCGCCTCGGGCTCGTCCTCGAGCCGCGACAAGCGGTGGCGCTCACCTCCCGCGCGAGCGGCGAGGTTGCGCACGGTGCGCAGCAGATAGTTGCGCGCGTGCTGCGCGGACTCGAAGCGCTCGCCGTCGCCCCGATGGGCGCGGAGCAGGGCCAGCACGGCCTCCTGCACCACGTCCTCCGCCTCGGCCGGACGACCGGTCAGGTTGCGCGCTAGCACAGCCGCCAGCGGTCGGTAGCGCAACAGAAAGGCCTCCCAAGCGAAATGCATCGAACGCCATTGTACGGCTCCCCGGCCGTCCGGGTTCGATGCGGAGACAAAGAGAGTGCCGCGAAGTGCGCCGGCGCACGTCGCGAGCAAGGGGGCACAACGCTCAAGGATTGTGCGTCGTCACCTTCGGACGATGCTTCACGCGCACGTTCGTGATGGAGAAGCAGTTCGTCGTCGACTCGATCGCGGCGGTGATCATCATCTCCTTCTTCAGCACGTCCGTGTCGAAGATCTGACCGTCGGCGATCATCGTGAAGCGGTAGATCAGCTGGTCGTCCCCGCCCCCCATCGCAGTCGTGTCGATCACACCGTTCACGCCGTACCAGGCGTGCACGCTCGACTGCCGGAACGCGTAAGCGAGGCTCGCGCCCGTCGAACCCCAGATCACGCCGCACTGACCACCGGTGATCACGCCCCCCGGAACGAACGTCCCCGTCGTGGTGTCCAAGTAGTCGTCGCTGAAGCGCACGTCGAGGCCCGGAAACATCGCGTGGAATCCGGGCCCGGGCGCCGGCGGAAAGTTGCCGGTACACGCCACCGTTCCGGCCCAGCACGGCCCGAAGATCGGGTCGAGCGGAATCGGCGTGGGCGGAATCGTCGTCGAATCCCATGTGCACGGGATGCGCACCTCGACGCAGACGAGGAACGGTGTCATCTGATCGGTCGGCACGTCCGAGTCGACGGTACTGATCCAGTCCTCGGTCCAGATCGTGATCGTCGGCGTGTGCGCGGACAGCACGCCCATGGCCTTCAGGTCCCACCCGTGTCGGAAGAAGACGACGTCCTTCTTGCCGTTCAGCGTCGCGGTGAGCTTCGTTCCCCCGTCGGCATTGTTGTCGACGAAGAAGTACTGCGGGTCGAGTAGCCAGGTGAGCGTCGTGCTCTGCTGGCCGCCGTGCTCGATCTCCGAACCGATGATCTCGAAGAAGCTCGAGAGGTTCGTCCCGGCCAAGAGCACGAAACCGTTGAACATCAGGTCGTCGTCCGCGACCAAGCGCAACGCCGGGAAGGCCGGATGCGCATCACCGAGCACCGTGTCGTTGTTGACGTCGGTCGGCAACGGTGCCGCCGCGCCGGGCGACGGAATCGTCGCGCCCTCGAACACGCGCGTGAACGGCGCGCCGTCCTGGTCGAGCGCGACTTCGAGCACGATCGTCCACGACTCGGGGTTCGGACTGGGTCCGTGGAGCATCGGCACTTCCTCGCTCGGCATCGGCGCGATGAACTCGATTGCCGTCGTGGTCTCGCAGACCTCGAGCTTCTGCACCTTCAGCGTCTTCGCCGCTGGCTTGGGCGTTTGCGCCGCGAGGGGACCGGACACGAGAACGGCGAGAACGGAGACGAAGAACGGAGCGCGCATGGGAGGGCCTCGAGGGGGTGGAGGGGTGGGCACGGGCGCGCCTTGCAACGGGCGGCCATGTGCACTTTCCCCGGGGCGCCGGAATTCCGAACCGAAGTCGAAATTCCTCGCGGCCCGTCACCCGGCGAGCCGCGGGCCGCGCCCGTGGCTCGCTCTCACTCCGCCTGCGACCAGACGTGCTCCGGGCGCGCGAGGATCGCGTCGAGCACCTCGTCGATCGCGGCGCCCGCGGCCTCGTCGCCCGCCTCCGTCGCGTGCGCCGCCAACTCGCGCGCCTGGGGGATGAGCTCGACGTAGAAGCGCTCGCCGACCTCGAACATGACGTGCCAGTGCGCATAGTCCGGCGCCATCATCGACGCCCCGTGGCGCGCGCGGCGCCCCTCGTGGTGCCAGAGGTAGAACCACGTCCACTCGATCTCGTCGTCGAACTGCGCGCGCGAGATCAGCTCGGTTTCCCAGAGCGTGTCCATGATCGCCTTGCCGGGGATCGCGAACTTCTCGTTGTAGAGCTCGACGAAGTCGTCGTACTGCGCATAGAACGCGTTCACGTAGTCGGGCGTGTGGCAGTGCAGACACGTGTCCTTCATGCGCTGGCGCTTCTGCTGCCAGGTGTCGGCGATGGCGAGCTTGCGCGCTGCCGGATCCGTCTCGGTCACGATGCCGTGCTCCGCATCCGTGTCCATGCGCAGGCTGATCGGCGGACGGTTCGTCCAGGAGATGCGCTCGCCCGGATCGTGCGTCGTCTTGCCGCCGTTGCGCGTGTTGCCCGACATGTGACACGTCGCGCAGGTGGGCGCCTGGGAGTAGTCCTCGCCCAGGACCCAGTTCTCGGCGTCGAGGTTCATCTCGTCCTTCAGGTCGCGGAACGCGATCCCGTGCTTCGACTCCTCGTAGATCTCCTTCTGCGGGTGATCGGGTCCGAGGTGGCACTTGCCGCAGCTCTCCGGTTGCCGCGCGCGGCGCGGCGAGAAGTCGTGGCGCGAGTGGCACGCCGAGCACGAGCCGAGCGAGCCGTCGAGGTTCATCCGCCCGATGCCCGTGTTCGGCCAGGTGCCCGAAGCGAGCATCGGCTTGCCGTCGTCGTTGCGCTGGATGTTGGCCACCGCGACGGCGTTCGTCGGGAAGCCGTCCGCGTCGGGAGCGAAGTCGTCGATGGTCAGGGTCCCGCCCTCGGCCGAGAGCAGCGCGACCTTGCTGCCATGGCACTGCATGCAGCCGGTCTCGACGCTCGCCCGCCCGTTGACGAGTGCGTTCCTCCCGTTCGACTCGCCGTGCGGCGCGAACGGGACGCGCGCGCCTTCGACCACTTCCGCCAGACGATTGTCCAGCGACGCCAGGATGTTGCCGGCCTTGGCGTGGTGGCTCTGCTCGAACTCGTCGAACTCCGTCGTGTGGCAACGCGAGCAATCGAGCGGCGTCACGATGGTCGCGATCACCTCGCCGTAGTGCGTGAACGAATCGGGATCGCGCGGATCGGCCTGGTGACACGCGACGCACCCCACGCCCTTCTCGCCGTGCGTGCTCCCCTTCCACTGCTGCACGATGCCGGGCGACGATTGCGCGTGGCACGAGACGCATTGCTCCGAGCTGGCGGGCACGACGACGTGGGGCTCGCGCAGCCCGGCTTCGCGTTCGCGCCGCACGACCTCGGTCGCCTGCACGAAAACGAGCGAGGCGAGGAAGAGCAACGAGAGAACGACGATGACAGCTTTCTTGAGGGTGAGGCTCATGGACTTTCCTTGCGAGGCCGGGTCAGTGCTCGACGGCGGCTTCCCAAACCGTGAGGACGAGGATGGCGAGCGCGCCGAGGACGCCGATCCAAACGCTGAGCTCGCTGGTCGGCTTGCTCTTGCGAATGCGCGCGTCGATGAACGGCCAGACGAACATCACGAAGACGACGAAGCCCATGCTCAGAACGGCCGTCGTTCCCGAGAAGAGCTTCAACCAGCGGAACGCGACGTAGAAGAACCACTCGGGCTTGATGACCTCGGGCGTCGTGAGCGGATCGGCGCGCGGGCCCATGGTCGCCGGCAGCACGCAGGCGAGGACCGACAGCACGATCATCAGGACGAGCGCGATCGTCAGCTCGGTGAGCACGTGGTCGGGAAACAGGTTGAAGAACGCGGGCTTGTTCTTGGGCTCGTTCTCGAAGCGCAGCTCGGTCACGCCCTGGATGCGGATGATCGCGATATGGATCGCGATCAGACCGATCGTCGTCGCGGGCAGCACCGCGGCGTGCAGAACGTAGAAGCGCGGCAGCGTGCGCTCGTTGTAGGTGTCGCCCGCGAGCAGCATCGTCTTCGCGAACCCGCCGACGAAAGGCACCGAGTCGGCGATGTTCGCGCCGACGGTCGCGCCCCAGTAACTGAGCTGCTCGTAGACCAAGCTGTAGCCCGTGAAGCCCAGCACGAGCGTGCAGAGCAAGAGGCACATCCCGATCAGCCAGTTGATCTCGCGCGGCTTGCGATACGAACCCGTGAAGAACACGCGCATCTGATGCAACACGACCGCGGCGACCATGAGCGTCGCGGCCCACTTGTGCACGCTGCGGATGAACCAGCCGAAGGCCGCCTCCTCCGAGATGTAGCGCACCGAGGCGTAGGCCGACGCCGGCGACGACTCGTAGTAGAACGCGAGCAGGATGCCGGTGACGATCTGGACGCCGAAGAGATAGAGCGGCGTGCCTCCGAGGCAGAACCACCAATGCTTCAGGTGGTTCGGAACGGGCTCGTTCGTGAGCGAACGCAGGTCGTCGCCCGAGATCGGTAGCCGCTCGCGCAGCCAGGCGACGGGCGTCGTCATCCGCTGCGCTCCGTCGCGTCGCTCGGCGGCCCCTCGAGACGCGCGACACCTTCGAGTCTGGCGCGCAGGAACAAGAGGCCGTTCTCGACGCGCAGCGGGTGGCGCGGAAGCGACTGCCCCGCGTCCGCCGGCGGTCCCGCGGTCGGAGCACCGAGCGGATCGAACGCGCCGTTGTGGCACGGGCAGAAGAAGCGCGTCTTCTGCGCTTCCCAATGCACCTGGCAACCGAGGTGCGGGCACGTGCTCGAAAGCGCGATGAAGCCGAGCCCCTCGGCGCTGTCCGGCGCGGCGCCGGGTTCGACGCTCGACGCACCGCGCGCGATCGCGATGCGCTCACCCGAAGGCGAGCGGTAGTTCAACGAAGCGCCCGGCGCCATGCGTGCCACCTCCACCACGAACTGCCACCGCGAGCGCGGCGGCGCGGACGGATAGAGGTAGCGCGCCGCGAGGACGCCGCACGTTCCGTACGCGAGCGCGAGGCCGCCTCCCATCCCGAGCGTCGCGGCGCCGGCGAGGAAGCCGCGTCGGTCCGGGGTACCGGCTGCGGAGGCCGAGGCCGGACGGTCCCCCTGTTGGTTGTCGCTCACCCACGCATCCTTGCGAAACGGGCGCACGCGACAATGCGCCGCAGTGCGTACCCGCGCCGGCCTCGATACGTACTCGAGAACGGGGCTCCCAATCCCCGGGAGCGGCGACTTCGCGGACGCGCCGCGCATTCGCGCCGTTCGCGAACTGCGCACTTCGCCCCATGGACGAGACGCGACGGGATCCCTGAGCTAACGGGAGTGATCCGGTCGCTGGCGTCTTCGCCGCAGGCTGTATCCTGACGCCCCCATGTCCCCGCCGAAGCCTGACCCGATCTCCGATCCGCGGCTCCCGCCGGACCCCGTCCGCGCGCTGTCCGCGTCGCGCTCCCGTTGGCGCGCGCTCTTCGAAGGGATGCTCGACACGGTTCTGACGATCGACGCCTTCGGCACGATCCACGAGGCGAGTCGGTCGGCCGTCGGCATGTTCGGGTACCCGCACGAAGAGCTGATCGGGCAGAACATCAAGGTGCTCATGCCCGAGCCGTACCGCTCGGAACACGACGGCTATCTCGCGCACTACCGCGAGACGGGTGAGACGTGGATCCTCGGCACGACGCGCACGTTCGAAGTCGTTCGGAAGGGAGGCGAGCACATCACGTGCGAGCTGTCCGTGTCGCGCGTCGAGATGGAGGACGCGCCTCCGTTCTTCATCGGCAGCTTTCGCGACGTCAGCGAGCGCGAACGCACGACGAAGGCGTTGCGCCACAGCGAGCGCCGCTTCCGCGCCATCTTCGATCAGGAGTACCAGTTCGTCGGGCTGCTCGATCCCGACGGGACGATCCTCGAGGTCAACTCGGCCGCGCTGCGCTCGGCGGGCATCGAACGCTCCGACGCGATCGGCCGACCGTTCTGGAAGTCGCCCTGGTGGTGCACGGACGAGGACCAGGCGCAGGTCCGCTCGGCCGTGCACGCGGCGGCCGGCGGCGAGTTCGTGCGCTTCGAGACCGAGTACCGTTCGAACGACGAGATGCGCACGGTGGACTTTTCGATCAAACCGATCTTCGACGATGACGGCAACGTCGAGCTGCTGCTCCCCGAGGGTCGCGACGTCACGGCGCTCAAGCACTCGGCGCGGCGCGAGGCAGCGCTGCTGCGCTCGATGGCGGAGATCGGCGAGTCGGCGTCCGCGCTCGTGCACGAGATCAAGAACCCGATCACGGCGATCAACCTGTCGCTACGCGCCGTCGCCGAGCGGTTGGGCGAAGACCAGAGGACAGCGCTCGAGGATCTCGCGAGCCGCATGCACAAGCTCGAGCAGACGATGACTCGAACGCTGACCTTCGCGCGCCCGGTCGAGCTGCACCTCGGTCGCGTCGACCTGGGAGACGTCATCGACGAGTCGCTGCGCCTGCTCGCACCGGTGATCGACGACGCGTCGCTCGCGATCGAGCGCACGATCGAAGCCGGCTGCGCTCCGATTCACGGCGACGCGATGCTGCTCGAGCGCGTGGTCGTCAACCTCGTGACCAACGCGATCGAGGCGATCGAGCTCGACCCCGCACACGATCCCAAGTCCGCGCCCGGACGGATCGAGATCGGCGTACGACCGACCGAAGACGGCGGCGTCGCGCTTCGCGTCGAGGACGACGGCCCCGGCATCGCCGCGTCGCTCCGCGAAGACCTCTTCAAGCCCTTCAGCTCGGGCAAGTCCAAGGGCACGGGCCTGGGACTCGCGCTCACGCGCAAGATCGTGATCGCACACGGCGGGACGATCCGGGCGGAGCGCAGTGAACTCGGCGGCGCACGCTTCGTCGTCGAACTGCCCGAACACGCATCCGCCTGCCGGAACGAAGCATGACGACGACGAACGTGATCAAGACCTACCTCATCGACGACCAGGCGATGATCCGCGCGGCCGTGCGCAGCCTGCTCAACCAACGCGACGACATCACCGTGGTCGGCGACCATGGCGACGCGCGCCTCGCCCTCGACGAGATCGTGACCCTGCGACCGGACGTCATCGTGCTCGACATCACGATGCCGGGCCTCTCGGGACTCGACGCGATCCCGCTCATCCGCAAGGCGCAGCCGCGCGCGAAGATCGTCATCCTCACGCACCACGAGGGCGAGTCGTTCGTCGAGCGCGCCGTGCGCGCCGGCGCCGAAGCCTACCTCTCGAAGGACTCGGATCCGGCCGAGCTCGCGCTCGCGATCGCCGCCGTCCACCGCGGCGACGCGTACGTCTCACCGAAGGTCGCGCGCGGCCTGATGGCGAGCCTGCGCGGCCAGAGCACCGGCCCGGCGCGAACCGCCAGCCGCCTCGACGCCCTGACCCAACGCGAGCGCGAGGTCTTCCAACTGCTCGCCGTCGGCCACAGCAACAAGGAGGTCGCGAGCAAGCTCGACATCAGCGTCGGCACGGCCAAGAAGCACCGCGAAAACCTGCAGCGCAAACTGCAGTGCGGCTCGGCCGTCGAGCTCGCGCGCCTCGCGATCCACGAGGGGCTGGTGGAGTAGGCGGCGGGCGGCGCGTCACGCGCCGCCCGCCCGTGACGCGAACCGCTACCCGAACGTGATGCCCTGGGCGAGCGGCAGGTCCGTCGACCAGTTCACCGTGTTCGTCTGGCGGCGCATGTAGGTCTTCCACGCGTCGGAGCCCGACTCGCGGCCGCCGCCGGTTTCCTTCTCGCCGCCGAACGCCCCGCCGATCTCGGCGCCGGAGGTGCCGATGTTCACGTTGGCGATGCCACAGTCCGAACCGGTCGCGGCGAGGAAGCGCTCGGCGTTGCGCATGTTCATCGTGAACATCGCCGACGAGAGGCCCTGGGGCACGTCGTTGTGCTTGGCGATCGCGTCGTCGACGTCCGAGATCGGGATGAGGTACAGGATCGGCGCGAAGGTCTCGGTCTGGACGATCTCGAAGTCGTTCTTGGCGCGCACGATGGCGGGCTTCACGAAGTTGCCCCCCTTCTCGTCGCCGTCGAGGGTGACCTTTTCGCCGCCGTAGAGGACCTCGCCGCCCGCGGCCTTGGCCTTGTCGAGGGCCTCCATCATCTCGTCGACGGCGCCCGGCGTGATCAGCGGACCGCAGAGGGTCTTGTCCGCCAGCGGGTTGCCGATGTTCACCTGCTCGTATGCCTTGATCAGGCGTGCTTCGACGTCCTTCGCGATCGACTCGTGCACGAGCACGCGGCGCGTCGACGTGCAGCGCTGGCCAGCCGTGCCGACGGCGCCGAACACGATCGACGGGATCGCGATCTCGAGGTCGGCGTCCTCCATGAGCACGACGGCGTTGTTCCCGCCGAGCTCGAGGATCGTGCGGCCGAAGCGGCCGGACACGGTGCTCGCCACGCGGCGACCGACGTTGGTCGAGCCGGTGAACGAGATGAGCGGCATGCGCGGGTCCTCGAGCATCTTCTGCCCGACCTCACGCCCCGAACCGATGACGAGCGTCGCGAGCGCGCCGAGGCCCTCGGCCTCGAGCACCGGGCGCACGACGTTGGTGAGGCCGATGGCGCACAGCACGGTCTCGCTCGACGGCTTCCACACGCAGGAGTCGCCGCAGATGTAGGCGAGCATCGAGTTCCACGCCCACACCGCCATCGGGAAGTTGAAGGCCGTGATCACGCCGACGGTGCCGAGCGGGTGCCACTGCTCGCGCATGGCGTGGCCCGGGCGCTCGGAGTGCATCGACAGGCCGTACAGCATGCGCGACTGCCCCACCGCGAAGTCGGCGATGTCGATCGCCTCCTGCACTTCGCCGAGGCCCTCCTGCAGGATCTTGCCCATCTCGAGCGAGATCAGCTTGCCAAGCGAGTCCTTCTTGTCGCGCATCGCGTTGCCGAGCTTGCGCACGACCTCGCCGCGGTGCGGCGCCGGCATCTCGCGCCAGCGCAGGAACGCCGCTTGGGCGGCGTCGACGCACACGCCGTACTCCTCGGCCGTCGCCTGACGCACGGTCGCGATGACCTCGCCCGTCGCGGGGTTCGTCGACTCGAGCAGCGGGCCGCTGCACTTCAGCCACTCTCCGTTGTAAGCGCCCGAGTTCTCTTTGCCGATTCCGAGTTCGCTGAGGAAGTCCATGTTCACGATGCTGGGCCGAAGCCGAGGGGGCGGCGACCGCGGAGGGACGCCATTCTGAAGGAGGAGGCTGGAACCGACGCGGAGCGCGCCGTGTGTTCGCGCCGGAGCGGGTCGCGCCGGTTTTTGGGCCGCATACGATAACGCGCGCTCGCCGGTGCGCGCCAGGGTCGGCGCCGCTATCCTGTTCCGCCCCATGGCCGAAAAACAAGTCTTCCACCTCGTCGACCTCCACAAGTTCTACGGACAGAAAGAGGTCCTCAAGGGCATCACGCTGTCGTTCCTCGAGGGCGCGAAAATCGGGCTCATCGGCCCCAACGGCGCCGGCAAGTCGACGCTGCTACGGATCATCGCGGGCGAAGACACCGCGTACGAAGGCGAGGCCCAGGCGGCGGCGGGCAAGACCGTCGGCTACCTGCAGCAGGAGCCGCCGCTGAACGAGGAGAAGACCGTCGCGGAGAACGTCGAGGAAGCGGTCGGTCACCTGCGCGAGATCGAAGCGCGCTACTACGAGGTGATGAACGAGATCGGCGAGGCCGAGGGCGCCAAGGCCGAGAAGCTCGCCGTCGAGTACGACCGGCTCCAGCACGAGATGGACGCCAAGGACATCTGGAACATCGACAGCTGGCTCGATCAAGCCAAGGCGGCGCTCGCGCTCCCGCCCGACGACGCGCAGGTCAAGATCCTGTCCGGCGGTGAGAAGCGCCGCATCGCGCTCTGCCAACTGCTCATCGAACAGCCCGACATCCTGCTGCTCGACGAACCGACCAACCACCTCGACGCCGACACGGTGCAGTGGCTCGAGACGCACATCGCGAACTACGCCGGCACCGTGCTGCTCATCACGCACGACCGCTACTTCCTCGACAACGTCGTGGGCTGGATGCTCGAGATCGAGCGCGGTCGCGGCACGCCGTACAAGGGCAACTACTCGGACTACCTCGACGCGAAGCAGCGGGTGCTCGACACGAAGCGCCAGGCCGACTCGCGCGTGGCGAAGACGATCAAGCGCGAGAAGGAGTGGCTCGGCCGCTCGCCCGGCGCGCGCACGACGCACAACAAGGCGCGCGTGCAGCGCTACAAGGAGATGATCGAGCTGCGCAAGGAGGACGCGGTCCAGGAGATCGACCTGCGCATCCCGCCCGGCGAACGCCTGGGCGACAAGGTCATCGAGCTGCGCGACGTGTGCAAGGGCTACGACGGGCGCGTCCTGATGAAGGACCTGACGTTCGACATGCCCGCCGGCGCGATCCTCGGCGTCGTCGGCGCGAACGGCATGGGCAAGTCGACCATGCTGCGCATGATCCTCGGACAGGAGGAGCCCGATTCCGGTGAGGTCATCATCGGTTCGACGGTGAAGATCACCTACCTCGAGCAGTCGCGCACGATCCTCGACGACACGAAGACGGTCTACGAGAATATCACCGAGGGCAACGAGCTGATCGAGTACGGCAACGCGACGCTCGACGGCCGCGCCTACGTCGCGCGCTTCAACTTCAAGGGCGAGGACCAGCAGATGAAGCTGGGCGAGTGTTCGGGCGGGATGCGCAACCGCGTCCTGCTCGCGCGCATGTTGCGCGGCGGCGGCAACGTGATCCTGCTCGACGAGCCGACCAACGACCTCGACCTCGACACCCTGCGCGTGCTCGAGGGCGCGATCGAGAACTTCCCGGGCTCGGCCATCGTCGTCAGCCACGACCGCTGGTTCCTGAACCGGCTCGTGTCGCACATCCTCGCCTTCGAGGGCGACGGCTACGTCAACTTCCACCACGGCACGTACGAGAGCTACGTCGAGTGGCGCGCCGAGTGGCGCGAGCGGATGAACTTCCCGCCGGAGAGCCAGGCGGGTCGCTACCGATCCTTGCTGCGTCGATAGCGCGATGACGGCGCGTTGGTTGACCGCGAACGACGGCGCGCTCGCGCCGTCCGTGGAACTCGTCGTCGCGCGCGCGACGATCGCGGGTTACGCGCCGTACGACGACGCCCAGCGCGAGATGCGCGCGCGCATGCTCGACTTCGTCGACGCGCACACGGACGCGCTCCATCGCACGTGCCTCGACGGGCACCTGACCGCGGCGGGCGTGCTGCTCGACCACGCGCGCGAACGCGTGCTCCTCACCCACCACAGGAAGCTCGGGCGTTGGCTGCAGCTCGGCGGGCATTGCGACGGCGACGCGAACCTGGCCGCCGCGGCGCTGCGCGAGGCCACCGAGGAGAGCGGCATCGACGGCCTCACGATCGACCCGCGTCCGATCGACGTCGACGTGCACGTCATCCCGGCTCGCAAACACGAGCCGGAGCACCTGCACCTCGACACGCGCTTCCTCGTCGTCGCGCCTCCCGGCGCAGTCGAGGCGATCAGCGACGAATCGCTCGCCCTCGGTTGGTTCGGACCCGACGAGCTCGAAGGAATCGAGCTCGACGCGTCGGTCCGGCGCCTGTTCGACCTCGTCTTCGCCTAGTCCGGGTTATTCACGAGGCTGTGCTGGAGAAGCCTCAACTCGGTTCCTCCCGGGGCTTTGCGTGCGACGGCCCCGCAGGCGACCCTGATCGGGTCGTCGAGGACGACGGCGTTCGCAAAGTGCCGGGAGGGGCCGAG
>JAJDEV010000145.1 GCA_029259605.1 Planctomycetota bacterium | reverse complement strand
CGACCTTGCCGGTGCTCGTCGCCGCGCTCGTGCGGCGGCGCGACGAGATCGCGGATCGCGTCGGGCTCCTGTACGGCATGAACACGCTCGGCGCGGTGGCCGGCGTGCTCGGCGCGACGTTCATCGCCTTCGGCACGCTCGGAGTGCAGGGCACGAACATCCTGGCGGCGACGCTCGACATCGTCGTCGGTCTGGTCGCGGCCTTCGTGCTCGCGCCACGCCTCGGCGCCGAAGCGGTCGACGACGCGCCGCGCGCCGGGTCGGATGACGACGACGAGCGCGCATCCGTCGATGGTCGCGGCGTGAGTGCCGCGCGTTGGGTCCTCGTCTCGTACGGCGTCGTCGGATTCACGGCGCTCGCGTGCGAGGTGGCGTGGACGCGCGCGCTCTCGATGATCCTCGGCGTCTCGGTCTACGCCTTCGCGACGATGCTCGCGGGTTTCCTGGCGGGCATCGCGCTCGGCAGCCTCGTTGCGCGGCGCCGGCTCGACCGGCTGCGCGACCCGGTGCTCGTCTACGCCGTCGGGCTCGCTTGCCTCGGGCTCGCGTCGCTCCTCGTCGTCTTCGCGTTCCGCGCGCTGCCGACGGTGTTTCTCGGAACGTTCGCGGCGGTCGGGATTTCGAGCGCGAATCTCGTGTGGCTCGGGCTCGTCGTGTCGTTCCTCGTGATGCTCGCGCCGACGCTCGTGCTCGGGGCGCTCTTTCCCCTCGTCGTGCGCATCGTCGGCGAGGCGCGCGGGCACGCGCGCGCGGTCGGCGACGTGTACTTCGCGAACACGATCGGTTCGGCCACGGGCGCGTTCTGCGCGGGGTTCCTGCTGATTCCCGGCCTCGGCCTGCGCCGTACGATGGGCATCGCGGTCGGCGCGAGTCTGCTGACCGCCGCCGTGCTCGCGCTGCGCACGCGTCGCTCGCGCGCGCTCGCGTCCGTGTGCGCGAGCGTGGGCGTGCTCGTGGTCGCGTTCCCCCCGCGCTGGCGCGACGACAGCTTCGCGGTCGGCGTGTATTACCGCTCGAGCGCCCAGCTGGACTTCGGCCTGCCCTTGATCGAGATCCCCGGCATCGGCCCGGACGAGATCCTGTTCTACGACGAGGGCATCAACTGCACGGTCTCGGTGCACAGGAACGCGCGCGGCCTCGAAGAGGGCGTCGTCAGCATGCGCATCAACGGCAAGACCGACGCGTCGTTCGCCGACATGTCGACGCAGGTCTTGTCGGGTCACCTGCCGATCCTGTTCGGCGGCGAGGATCTGCGCGTGCCCGAGGACAAGGGGAAGGCGCTCGTGATCGGCTACGCGTCCGGGATCACCGCCGGCTCGTTGAGCCTGTACGAGCTCGATGCGATCGACGTGTGCGAGATCGAGCCCGCCGTCATCGAAGCGTCGCGCTGGTTCGAGATCTACAACCACAAGCCGCTCGACCGCGACGACGTGCGGCTCGTGGTCGACGACGGGCGCACCGTGCTGTCGACGTCGCGCGACGCGTACGACGTGATCATCTCCGAGCCGTCGAACCCGTGGATGACGGGCTGCTCGAACCTGTTCACGCGCGAGTTCTTCCACGAGGCCGACGCGGCGCTGCGAACGGACGGACGTCTGCTGCAGTGGATCCAGCTCTACGGCATGGACGCGGAGGGGTTCACGTCGGTGCTCGCCGCGCTCTACGAGTCGTTCGACTACGCGTACGGGTTCCTGTACGACTCGACCAGCACCGACCTCTTGCTCATCGCGACCGACACGCCGCTCGATCCGAGCGCGCTGCCACGCTGGGAAGAACTCTCCGACGACGTGCGCCGCGACCTCGCGCGCATCCGTCTGTTCTCGACCGCCGACCTGTGGAGCCTGCTCGTGCTCGGCCCGGACGATCTGCGCGAGCTGGCGTCGCGCGCGCCGGTGACGAACAGCGACGACTCGATGTTCGTCGAGCTGCGCGCGCCCTGGTACCTGTTCGACGACACGCCCGAGACGACGGAGCTGATCGAGGAGCGTTCGCACGGCATCCTGCCGGTCCTCGGCGCCGACTTCGTCTGGCCGCACGGCGTGCGCGGCGAGCTGGCGCTCGCGTACCTCAGTCGGCGCTTGAACCAGCGACTCGGCGACGCCGTGCTCGAACGCGTCACCGCGTCCGACGAGGCGCTGTATCGCGCGACGTACGCCGGCGAGCTCGGCATCCTGGTCGGCAAGGTGCACGAGCCGCACACGCTCGAGGCGCTCGACCGCGCGGTCGAGTTGGCGCCGAGCGAGTTCATCCCGCGCTTTCACCGCGGCTGGCTGCTCAACCAACTCGGTCGCGCCGAGGAGGCCGAGCGCGACTTCGCCATCGCGCTCGCGGCGCGTCCCGAGCAGCTCGAGGTGCGCTACGAACGGCTGAAGAGCCTCGGCACGCTGGAGCGGATGGAGGAGGCGCTGGCCGAAGCCGAGGCGCTCGTCCAATCGCCGCTGGTCGAGACCGAGCCGCGGTTGTGGTCGGATGCCGCGGTCCTCGCCGCGGGCTTCGGCCGCCTCGACGACGGGATCGAGCGCATGCTGCGCTATCTCGAACTCGAACCGATCTCGCCCGACGCGTGGCGCCTCCTGGCGCAGTTCTACGAGTACTCCGGCCGGGGCGCCGACCAAGCGATTGCCCTCGCGAGTGCCGATGCCGCGGAGCGCACGACCGTCCGCGACATCCACTGGCTCGCGCGCTGGCACGAGCAGTACGGCACGCGCGCGGAGGCGATCGAAGCGCTCGAGGCCGCGCTCGAACTCGCGCCGGCCGACGCCGCGGTGCGCGCCGATCTCGACCGGCTGCGCGCGGGCCGCTGAAGCGGGACGCGCTCGGGTCTCAGAGCCTCGCCCAGCGGATCGTCATGCGGCTCCCCGGGCGATAGTCGACGACCTGGAACTTCGCCAGGCTCCCGTCGCCGCGCGTGTCGAAGCCTCGGAATCGGACGAGGTAGGTGTGACCCAGGACCGCCGGCACGTGGTACATGCCCTCGGGGGGGAGCGGATCGAAGATGCGGCTTGCGGCGCGCAGGCGCTCGACCTTGCCGCCCGGGCCGACGTAGGAGAAGCGGCGACCGTCGAGGAAGAGCGTGTGGAAGAGGCTCGCCGGGATCTTGACGCCCGCGTCCTGGGCGCGCTCGAAGGGGGAGACGAACTGGGCGCCGAGGTCGATCACGCTGACGAAGGCGTCGCGCCGGAAGCCGAACGAGATCGAGTTCCGCTCGAAGACGTCGAACGCGATGTGCGCATCGTCGAGGGTGACCTCTCCGTCGAGCACGTGTCCACCGGCGGAGCCGCGCTCGAAGTCGAAGGAGGACAGGAGGTCGTCGTTCGCGAAGAGCGTCACGACGCCACCGGCGGGGCTCTGCGCCGGGCCAGCCGGGGTGCGGAGCGCGGGCGGCTGGAGCGCGCTGGAGGCGAAAAGTAGCGCGCAAAGGGCGCTCACGGCGGGCACGGTACGGATCCACGTCATGGTCTCGTCCTCGGTGGAGGGGTCGTGGGGGCGTTCGATTCTGAACTGACTGCCTAGGTGTTGCTCGACGGCTACGCTGGACGCGCATTCCGCGCCTCGGCCCTTTCGTAACTCGGGGTGTGGACAGCCCGCGGGGACTGAGGCACGGATTGCGCCTTCCTTGGCGGAGCTCTGGGGTGCGGGGTGTCCGAGGAAATTCGACTCAAACCGGCTTCGGTGCCCGCGCGAGACCAGAACTGCGGTGAGAGGCGCAACACCAGTGCAGTCAGTTCCGTTCGATTCCGCGGGTGCGGAACGGGTGGCGGAGGCGTCCCTTGCAAGCTGCGCGCCGCTTCCCGTTCGTCGCGGTGCGGCGCGACGGAGGAAGTCTCGCGAATGGGAATGGTCGACGCAAGCCGCGCCCGATGCGACGCGCGTCCGACGATTGCACGCCGCGCGCGAACACGCGACACGTCGGCGCTCGGCGAATGCAACGAAGCGAACGCGCGTGTCGTTCGCGCGTGCGTCGAGGCGCGGACGTAAGACTCGCCGGCCGAGCGGAATTGAAGCGAGTTCAGCGGAACCGCCGGACGCGCGTTCGCGTCTGTCGGGCCTACTCGTTTCGCTCCTTCGCGGGTTGGATTGTTCGCTCGGATTCAAGCTGTGACCGAAGCGGTCGCACGAACTAGCGCTCGGTCCATCGTCTCGCACGAGACAGCTCCCCGGTCTCCCTTTCCCCCCTCAGACGTTCCGTGCGCTTCCCGGTGCGTGAACGAACGTCGTGTCGAGATGAATGCACCCGCTTCGCTTCGGGTGACGCGCACTTCGCGTGTCGCCCGCGGCCGCTCTCCGTTGTTTTTCACGCTTCCGTTGGCTGCCTTCGCGACGCTCGCACTCGGTTGCAGCGACTCGAGCAGCGGCGGTTCCCCGACGACGCCGAGTGCGGGCGCTCCCGTTCCGGCTCCGCCTCCTCCGGCGTCGGCTCCGACGCCGCCTCCGGCAACGGAACCCGAGCTGTGGGTCACGCCGAACGTGATCTTCAACGCCGCGGGCGCGCAGGGCGGACCGTTCCTGTCGGACTCCGCGGAGTTCGTCGTCCGCAACGTGGGCGGCGGCGTTCTCGATTGGTCGGTCTCGAGCACCGAGCTCTGCACCGGAGTGTCCGCCCAGGGCGGCCGGCTCGCCGCGGACGAGTCGACCACGATCACGGTTTCGCTCGATGACGAGGAAGCGGCGCGGCTCGGCATCGGGATCCACACCGGATCGGTCGACTTCGTCAACGACTCGAACGGCAGCGGGACGACGTCGCGCGGCATCGAAGTCGACGTGTTCGCGGCCTCGGGGCTGATCGTCGAGCCCGCCGTCGGCTTCGCGTCGAGCGGTCCGCTCGGGGGCCCGTTCTCACCGGCCTCCTTCCAATACTCGGTCTCGAACACCGGAGACAGCGAGCTCGCCTGGGCCGCCGTGGTCAGCGAACCCGGGCTCGACGTGTCTCCGGCGGGCGGCGTCCTCGATGCCGGCGGGTCGCAGGCGCTGACCGTGACGATCGATCAAACGGAGGCCAAGCTGCTTCCGCTGGGCTCGCACGCGGCGATCCTGTTCATCCTCGACCTGACGAACGGCAACGGGTCGACGACGCGGCCGATGACGGTCGACGTCAGCGTTCCCTCGTCCGGCGGCACGCTGGCGAGTCGCCTGACCCAGTTCGGGATCGAGTGGGTCTTCGACCGCGCGTACGAGGTCGGGCAGTTCGCGAACGGCGACTGGTGGGTCGTGGGGCCGGTGCGGATCGTGAACATCGATCCGCAGTCGACCGTCACCGCGGGCCGCACGATCAACGGCTCGATGATCAATCCGTCGCCGCGGAACGGGATGACGCAGGGGTACGACTCGACGATGTACGCGCAGTACAAGTCGCCGGGGAACTACGAGCCGCTCGAGAACGTCGCCGCCGGCATCTCGACCAAGAGCCCGTTGATCGTTCCGACGAGCAGCTCGCTCGTGTCGACCGTGAGCCAGAGCCTCGGCAACACGCGTCCGCAGATCGAGACGGCCGCGGTGCTCACGGTCCTCGACCAGGCGCCGCCGGACGGCAGCTTCCGGCCCGCGTACTCGGACCCGTCGAAGCGGATCCGCTTCAACGAGAGGCAGCTCGACTACGACCTGCTCGGCAAGCTGCCCAAGCTCGCGTCGACGCCGGGTCTCAAGTCGGTGGAGCAGTCGCTCCGTCGACCGTGGTTGGACCACGTGCCGCAATGGATCGGCCGCTACATCCATCCGGCGGAGAACATGCCCGACTACGGTCGCGACATGGCGGACGTGATCGGGCGCGCATCGCTCGCGCTCAACCTCGACTTCACCGACGCGGAGAAGCGCGAGACGCTCGTCAGCCTCGTCCAGCTCGGCATCGACTTCTACGGCGTCGCGACGAACGGCGGTGCGAACAACTGGGCCGCGGCCGCGGGGCACATGAGCGGGCGCAAGTGGCCGATCCTCTTCGCGGGCATCATGCTCGGCGATCCGGACATGGGGGGCATCGGCTTCGACACGTCGATCAAGTTCGGCGAGGACGGGCAGACGTTCTACGTCGAGGAGACGAGTCCGGGCGTCTTCAACAACGGCAACGGCGGATACACGGCCAAGCAAGTGGGGCTGGCGGAGTGGGGCACGGCGCACTCGCACCGTCCGTCGCTCGACGACGCCGATTGGCATGGCGACCCGTACCGGCTGTGCTGCACGGCGAACTCGTGGTGGGGCCAGATCCTCTCCGCGCGGATCATGGGTGCGCAGGGACTGTGGAACCACGACGAGTTGTTCGACTACCAGGATCGCTACTACGACGAGAACGTCGCGCGCGGGATCCTCGACTATCGCCTGCGGTGGTCGCGCTTCCCGATCGACATGTGGAACGCGTACCGGTCGAGCTACTGACCGGCGTGCAGGCGGAGCAGCGCGACGAGCATCGTGAGGGCGCCCGTTCCCGCGAGCGCCGCCAGGATCCAAAACGATGCCGTCAACCGCTGGCCTCCGATGGGGAGCGCGCGCGTTCCGGTGCGTGCGAAGAGGAACGCGAGCGCGAACCCCGCGAGGAAGCCGCCGGCGTGCGCGGCGTTGTCGATGAACTCCGCGCCGACGAGGCCGATGATCGCGAGCAGAACGACCCAACGGAGGATGTTCTCGAGCAGTCCCGTCCGGCGCACGTCGGGGTGCGCGACGGCGAGGCCGGCGAGCAACCCTCCCCACCCCAGGATGCCGCCTGAGGCGCCGACGGACGTCACGTCGGACATCAGCACGCTGGCGATCGAGCCAGCGATCGCGCTCACGAGGAACGTGAGCAGCACGCGCGACTCGTTGACGAGCCGTTTCGCCATTGCCGCGAGCGAGACGCCGACGGAGACGTTGAACACGATGTGCAAGATGCTGCCGTGCAGGAGCGTGCACGTGAACAGCCGCCAGACCTCGCCGGCCTCGACGCGTTCTTTGACGAGCGCGAAGGTGTCGAACGTCTTCGTTTGGCCGACGTAGAGCGTCGCGACGAAGAGCACGCTCGCGGTCGCGGCCAGCGCGCGGCCGGTCCAGGACGTGGAGCCGGTGTTCCACGACGCGAAGCGTAGCTGCTCGGACTTCCTGCGCCGCCACGCGGCGGGCGCTCGCCCGAGCTCGCGCAAGTCGCGCAGCGCGCCGACCCACGCCTCGACGCCACCCGTCCACAGCGGCGGAAAGAGGAAGATCGCGCCCATCAACACGAGTCCCTGACCCGTGCGCGATTCGGGCCAGTGAACGATCGTCACGGCGATCACCGTGAGCGCGAGCAACGCCTTCGGAGTCGCCTTGCGCGCGGCAGCCCGCGCTTCCTCGCGGCTCCGGGTC
The DNA here is from genome assembly GCA_029259605.1 of Planctomycetota bacterium. GTDB lineage: Bacteria > Planctomycetota > UBA1135 > UBA1135 > OFTM281. The sequence goes on along the minus strand of JAJDEV010000145.1, from coordinate 13,969 downwards.
TCCACGGCGGTCGCGATCGCTTCCACCTCGAAGGCCGTGCGCAGATGCGTGTCCGCGGGCGTCCAAACGAGATGCGGCATCCCGCTCACTTCGAGCATCGCGCGCTGCAACGCCGCGAGGTCGGGAACCGCGATGGCTTGCGCGAGGTCGCGACTCGATCGAATCTCGCCGAACACGCCGCGCGCTTCCGGTGGGAGCGCGGGCAGCGCGTCGACGCGCAGCCACGGCGCGGCGGTGTCGTTCGGGGGAGTGGGGGGCGCGTCCATCGCGGAGCGAATCGTACACGCGGGCCGCCGCGCGCGGGTCGCGAAGGAATCGACGATCCGACTTGCGAGCTTGTCCTTCGCGGTGGGAGGATGACACCGACGGTCTCGATTCGAGCTCTCGCTGTCATCCAGAAGGAGGATTTCGATGCAGACGTTCCAACTCCCCGCCTTCCTCGTATGTCTGGGCGCACTCGGCTTCGCGCCCCAGGACACGGCGGACGCGCCGTCGGTGGCGAAGATGCCACCGGTCGTCGTCGAGACCGTTCCGCGCGCAGGTGCGGTCGACGTCGATCCGGACCTCGATGAGATCCGCGTGACGTTCAGCAAGGAGATGACGGATCAGAGCTGGTCCTGGTCGACCGCGTGGAAGGACTCGGGAGCCGAGATGCTCGCGAGTCCGCGGTACTCGAAGGACAAGCGCACGTGCATCGCGCGCGTCAAGCTCGAGCCCGGCAAGACGTACGGCTACTGGCTGAACAGCCAGAACTTCGGGAACTTCAAGGACGCCGACGGACGGTCGGCCGTTCCTTATCTGCTGGTCTTCGAGACGAAGGCGAAGAAGAAGCGCTAGCCCGGATGATTCATGAGCCTTCACCGAGATCGACGCAGCTACGCGCCATATCAACGCTTCCCTCCCTCACCGGGTTCGACGACCCGTCAAGGTCGCCTGCACGCGCTTCGGTCGCGAAGCGCTGATCTGGCGCGCATCTGCGTCGATCTCGGCAAAGCCTCATGAATAACCCGGGCTAGCAGTCCGTGGTGGAACTCACGAGGTCTTCGGAGCGTGATGAATGCGCGGATTCAGCGCGCTCCGAGGAGGTCGTGAGTTTCACCACGGGCTGCTAGCGGCGGTCGCGGAACGCCGTCCGGGAAGTGGCCGTTGACGGCGTGCCTCCTATCGGTGTGGCCCTTCGGGATTGGATCAAGTACCGTCCCCGACAACGATAGGTCGGCGCGAGAGCTCGAGTCCGTTCGCGACTCGCTTGCGCGGACGCGGGCGGCCGCTCGCGGCACGCCGACGCTTCGGAGGGTTCGGGAGGGAGATCCATGTCCGCCACATCCACGTTTCCCATCACGCTGGCCGGAAACATCGTCGTCGACGACGTCGGAACGATTCGCTACGGGTTCCTCACGCTCGAGACCGGTCGGGGAAAGCACGGGCGCATCATCGACCTGAGCTTCGGGACGCAGGAGCCGGGGCTGGGCTATCCGGTCTATCCGCTCAGCCCGACGCTGCTCATCTATCCGGGGCTGATCAACCTGCACAACCACGTCGCGTGGGACTTCATCCCGCTCTGGCACGGGAAGGCGGAGGATCCGGTGTTCGACTACGACAACCGGTTCGAGTGGCAGGCCGCGGACTCGACCGCGTACGTGAACAACGTCACGGCGCTCGAAGCGCTCATCAAGCAGTACTTCGCGAAGCATCCGCTGCCCGGGTCCACGGACAGCGAGATCCAGTTGTCCGCCTTCTCTGAGATCCAGGCCGCCTGCGGCGGGACGACGGTCATTCAGGAGTCGCGCGCGTACGACGGCACGCTCGTCAACAAGAACCACATCCTCATCCGCAGCACCGGGAACTCGGACGACATGGAGATCGGTGCCCAGACGATCGACTCCGCGGTGAAGTTCTACACGCCGGACCCGGCGGTGACCGAGCAGCACCCGTGCGACACTTCGTCGTGGGGCATCCAGAGCGTGTCCGCGCTCGACGAGTGGGCGCAGGAGTACGGCGCGGGGACGATCTACAGCGCGCTCGTCCACTTGTCCGAGGGGCGCTTCGGCTTCCTGAACGGCGGGACGAAGGACGCGTACACGCGGAAGGAGTTCCTCACGTTCAAAGACCTCGTCCGGAACGGGTCGCAGCTGTTCCCGAAGCCGACTCCGGCGGCGTTCACCGCATCGCGCTTCAACATGATCCACGCGTGCGGCGTGGACGCGACCGACGCCGACGACATCGCGTTCCTGAAGGACTACGGGATCTCGGTCCTCTGGTCGCCGGTCTCGAACTGCATGCTCTACTCGGACACGATTCCGATCACTCGGCTCATGGAGCAGGGCGTGAACTGCGTGCTGACGTCCGATTGGGCGCCGTCCGGTTCGAAGCACGTCTGGGACGAGTCGAAGCACGCCAGCGTCTTCCTCGTGAATCAGATGCAGATGCCGCAGATGGACGCGCGGCGCACGCTCTACCGCATGATGACGGCGAACGCCGCCCGCGCGATCGGGCTCGAGCAACAGATCGGGACGCTTCGATCGGGCGGCTGGGCGGACCTCTTCGTTCTGGAGCACACGTCGAGCATCGATCCGGCGACGGACAACGCGGTCGACATCCTGTTCGAGGGGAGCGACCGCCGCACGGCGGGCGTCTACACGGGCGGCATGCTCGTGCTCGCGGACCCGACGACGTTCGAGCCCCCCGGCTTCAGCGACGACTTCCAGCCGCTCCCGGCGAGCGACGGTCCCGCCGCCGCGTCCAAGCACGTGAACTTCAAGGCCGACGGCAACTTCCCCGGCCTCGACATCACGAAGGTCGCCGCGGAGATCGACACCGCGTTCGCCCAGGGCGGGACGGTCTCGACCGACGGCCAAACCGTGACGGTTCCGGGCGGGGCGTTCCATCGCTCGAAGTTCCTCGTCGCCGATGATGCGGCGTACGAGGCCTTCATGCAGTCCCTCGACGCGTGGCTCGCGCGCTGACTCGGCGCGCGCACGGATCCGGTCGCGTCCGCGCTGGGCGCGCGCGGCGCTCAGCGCGGTGCGCGCGCCGCCGCGATGGACGCGCGCAACGCGTCGCGATCGACGTCCGCGCCGTCGGGCGCGAACGCTTCGACGGCGTAGTCGAGATTCCCCAGCACGTAGGCGAAGTACAGGCGCAGGTCCAAGAGGACGGCGCCGCGGCCCTCGCCTCCGATCGCGACGCGGTCGCCGGAGATGACGTCGAGGCTGCGCGGGACGAGCGTTCCGCGCAGGTCGAACGAGGCCAGGGGCGTGCCCTCGACCGGATCCCACAGGCGTACCGTTCCGTCGTCCGAGCACGAGACCGCGACGTCGGTCCCCGTGAGGAAGCGCACGTCCCACACCGCCCCGCGGTGTCCTTGAAGACGGTGGAGCAGTGCACCGGTGTCCGTATCCCAGACCTGGAGGACGCGCTCCCACGTACCGGCGACGACGGTGCGTCCGTCGCGCGTCCAGTCGACGCTCCACGGACGATCGCCGGGGTGCGTGAGCGTGCGGAGCTCGCGACCCGTCGCGACGTCCACGATGCTGATCTCGGTTCGCTTGCGATCGATCACCGCGAGGAGGCGGCCGTCCGGGGAGAAGGCGACGGCGATCGGGTCGCGCGCCTCGCGCTCGATGACGCGTTCACGTGGCGCGTCGGCGCCGAGGGCGTAGAGAAGCAAGTCTCCGCTCGCGCTCGCGTACGCGAGGTGCGCACCGTCGGGTGAGAACGCGACGGTCTGCGACGTGAACGTCTTCGGCGCCGGCAGTTCGAAGAGCGGTTCGAGCGTGTCCGAGCGCATCACGAGCGTGCGCGACGTGAACGCGACCGCGGTCGTCTCGCCGTGCGGAGCGTGCCAGACGCCGTGGACGGTGGTGCCGGAAGGAACGGCGATCGGCGCCGGCTCCCCCGACGCGACGTCGATCGAGATCAGCTCGCCGGGATCGTCTTCCATCCAGAGCGACGCGCCGTCGGGCGTCAGCGCGACGTCGACACGCGGTGCGTCGCTCGGGAAGAAGGCGAAGCCCGGGCGGCCCGTTTCCCAACGCCGGACGAGCCCTTCGTTGTCGCCGACGAAGAGCGCGCGTCCGTCTGACGAGGACGCGAGGCCCCACGTGAAGCCCGCGAGCGGGATCGAAGCGACGCGCTCGCCGCTCGCGACGTCGTAGGTCTCGATGCGCCACCAGCCGACGATGTGGACGAGGCGTCCGGAGGCGCTGGGCACGATCCGTCGGACGGTTCCGTTCTCGAGCGCGAGCGCGGAGTGGGTTCCGTCGCTGCGGTTCCACGTGTCGAGCGTCTGCTCGGTTCCGCCGGTCCAGGCCAGTCTTCCGTTCGGCGCATAGGCCGCGCCGACGACCTCGCCGCGCTGGTTGGCGAGTACCTGTGGTGGGCGATCGAAGGGGGCGCGCCACAGCCGCGCTCCCCCTTCTCCGACGGCGAGCAGCTCGCGTCCGTCGGGTGAGAACACCGCGCGCCACGCCGGTCCGTCGAAGCGCGCCAGCTCGCGCTCGATCGTGCCCCTGCCCGGATCCCAAAGCGAGACGCGACCGTCACGGCATGTCGTCGCCGCGAGCGTGCCGTCGGGCGAGTAGTCGAGCGATGACATCCACTCGCCCGGCTCACCCCAGGCGGCGACTTCGCGTCGTTCGTCGAACGACCACGTTCGAACGAACCCGTCGGCGGTTCCGAACGAGACCGTGCGCCCGTCCGGCGGGAACGCGATCCCGTGCAGCGCGCTCTCCGACACGGTCCACACGTCGAGCTCTTCGAGCGTCGCACCGTCGAGGATGCGCACACGACCGTCCGCGCCCGGAACGAGCAGGTGACCGTCGCGCGGCGATACGGCGAGGTTGCGGATCTCGCCCGCGTTCGTCCGGCGCGCTGCACTCGACGGATGCTGCGCGTAGTACTCGACGAGCGCCCACACCGCGACGTCGTCGTCGGGCGCCTCGAAGAAGGAACGCCACAGGAGCCCCTCGCCGGCTGGGTTGCCCGCCGCGCCCATCAAGCGGCCGCGCTCGACGTTGCTGCGCCGCAGCGCGTTCTGTGCGCGATCGGCGAGGACGCGGTTGCTCGACGCCTGGCGCAGCGCGACGAGCGCGAATGCGAGCACCAACCCGAAGACGATCGCGACGCTGAGCGCGGTCGAGCGATGCCGCGCGAACTCGCGGCGCAGGACGTACCAGGTCGAGTCGGCGCGCGCTTCGATCGGCTCTCCTTTCAGATAGCGGCGCACGTCCTCGGCCAGGTCCCACGCCGAGCGGTAGCGGCGCTCGGCGTCCTTTTCGAGCGCCTTCGCGGCGATCGTCTCGAGGTCGCCCGCCAGCGCGGCGTCGAGCGTGCCGAGCGCTGGCGGCGTCTCTTCGCGCACGCGGCGCACGGCTTCGTCGAGCGGAACGCGCGCGACGTCGATGGGGGGACGACCGCCGAGCAGCTCGAACAGGATCACGCCGAGTGCATAGACGTCGGCGCGTGCGTCGATCGCCTGCGCGCCGCCGCTGACCTGCTCGGGGCTCATGTTCGGCAGCGTCCCGACGAGGTCGCCCGTACGCGTCGGCGCCGGAGCGACGCCCGTCACGATGCCGGTCGCGCCCGCCGCACTCACGGGGCGCGCGATCCCGAAGTCGAGGATCTTCGGTTGACGTCTTGCCGTTCCATCGCCGCGCTTCGGCGCCCCCGTTTCGTACTCGGCGACGAGCACGTTGTCGGACTTCAGGTCGCGGTGGATCACCCCGCGTTGGTGCGCGTGATCGACCGCTTCGCACACCTGGACGAAGAGGTCGAGTCGATGTTCGATCGACAGCGCGCGGCGGCGGACGTACTCGAGCAACGGCTCGCCGCGAACGAGTTCCATCACGAAGTACGGGACGTCGATCGCTTCGCCGCCGAGCCCCGTTCGCCGCAGCGTGCCCGATTGGTAGATGCGCGCGATGCCCGGATGCTGCAGTTGCCCGAGGAGCTCGATCTCGAAGCGGAAACGGCGCACGGCCTCGTCGGACAGGTGTTCAGCGCGGATCACCTTGATCGCGACGTCGCGTTCGGGCGAGCGTTGGCGCGCCGCGTACACCGTGCCCATGCCTCCCTCCCCCAGGCGCTCGACGATCGTGAACTCGCCGATGCGCGTGGGAGCAACCGCCCCGACGGGCGCGCCGCCTTCGAGGAACGCGACCGGGACCTCTTGCTCGGCGACCAGCAGGCGTTCGACGCGCAGCCGCAAACGCTCGTCGTCGCCGCAGAGTTCGTGCAACCGTTCGGCGCGTCGCTCGACGGGTGTTTCGAGCAGCTCGTCGAACACACGCTCGATGCGCGGGTCGAGGTAGCGCGTCGTCACGCGTCCTCCCGTCCTTCGCGCAGCTCGTCGTACAACCAGGCCTTCACGAAGCGCCACTGGCGGCTGACGGTGCGCGTCGACACGCCGAGCGCGAGCGCGGTGTCCTCCTCCGACAGACCGACGAAGAAGCGCAGCCGTACGAGCTCGGCTTTGCGCGGATCCTCCTTCGCGAGTTTGGTCAGGAGCTCGTCGAGCGCGAGGAGCTCGGCGGGTGACGACTCCGTCGCGACCTCGAGCTTGGGGTCGTCGGTGCGGCGCCACTCGGCTCCGCCCTTCAACGAGGCCTTGCGGCGCGCGGATTCGACGAGCACGTCGTGCATCGCGCGCGCGGCGAGGAACAGGAAGTCCTCGCGTCCGCGCCACGACTGCACCTCCTTGCCGAGCAGCCGGAGGTACGCCTCGTTCACGAGCGCCGTCGGCTGGAGCGTCTGGCCGGGTGGAAGGCGGCGCAGCTGCGCGCGGGCCATGCCGCGCAGCTCTTGAACGAGCGTCGCGACGAGCGCGTCGGACGCGGCTTCGTCCCCCTTCTCCGTAGCGGCGAGCAGCGCTTCGATCTCGGTCGGCGACGGTCGGGCGGACATGCGAATCCATCGTAGCGGGGGGCGCGGAAGGCGCGCCGCGCGAGTTTCTGGAAGATCGGTGTCGTGTGGCAGGCGCCGTTCTCGGGTACCGCGTGTTCCCCCGTCCCCAAGCGGAGCTCCCATGAAGACGTCCCTCGTCCTTTCGTCGCTCGTTCTGGTCGCCGTGCTCGTCGCTCCGACCCCCTCGCGGCAGCAGGCGACGCAACGCGCGTCGATCCGCACGGCCATTCCCCCGGCGACGCTCGAACGGACGCGCGTCGAACCGACGCTCGCGTGGGCCGACTTCGATCTGGACGGGCGTTCGGACGCGTTCCTCGTCTCGGCGGACGGCGTCGGCCGGCTCCTGTGGAACGCGGCGGGAGAGGGGCTGCGTCCCGCGGGTGACACGTTCGGTTTGCGCCCGACGGAGCGCACGCTCACCGCGGCGTGGAACGACGTCGACGCCGATGGCGACCCGGACCTGTTGCTCCTGTTCGCGCGCGGTGCGGTCGGCCTGTATCGCAACGAGCGCGCGGCCGGCTTCGCGGACGTCACCGAGCTCGCCGGGCTCGGGTCGATCGGTGCGTTGGCGTTCGAGTGGATCGACGTCGACGGAGCGAACGGCCCGGACCTGTGCGTGACAACGGCGAGCGCGTACCGCGTGCTCGTGAACGACGGCGCCGGCGTGTTCGCGGCGTGGGGCGAGACGATCGACGCGTTCCCGGTCACGCTCAACGCGCCGGGGCGGATCGCGACCCGTGCGGAGCCGGGCGCCCAGCCGTCCGAAGACGAGGTCCCTGTGGGTTCGGCGAACACCGTTTCGACGCGCGCGCCGCTCGCCGAGCCACGGCGCTCGTCGTCGCCGAGCGGCGCGACACCCGCGCCCATCGGCGGCGCATCCGGGGCCGAGGTCCTCCCGCTCGTCCCGTCGGTCTTCCCGCTCTGCGCCAGTTCGCTCACCGATCAGGCGACGGGCGCGTGTTTGGAGGCGAGCTCGACGCCGACGATGGGTTGGCTCTATCCGCAGTCGGTCTCGCTCAACGTGAGCGCGACGAACGGCAGCGTCGGCGTCGGCACCACCATGCCGACATCGCAGTTGCACGTCGCGGCCAAGGGGAAGACGGCGCTGACCGCGAACAGCTCCGCGGATGTGGCGGCGCTGTTCTCGTCGCCGGGAAGGTCGTTGCACACCCTACGCGTTCTCTCCGACGACGGCGCCGCCGGTTTCGCCGGTCGGGTCAACGTCGGGACGAAGGGACCCGCGTCGACGATCGTGAGCCGCATCACGCTCGACGTCGATGGCAACGACGGCGCGTACGCCACGTTCCTCGGAGATGGCGGCGGACCCGGCGTGAAGATCGTCGCCAAGGAGAGCGTGAACGACGGCGCGCAGATCGAACTCTGGAACACGAGCGGTGTCTCCACGATCCGCATCGACGCGGACGACGCGGCCGAGCACGCGCTGCTCGAGCTCGATCAGGCGGACGGCACGTCCAAGATCGTGATGCGCGCGACCGACCAGACGACGCCGGGTGCCGAGCTGCAAATGTTCACGAGCGGCGCGACGCGCACGGTGCATCTCGTGTCCGAGGAGGCCGCGAGCAACGGCGCGCAGCTGACGCTCGGGCGCGCCGATGGCACGACGACGATGCTGTTCGACGCCGACCTGGGTGCCACGGCCGCCGTACTGAGCATGTCGATGAACAGCGGTCAGGAGACGGTGCAGATCCTCTCGGAGGAGACGGCAGGCACCGGCGGTCAGATCGTCCTGCGCAAGGGCAACGGGACGGCTGGCATCGTGTTGGACGCGGAGCAGGGCGCCGAGTCGCGCATCACGACGGACACGCTGATGATCACCGGCGGCGCCGATCTCGTCGAGGCGTTCGAGCTCGTCACCGGCGTCGACGCGCCGGCGGGCAGCGTACTCGTCGTGAGCGAGCGTGTTCCCGGCGCGGTCGACCTCAGCCGCGAAGCGTACGACGGCCGTGCGGTCGGCATCGTGTCGGGGGCGGGCGGAGTGCGGACCGGGCTCGAGCTCGGCCAGGCCGGCGTCCTCGACGGCGGGACGAAGGTCGCGCTGACCGGCCGCGTGTATGTCCGGTGCTCGACGGAGAACGGCGTCATTCGCGCGGGGGACCTCCTGACGACCGCGACGCTCGCCGGGCACGCGATGCGCGCCACCGATCGCGACCGCGCGTTCGGTGCGGTGATCGGCAAGGCGTTGACGGGATATGACGGTGTGGAGCCGGGGCTCGTCCTCGTTCTCGTGGGCCTTCAATAGGGAGCATCCGATGCGCAAGACAACACTGACTTGGGTCACTGGACTCGCCCTCCTCTCGTCGCAGCGCGTCGTCGACGCGCAGGCTCCGCCGACGCAGATCAACGTCGAAGTCGACTGGATGGTGGCCGGGACACACAACCACTTGCCGACGTTCCAGGAGCTCGACGCGTTGATCCAAATGTTCGCGTGCCAAGGCATCACGCTCAACCTCTGGATCGACGACCCGATCCCCGAAGTCCCGTTGATCCAGTGCGGCGATCCGGAGGATCCGAACTTCTGGACGTGTCCCGGTGTGAACGCGTTCTCGACGCTCGAGTCGACCTACGCCGACACACAGGGCATGGCGGGCTGGCACTACGCGATCATCGCGCACCAGTACGCGAAAACCACCGGCCCGACGAGCAGCTCGGGGCGATCGAACGGATCGAACCGATTCATCGTGACGCTTCAGAGCTCCTGGTTGTCCTTCGACTTGGCGAGCACGTTCGCGCATGAGCTCGGGCACGACCTCGGACTGAACCACGCGACGCCGCTCTCGTCCGCGAGCAAGCAGGCGTATGCGAAGAACTACGCTTCGGTGATGAGCTACGAGTATCAGTTCGCCGGCGTCGCGGGAGGCATGGCGAACAACGGTCTCGTCGGCCTCAGTCACCTCTTCAAGAACCTCGACTACTCGCACGGGCGCCTCCCGACCCTGCTCGAGCCGAACCTGAACGAGGCGACGGGCCTCGGCATCGTTCCGGTGGATTGGAACTGCAACGGAACGATCGCGGGCTTCGCGAATCGAGACCTCGACGCCCAGCTCGGGTTCTGCGGCGCGTCCTCGGGGACCACGCAGCTCGTCGACCGCAACGACTGGGCGGACATCGAGGACGAGACGGACGCCCCCGACGTGATCGAGGGGCGCCGCGCGCCGCGTGACTTCGTTTGTCCGGCGCCCCCGGAACGCGGCGTCGGTCAGACGCGTCGCCCTCCGATCGCGACCGAACCGTGCGTGAACGGGAAGATGGTCTGGCTCGCGCCGGGCGGCTTCTTCAACGCGAGCGGCACCGGCCAGGATCCGAAGTCGAACGTCCAGCAGGCGTCCGTGGTCTCTCCGAGCGGGAGCATCTTCTACCTCCAGCCGGGCACGTTCACGAACAGCGGCGAACCGGTCACGCTCACGAAGAAGGTGCTGCTGACGGGGCTCGGCAACGCGCTCATCGACCCTTGAGTGCGACCGTGCCGCGTAGGTCGCCCAACGCTTCGTCTGCGATTCCGTCGATGACCCCGTAGGACCTGCTCGGCTCGCGTCCGATGCGCACGCGGATGCAGCGCTACCACCAGCGCACGGCGCGGGAGCAACGACGGGGCGGACTTTGGTCTCCGCTGGCGAACGCGGCGTTCCGCGCGATCGTGCTCGGCATCTACGGCGTCGCGAACTTCGGAACGGTGCCCGCGGCGCTCGCGGTCTACTTCGCGACGTCTCTCGCGTCGTCGGACACGGCCGAACTCTTCCGCCGCGCGAGCGGCTAGCCCGGGTGATTCATGAGGACGTGCGGCAGTAGCTGCAACTCGGTTCCTGCCGGTGCTTTGCGGGCGTTGGCCCCGGAGGCGACCTTGTCAGGTCGTCGCGGCCGCTGAGGTTCGCAATGTGCCGGCAGGGGCCGAGAGACCGGCGTAGCCGGTCGATTGCAGCTTTTGGCGTGCATGAGCCTTCACCGAGATCGACGCAGCTGCGCGCCATTTCAACGCTTCCCTTCCTCACCGGGTTCGACGACCCGTCCAGGTCGCCTCCACGCGCTTCGGTCGCGAAGCGCTGATCTGACGCACATCTGCGTCGATCTCGGCAAAGCCTCATGAATAACCCGGGCTAGTGCGCCTTGCCGTGCGGCTCGACTCCGGGCCAGTCGAAGTAGTACGCGTGGCTCTCGACGCGTTTCTCGGGCTGCGTCTGTCCCTTGGCCAGGACCGACGTTTCCTCGGAGGACTGAACCTCGAGCGGGCGCAGGCCTTCGATGGCGTAGAAGCCGTGGACGGAGACCGTCTTCGTCGCTCGCTCGAACGGGATGTCCTTCGGTAGGTCGGCTCCCAAGCCGGCCGAGAACTCGCCCATCACCGAGAGGAGCGTGCGCATCAAGAGGTCTTCGTCCGCGCGTCCACTCATCGAGATCTCGATGCACTCGACGCCGCGGTAGTCGACCCGCTCGCCGTACCGGAGTTCCAGTTCGGGGATCACGCCGCCGGAGATCTCCGTGTCGATCTCCCAGACCTCTTCGCTGCCTGGCTCGAACTCGATGTCGACCCAGTGACCGACCCAGTTGTGCCACCGGTCCGCGGCCTTGGCCTGCATCATCTCTTGGAACTGCGGTTGTCGCAGGAGCCCGAGCACTTGCTCGATCACCTCCGGCTCCACCGTCGTTCGCATGACGTCGGCCACCGACGCGAGCATGGGGCCGAAGTCGTCCTGGTCGACGAGGCTGCCTTGCGCGTCGATCCGAAATCCAGGGATCGCGCCGGTCACCGCTTCGAGCTGCACGATGGACTTCGTCACGGCCGGACCGGGATCGGTCAAGTCGACGCCGGGGAGCGATCGAATCTTGAACGCGTCGTACTCGACGCGCGTCGCCGCGCCGCCCGCGTCGGGCGACAGCACGAGCTCGTAGGAGGCCTTCATCGTCGCGCCGTTCTTCGTCGTCTCCTCGAAGACGGGAACGCGCCCCTCCCGCGGCCATCCGAATTCGAAGCGAACAGTCTCGGGTGCGCCGGTGTCCTGCGGCGTTGCGAAGAGGGCGAGCGAGGCGAGCAGAGTATGGGCGAGCATGGGGGTCCTCGGGTTTGGAGGGTGCGGTGCGCGTCCGAGATTCTAGCGTGGTGGCTCAGAGTGCGTCCGCTGCCAGGAAGAGGCCGAGCGCGACGAGCAGCCCACCCATCGTCCGCTCGAACCCCAGGCGGCCCCGCCCGTCGCCGACGAGCCCGCCGATCACGGATCCGGCGAGCGCCCATGCGGGCAACGAGATCGACGAGCGCACGATGTAGACGCCGGCGAGCAGCGCGAGGCCGCGCGCACCTTCGAGCTCGGTCGACACGACGGCGCTCGCCGTGAGGACGAGCAACCACGCCTTCGGGTTCAGCAGCTGAAACGCCGCGACGCCGAGCCAACCATGACCGCCGCGAGCGCTCGCCGAACGCGCGACGATCGGCCGCGCGCGCCGGATCGTGACGCCGCCGAGCCAAACGAGGTAGACGGCGCCGCCGGACGTGAGGACGGAACGCAAACGCGGCTCGGCCGCGATCGCCGCAGCGACCCCGGACCATGCGAGCCCGAGCAAGAGCAACCCCCCGGCGACGACCCCGCAGATCACGGGCGCCGCCGCGGCCAGCCCGCCCTTCGCTCCGGCCGCCATCACCATCAGATTGTTCGGCCCCGGCGTGATCGCTCCAACGGCGAAGATCGAGGCAACGACGAGCAGGGTCTCCATGCGCAGCCGAACAGAGACCCGTCACAACGCGCCCGATCTGTTGTCCGTCCGCAGACCCAACGCGCGCGCGTTACAGCGTTTCGCGCACGCCTCCTCACCGACCGCGTTGGGCTGCGTAGGGCGCGAGCCATGCGGAACGGCAGTTCGTTCACATGCTCGGGACGCGCCCTATCGGCGCCGAGCCGAAGGCGCGTGCGATGACGGAGCGCGTTGTGAGCGGTAGGTCGCGCGTTCGAGTCGTGCTGCTCTGGACGGGCGTGTTCGGCGTCCTGATGGTCGCGACGTGTGGCGGATGCGTGTTCCTCCTGCTGCGCGGCGATCGGCTCCCGACGGTGGGCGGGCCCGAGGCGCCTGCGCTCGTCGATCGACTGCGTGGAACGCTGGTGTACAACGACTGGCACGACGCGCGGCTCGAAGTCGTGTCGTTCCCGAGTCGCGCGAAGCGCGCGGTTGTGCTCGAGCGCGGCCCCGACGCGTTCTCGGCCTTCGACGTGGACGGGAATCTTGCCTACGTTTCCGCCGCGGGGCGCGAGCACGAGGTCCGGCTCGTCTCGCCGAACGCGGCCGCCGAGCGCGTGCTCCTTCGAGGTACAGGGGAAATCTCAACGCACACCGAGATTCTGATCTCTCCTCGGGGCGGTCGAGTCGCGTTCGTTCGAGCGCTGCATACCGGAGGGTTCCACTACGAGAACCCGGAGCTCTTCGTGATGGACCTCGCGGGGACGACGCTGCATCACGAGCGGCTCGGGGCGAACTCCGTGTCCGAGATCGAGTGGGCGCCGAACGGCGAGAGGCTCACGCTGATCGCGGATGGCGCGTGTTCGGCTCTGACGATCGGAAGTGGACCGATCGAGCGCCTCGAAGCGAGTCCGTCTCCGACCGACTCACACGCGGTCATGGCCCTCGAATTGGAGTCCGCAGCGCAGTTCTCGAAGTTTCCCCTCGGGTCCCGGTTCCGCACTCGGCCCGCACCCTACGAGCCGCAGATCCCCGGCCGGCTCTTCGGAGTCCTCGGTCGCGTCGATGAGAGTCTGGTCGTCTACGAGGGACTCCCCACGACGGGCAGTCCGCAGCCCTACAACGGCGCGTTCCTGGTGTGGCCGACGCGAGCGTGGTCAATCAAGGTCGCGGACATGCGCTCGGGAGCGTTCGCGACGCTCGTGCCCGAGTTCGGTATCGGTCGAGCGCGGTTCGGACCGACCCCCGCCGACTTTCCTTAGCGGCCTGCTAGTCCGGGTGATTCATGAGGCTTTGCCGAGATCGACGCGGATGTGCGTCAGATCAGCGCTTCGCGACCGAAGCGCGTGGAGGCGACCTTGACGGGTCGTCGAACCCGGTGAGGGAG
>JAJDEV010000144.1 GCA_029259605.1 Planctomycetota bacterium | reverse complement strand
ACCCGCAGAACGCCGTCCTCCACTCCGGCTTGGCCCCCGAAAGCCTCGCCGAATCCACCGATTCGCCTACGTTTCCGGAGACCAACCCGGAGCGGATGCCGACGCTCTGCGGGCGAAGCACTTTCGCCACAGCCTGCTAGATGTCGTTGCGGCTCGGCGGGCTCAGCTCGAGGTGCGCTTCGCGCTGGACCTCGAGGTGCTCGGTCGCGATCTGAAGGCGAGCGAGGTCTTCGTAGTCCTCCTCGGCTTCGTCGTTCGCGAGCATGTCGAGCTCGGCCTCCTGACGGTTCTTGATCTGGGACAGGCGTCCGGAGATCTGGTCCAGGCTCAGCGCCTCGTAGCGGCTGCACTCGTCGATCGTGCGGTTGCGCTTCTCGAGCAGCTTGATCAGTCGATCGTTGCGGGCGATCGAGTCGATCTGGCGCGAGAGGCCGAGGATCTGGGTCTGGAACTCGGTGCGCTCACCCTCGAGTTTGGTGAGCAGTTGCTCGAGACGGTCCGCCTGCTTCGTCAGGTACTCGAGGTCGTGCCGGGCGTCCGCGGAGCGGTTCGAGTAGGCGACGCGCGTGTTCTTGATCTGGTTGAGGCGCACCTTGGCGCGGTTGATCGAGTACACGTGGTCGTCGAGCGTGATGGTCTTGACCGCCACGAGCTCGGCGCCGCCTTCCGGGAGCTGGAGCGCGAGCTGGGTTTCGAGCCGATCGAGGTCCTGGTCGGCGAGGGCGACGACGCGCTCGGCAATCGCTTGCTCGCGCTCGAGGCCGCGCGTCTCCGCGGTGACTTCGGCGAGGTCGCGGCGGACCTGCGCGATGCGCTTCGGATACTGCGCTTCCATCTCGCGCAGCTGGCTGCGGAGCGCGGCCGGGTCGTCGATGTTGTTGTCGATGGCCTCGAGCATTTGGGAGTGCATCTCGCCGACGACGGCGTGCGTGCGCTCCTCTCCGATCGTGGCGAACGCGGCGGCACCGGCGAGGGCCACGAGGCCGGCGGTGCAGATGCCGAATTTGAGGGTCTTGGCGAAGAAGGTGAACATGGGATCGGTTCCTCTGCTGGGTTGCGGGTTCGAGCCGAGGCGGGGTGGACATCACCCGTCCGCCGGGGCTCAGGAAGTCTTTGGGAATCGACCCTGCGCGCTTTCGTCCAGGGGGCCGTGGAACCCCTTGAATCCCCCGAAACCACGAATAGTCGGCTGGAATCCGAGTTACAAAGGAGCCCAGCCGGAACCCATCGAGGACTCGGAACGAGACACCTCCGGACCGGCGCCACCACCGCTCGACGACCCACGTCGAGCCGCCCTGCCCCCGGGCGGTCCACCCTTCCGCGCGCCGCCGCGGTCTCTCCAGTGCCCAACAACCTCACCACTCGATTCGTCGGCCGTCTGCGTGCACGGGAGCCGGAGGCCTGGTTCGAGCTCTGGGAGAACTTCGGCCCGATCCTCCGCGCCCAACTCGCCCGTTGGGGCCGCGGTCGCATCGGAGTCGAGACGGTCCAGGACCTCTCCCAGGAGACGCTCGCGGCGCTCTCGGGCGCGATCGACCGCCACGATCCGAGCAAAGGGGCGCGCTTCTCGACCTGGCTGCTCGCCATCGCGCGCCACACCCTTGGCGACGAAATCGACCGGCGCATGGCCCAGAAGCGGGGGAGCGGGGTGAAGGCGCTCTCGCTCGACGATGCCGGCGATCGTGTCGGCCAGGGCGAGACCCCCGACGACGCGTACGAGCGCGACGTGTTCGAGGCCAAGGTCGCCGCCGCCCTGCGCGCCGCCGAACGTGACTCCGACTTCGCCGACTTCAACGTCTATCGGATGCGCGTCCTCGAGCAGCGCAGCGGCAAGGACGTCGCGGCCTCGCTCGGCACCAGCGAGGCCACCGTCAGCCGCCGCCTGACGGCCGTGCGCACGCGGATCCGGGACCACCTGTTCACGGTCTTCTCCAAGTACTCCTTCACCGACGAGGAATGGCAGGAGTTGACGCGCAACGGGCTCGACTTGAATCCCAGTAAGAAGGACGAAGCGTCGTTCGACGAAGCGGTCGGGGAGATTTACCACCGTTTCAGTCGCTCAGGCGCCTCGGCAGGCCCTTCGAGCGCGAGCGCGAGCGGGCGTCTGCATCGCCACTTCGCCTCCGGTGAGTCCCGCGTCGGCACCGGTTGAGAGTCTGAGGAGTCACCCGCAATGGAATTCGCAGTCTTCGCCTTGGTTCCGGCTCTCGCGGTGCTCGCCGCGATCACCTGGATCGTCTGGCAACTTCTCAAGGGACTGCGCTTCCTCTTCTCCCGCCTCTTTCGCGGCGTCGGTTTCCTCGGCGGCCGCGTCTTTCGTTTCGTTCGCAGCGAAGTCGTCGAGGCGGTCCAATTCACCGGCGCGGTTCTGACGGCTGGCGTCCTCGTTCCGCTGACGGGCGTCAACTTCGTGATCGGGCGCTGGTCGACGGCGCGCCACTACGCGAAGGCGATCGAGGACGAGGTCGTCGGCGCCGGACTCGGGCTCTACCGCATCGCGCTCGCCAATCCGTTGCACTTCGTTGGACTCGGCGCCGTGCTTCACGGGCTCGAGCGCCGCATTCCCGACGTTGTCGATCGCGCACCGCGCCGCCCGTCGAAGCGCGCGGCGCTTCAGTTCGACGGCTACGACGTCGTGGGTACGCTGCCCGCCGGCGGTTCAGGCGCGCTGCTCTACCGCGCCCGCCCGCAGAAGGAGACGCTCGAGCGCTTCGAGCGCGATGGGCATCCGATGGCCGACGAGGTCGTCATCAAGTCGTTCGCCCTCGTGCAGGGTTCGACGCTGCCCCAGATCGTGCGCGAGAGCCGCGCGCTCGAGGCTGCCAATCGACTGGGGCTCGTCTACGAGCATCACCTCGAGGGCGATCGCTTCTACTACGTGATGGAGTTCGTCGAGGGCGACGACCTCGACACGGTCGTTCAGAGGCTGCACGCGCGTTCGGGCCCCGAGGGGCTCGGCGACCGCGAGCTCGGGCTCGTCCTCAACTACACGCAGGACATCCTCACGAGCCTCGACCGCTTCCACACCGGTGGCCTGTGGCACAAGGACGTCAAGCCCGCGAACCTGATCGTGTCCGGCGATCGCGCGGTGCTCGTCGACTTCGGGCTCGTGACGCCGCTCGCGTCGGCGCTGACGCTGACGACGCACGGCACCGAGTACTACCGCGATCCCGAGATGGTGCGGCTCGCGATGCAGGGCGTGAAGGTGCACGAGGTGGACGGGGTCAAGTTCGACCTCTACAGCGCCGGTGCGGTCGTTTTCTCGATGATCGAGAACTCGTTCCCGGCGCACGGGAACCTGTCGCAGATCTCGAAGCGTTGCCCGGAAGC
Organism: Planctomycetota bacterium; assembly: GCA_029259605.1. Classification (GTDB taxonomy): domain Bacteria; phylum Planctomycetota; class UBA1135; order UBA1135; genus OFTM281. Next base: position 21,817 of record JAJDEV010000144.1, on the reverse strand, counting down.
GCTGACCTGGGTCATCCGGCGCGCGATGGCGGACGTCGGGTCGCGCTATCGCGGTGCGTGGGAGATGCGCGACGACGTCGCCGCGATCGTCGCCGCACGCGATCCCTTCGCGTTGCGACTCGCGGACCTTCCGTCGGTGCAGCGCGGCGACGCCGCGACGCGCGAGGATTCGTTCGCGGGCTCCGCCCCGGACACCGAACGCAGCGCGAACCACGCCGCGCGCGTGGCAGCCGGTGCGGACGACGTGTTCGACGAGCCCGCGTTCGGGAGCGGACGTCGGCGGGGCGCGCGTGGGACCGCAGCGTGTCTGCTCGCCGATCAGACCGCGCCGTCGACGAGAGACGGTCGTCGCCGCAGGCGGCGGCGCGTCATCGCGGCGGCCGGGCTCGTGTTCGTGATGCTCTCGGGCCTCGCCGCCCTCACCGATCACCTCGACCGGCGCTTCGCGAACGCCGACCGGGGCGCGGTTGCCGCCTCACAGGACTTGCGCCTCGATGCGGACGAGATGCGTGCCTACAGCGCCGCTCGCGCGGGCGTCGAGGAGTTCGCTCACGCGGCAGCGAGGTCGTCGCGCCGCGCCGAGTTCGAGGCTCCGCGCCAGCCCGCGCCGACCTCGTTCGTGGCGCCGATGTCGAGCCATGTGGACAAGGATGCGCAGGCGGGCCTGCTGGCCAACGCGCGCGTTCTGTTCCTCGACGACCCGGTGAACCCGCCGACCGGCAGGCACCTCGACAAGATGCGCGACGATTGGAGCGAGAGCGGATACGCGATCGTTCCGACGACCGAGACGGACGCGTTCGCGCGCGCCCGCGCCGTCGTCGGTGTGGGCAACGTCGCGGACGACGACGTGCGCGCGCGGCTGCAGGCGCACTTGGATCGGACGACCGACGTCGACATCATCGTGTGGGTGTCGGACAAGGCCGAGCAGGTCCTCGTTCGCTCCGGTCTCTCGCAGTAGGGACCGACGCTCCCACTTTCCCTGAACGTCGCGATCGAGGAGTTTCGTCGATGGGCCTGATCAACTGGATCTTCGATATCTACCAGCACGGCAAGATCGACGACGCGCGCGCCGAGGCGGCCGCCGCGCGCGCGGAGGTTTCGGCGATCCGCCAGGGTTCGGGCGGTGGCGTCGACGCGGCGCGCCTCGAGCGCACGATTGGCGAGCTCGCGCTCGCGACCAAGACGCTGCAACGCCTGATGATCGAGAAGGGCATCTGCACGTCGAGCGAGTGCGCGGCCAAGCTGCGCGAAGTCGACCTCGAGGATGGCCGCGCCGACGGCCGGACGCCGATCGACTAGTCGCCGGCTCGGATCAGGCGTCGCTGAAGCCGGTCTTGGCGCGAATCTCGGCGTAGTTGCGCTTCGCTGGCGCCAGCGCCTCACGGCTCGCGCGCACCTCGTCGACCTGGTCGAGCGCGAGCGCCAACCACACGAGTTGATCGCGTTCGTCGCTGAGCCACGCGTCGACGGCGAGGCGGTAGAGCGCGGCGATGTGGTCGTGGATCTCCTTCGGCGTGTCGAGGAACTTCCACTGAAAGAGCAGGCGGTTCTTCTCGATGATCGCGCGCACCATGCCTTCCTGCGTGCGACTCTTGATCGTTCCGCGGTGGTGGTGCTCGACGACCGATTGCGGCGCGTAGAGGACCTCGCGTCCCTCGCGCCACGCCGCCCACCCGAGGTCGACGTCCTCCCAATAGAACGGTTCGTAGATCGGATCGCAGCCCAACCCGAACTCGCTTTGGCGCAGCAGGCACGCGCCGCCGATCGCGTAGGCGACCGGGATGACGGCGTCGCGGAACTCGCTCGCGCGTCCGTCGAGTCCGGGTTGTCCGACTTCGCCGAGCCCCTGTCGAATCCGGATCTCCGTGACCGACTCGATCTGATCGTCGTCGCCGTGCAGCAGGATCTGCGGCACGGCCGAATGGACGCCCGGATCATCGAGGCAAGCGACGAGCGGTTCGAGGAAGCCGGGGCGAACCACGACGTCCGGGTTCATGCAGAACACGAGGTCGTGCTTCGCCGCGCGCACGCCGTCGAGCAGCGCCTTCCCGAAGCCGCCGTTCGCGTCGCGCGACAGAATGCGCACGGTGGGGAAGTGCGCGGTCATCCACGGCTCGATCGACGCGTCGCCGGTGTCGTCGACGACGAGCACTTCGTCCTTCACCGCGCGCCGTCCGAGTTCGGCGAGGAGCGGCGGGAAGCTGCGCTCGAAGAGCTCGGGATCGAACAGCGACGGGATCACGATCGAGACGGGCGTTCTCATGAGCCTGCGTTCCCGTTGTCCGATGACCGCCACGAGGCGATGTGGCGACCGAGCGCGGTGCGCGCGGTCAGAAGCTTGGCGACGCGCCGGTCGGCGTACTCGATCGCGTCCTCCATCGCGGAGCGTCGTTGCTCGAGCTCGGCGATCATGGCGGTGATGCGCGCATCCGCATCGCGCACCGCCGCGTCGAGCTGATCTTCGTCGCGTGAGTCCGATGCGTCGTCCCGCCGCTGCATCGCGCTCGCCACGCGAACGAGTCGCTCGACGCGCTTCTCGTGGCGAGCGACGGCGGCGCGCAGCTCGTTTGCCTCGGTGCGCGCGTCCTCGAGCTCGCGCGAGACTCGCGCGATTTCTGCGGTCATGGAGTCGAGCTCGCCCGCCTTCGACTCACGCAACCACGCGGCTTCCTTCTCGACCCCGTCGAGCGTTTCGCGCAACCACTCCGATTCCGAGGCCTTCGACTCGAGCGTCTCCTTGAGCCAGGCGATTTCCTCGTCCTTGCTCACGGATGTGCTCTTCAGCCACGCGTTCTCCTCGTTGAGGGCTCCAGCGCTCTCGCGTTCGTTGTCGAGCGATTCGCGCAGCCACTCGTTTTCCTTGGCGATCGCCTTCAGCTCTTTCTCGCGCCAGGCGACGCGCTCGCGAAGGGCGTCGTGGGTTCCGCGCAACGGCCCCGCCTCTTTGCGCAGCGCCTCGATCCCGCGCTCGGCGCCGTCGATGGTCTCCCGCAGCCAGCGGTTTTCCTCGTTCAGGCTGCGCAGCTCCTCTTCGCGCCACGCGACGCGCTTGCGGAGCGAGTCCTCGTTGCTCTTCAGCCACTTGCGTTCGCGCCGCAGGTCGCGCAGCAGGACTTGCGTGTGCGAGCCCGACGCGAGCGCCTCGAACGAGAGCGCCTCGTCGTCGATCGCGTCCTTGCCGAGCAGCATGCCCTTGACGTGCGTCAGGCGGCCGAGCACAGAACGGAAGAGTTCGCGCAGCGGAAGCGTCGAAAGTTCCTGATAGCGCCGGTTCGGCTCGCGCAGGCTCGCGGGCGTTCCGCGGTCGCGCGACGTCTCGTGCGATTCGTGCACTCGCGCGTAGATCGGAAGCAGCTCGTTCGCCTGGTCCTCGATGCTCTTCACCGGATCGATGCCGCCGACGAGCTTCGCCAGGAGCCCCGGCTCGTCGACGAAGCGTCGCATCGCGGCGGCGAGCGCGTCCGGGTTGTCGGGTTCGACGAGCAGGCCGTCGACGCCGTGGCGCACGCTCTCGGGCAGGGCGCCGATGCCGCTCGAGATGACCGGGCGTCCGGCGGCGAAGGCTTCGCGGATCACGAACGGGTAGTTCTCGACCCAGGTCGACGGTACGACCACCACGTCGAGTTCGGTGAGACACGCGCCGAGCTCGCCGCGCCGGTACGACCCGCGCCACCGAGCTCCCGCGGAACTCGCGGCGGCTTTCACGCGCTCGACGTACTGCGTGTCGCTGGAGTCGCCCCAGATCGAGAGTTCGGCGCCCGCGCCCATGCGTTCGAAGGCGGCGACGAGCACGTGGACGCCCTTGTGCTTCGAGAGCCCGCCGAGGAACCCGAAGCGGACCGGTTCGCCCTTGCGTCGCGTCGGACGCGGAATGCGGTCGAGGTCCGCGGTCTCCGCTCCGTAGGTCAGGACCTCGATCTTGGCCGCATCCAGCCCACCGTCGATCAAGCGGTCGCGCAGGAAGCGCGTGGGCGAGAGGATCAGGTCGATGCGGCGGTACGTCTCGAGCCGTCGCGCGTCGAGTCGCGTGCGGCGCTCCCTGAAGTCGGCCTGCTCCTGCGCCGTGAACCCGGCGAGGTGCGCGCGCCCGGCGAGGATGTGGCGGAGCTCCTTCGCACGCACGGCATCGAGCTGGTCGGGCAGCGCGCCGAGTTGGTAGTCGCCGAGGTCGTCGACGCGGTTGAGGTGCGACAGCGCGAGGTCGCACCGGCTGCACTGCTCTGGATCGCCGATCGTCCCGCAGCGCGACATGTCGGGCCGCACGAGCGTGAACCGGTGGCACACGGGATAGTAGTCGTGCGCGGTGTAGATCGCCGGGATCCCGCGCGACTGCGCCTCTTCGATGAGCCCCATCCCGAGCTTGATGAGGTGCTGGAAGTGCACGACCTCGGGGCGTTCGTTGTCGAGGAAGTCGCCGAAGCGCTCGGCGACGCCGGGCAGGTCGAGCGCTTCCTCTTGGTTGCTCGGCGTCGTGTTCGACGTCAACCACGTCAACCCGTATCCGCTCCGCTCCTCGCGCCGCATGGAGAGGTTCGGAAGCTCTTTCCCGACGCGCGGCGCGAAGATCTCGACGGAGTGCCCTGCGGCCGCGAGCGCGGCGCCCAGTGCGGCTGTGTAGTTCTCGACACCCGTGCGCTCGAGCGGGGGGAAGCCGTGGGTGACCAGGCAGATTTGCATGGGTGGCCCAGTTTAGTCGTTCGGCGCCCGACGACGCCATGCGATCGAACGCAGATCCCGCATCGTGATCGGCGCCGGGACCGTCGGGATCGCGTGGATCGCCTTAACGTTTCGCACGGCTCGACGTCGATTCTGAGCGCGAGGTGACATCGATTCCCAGGTAAGCTCCCGGGCGAGGAGTCGATCGAGGCGAGGCGAATGACGAAGCGGATTCTCCAGGTCAACGCGTACTACGCGAAGGTGGGTGGCGCGGAGGTGTACATGCATCTCTTGGCAGACGCGTTGCGCGACTCCGGATACGAGGTCGGCATCTTCGGGGGAAGTCCCGAAGTCGATCTCGACGAACCGAATCTGCGCGTCTTCACCCGGCCCGACTTCGACGCGGCGACGCTCGTCCGGGACCCCGCCCTCACGGAGGCCTTCGCCGCCTTCGCGGAGCGCTTCCGCCCCGACCTCATCCACGTCCACAACATCAACAGCCTCGCCGCGGACTTCGCCCAGGCGATCGGAGCCGTCGGCGTTCCGGTCGTGCAGACGGTTCACGAGTGGGGGCAGCTGTGCCCGAACGCGTGGTGCGTGCTCCCCAACGGAACGGTGTGCGAGGGGGGGCCAGGCGCGAAGTGCATGCAGCACGGCTGCGAGTCGAACTACCCGTTCGACGGGCGCATCCTCACCGCCGCGATCCTCCGCTACAACTCGATCCCACGCACGTTCGATCGCTTCCTCTGCCCGAGCCAAGCGCTCGCCGACGACCTGACGCGCCACGCGTATCCGCGCGCCGAGGGATTGCCACTGTGGGTCGAGCTCGAGGCCTCGGACGCAGCCGAAGAAACGGAGCGCGAGCGCGACCACGTGCTCTTCCTCGGACGACTCGTCCCAGAGAAGGGCGTCGAGTACCTCGTGCGCGCGATGGCCCACGTCCGGCGCAAACGACCGCTGGCCAAGCTCTCGGTCGTCGGTGGGGGGCCCGAGCTCGAGCGCTTGCAGGCGCTCGCCGCGGAGCTCGGTCTCGGCGACGGCGTGATCTTTCATGGCAAGGTCCCGCACGAGGAGGTGCGCGCGTACTTCGGGCGCGCGACCGTCAACGTGTTGCCGTCGATCTGGTGCGAGAACTCGCCGGTAACCTGCTACGAGAGCTACGTGGCCGGTCTGCCGATGGTCGCGAGTCGCATCGCCGGATTGCCCGCGATGGTCGTCGAGGGTGAGACCGGCCTGCTCGCCGAACCGCGCGACCCCGAGGACCTGGCCGACAAGATCGTTCGCGTGCTCGAGGACGACGAGCTGCACGCGCGCCTCTCCGAGGGTTGCCGCAAGGCGCACGCGCACTTCACGCGCGAGCGCCACATGGCGCGCATCCTCGAGGTCTACGGGGAGATGCTCTCCGAAGGCAGCGGCGACCGCGACGGCGCGCGCGGTCCGAACCAGCGCCTCGATTCGACCGACGCCTTCGACATCCTGCATCGCACCGTCGAGGAGTACTGCAAGCTCGAGAAGTGGGCCATCGGCATGAAGAAGCACATCGACTGGCTCGAGTCGAAGGACAAGCCGAACGTGATCGAGCGCATCGGCAAGAAGCTGCGCGGCTAGCAAGCGGCGCTTGGTGCGACTCCGTATCGCCGATTCAGCTGCGCGCCCGATCAGCGCTTCGCGACCGAAGCGCGTGGCAGGCGACCTGGACGGGTCGTCGAACCAGGTGAAGGAGGGAAGTGCTGAGATGGCGCGCAGCTGCGTCGATCTCGGTGAAGGCTCATGAATGATCCGGGCTAGGATTCGAAGACGAGCACGCGGCCCTTCGCGCCAACCGCGGTCTCGCCGTTCTCGTTGAGCAGCCGTCCGCGGAGCTGGACCAGGTCACCGCCGAGCGTCGTGCTCGGGCGGACGCCGACCACGAGCCACTCGAGGCGCACGCGCTCGGACGCGCCGACCGCGCGGCGGAAGCGGAACGAGAACTCGAGGCCGAGCATCGCGCCGTGCTGCGAGAAGTGCGACGCCGTGAGCCCCATCAGGAGCGAGCTCGTCTGCGGGCCGCTCGCCACGAGCCCGCCGAAGCGCGTCGCGGCCGCCCGCTCCGCGTCGTGATGGATCGGATTCGCGTCGCCCGCGCGCGTGGCGAATTCGGCGACGGACTCCGGCGTGAGCTGAACCTCGGTCGAGAAGCGTTCCTTCGGCCGCACGAATCCGGTGGGGTGAGGGCGTTGCATGCCGCGCAGCTTACGCGTTCGTTCCGCGCTCCCGGACAGCAAGCCCCGATCGCGCGCTGTCAGCCCGATCGATTCATGCGGCTGCGCTGCAGAAGCCGCAACTCGGTTCCTGCCGGTGCTTTGCGGGCGGCGACCCCACCGGCGACCCGGGTCGGGTCGTCGAGGACGGCGGCGTTCGCAACGCGCCGGCAGGGGCCGAGAGAGCAGCGCAGCTGCTCGGTTGTGGCTTCTGCAGTGCAGCCTCGTGAATCGACCGGGCTAGGATCTTCCCGACGTGCTCTCGCCCTTCGCTTCACTTCGCGCCCTGGTCGCCGCCCTCGCCCTCTGCCTCGCGGGCTGCGACGGTCGTGCGGCGTCCGGCGACGCAGATCGGCCGCAGGCGGCGCGCAACCTGATCTGGATCTCGCTCGACACGCTGCGCGCGGATCGCCTCGGCTGCTACGGCTACGAGCGCGGGACGACGCCGGCGCTCGACGCGCTCGCGGCACAGGGGACGATCTTCACGGACGCGAGCGCGCCATCCCCCTGGACGATGCCCTCGCACGCGTCGCTCTTCACGGGGACCTATCCGCAGCGCAACGGCGTCGTCGGATTCGAGACGGCGCTGTCTCCCGAGGTCGTGCACGTGGCGACGCTGCTCGCGGATGCGGGGTTCCAGACGACAGCGGTCGTCAGCAACAGCGCGCTCACGCTCCACGACTTGCAACGCGGGTTCGAGCGCTTCCGCTACACCGAGCGCGGCAAGGGGCCGGCGCCGTCCGACGTGACGAAGCTGGCGATCGCGGAGTTCGACGCGCTGAATCGCGACGAGCGCTTCTTCGCGCTCGTGCACTACAACGGCGTGCATGCGCGCTACCGCGCGCTGCCTCGCTACGAGCGCCAGTTCGTCGGTCCGTACGACGGGGACGTCACGGGACGACCCGCGCACTTCTTCGGGCATGCCACCGGAATGCGGCGCCTGTCGGACGACGACGTGCGGCACCTGAGCGAGCTGTACGACGCGGCCTTGCGACAGCTCGATGATCAGCTCGCGCGGTTGTTCGACCATCTGCGCGAGGGCGGCTTCCTGGACGACACGCTGGTCGTCGTGACGTCGGACCACGGCGAGGAGTTCTTGGACCACGGCGAGCTGAACCACGCGATGTCGCAGTATCAGGAGCTCGTGCGCGTGCCGCTGCTGGTCATCGGTCCGTCGATTCCGGCGGGGCGAACGGTCGCGGATCCGGTGGCGTTGATCGATGTCCTGCCGACGTCGCTCGGGTTGCTCGGCCTGCGGATCCCCGACGGGCTCGACGGCGTCGACCTCGGACGTGTGTGGTCCGCGGACGCCGACGCGCTCGGCGCCGAATTGCGCGGGCGGCTGCTCTTCTTCGACGCGGATTGCGCGCCGCCGAAGGGCAAGGACGGCGTGCTGCGTCCGGGATCGAAGCGCGCCGTGCGCAACGAGCGTTTCAAGCTGCACTACGACGTCGACACCGAGGAGGTCGCGCTCTTCGACCTCGCGAACGACCCGACCGAGCAAGTCGACGTGAAGGAGCGCTTCGAGGACGAGGCGCGCGAGCTGCTCGTGGAGCTGAAACGTTTTCTCGCCGCCGCGCCCGCTGAGTACGTCGAAGCGCCGCTCAGCGAGGACGAGCTGCGACGACTCCAGGACCTCGGGTACGTTCATGGCGAGGATTGAGCGCGGGCTGCTAAGCTGACCTCGCGATGAGCACCGTTGGCCGTCCTGATTCGCGGCGCCGCGCGTGGAGCGCGTCGCTCGCAACCGCACTGATCGCGATCGTGTCGATCGGCGCCGCGTTCGCATGTGGGGACGGCAATTTCCTCGGTTGGCGCTACGTCGTCGAGAAGCCCGCGCCGCCGACGGACCGTCCGCTGGTGAAGCCGCGGCGCGGCTACATCGGCTCCGACGAGTGTCGCTCGTGCCACGCGTCCAACTACGAAAGTTGGAGCAGCTCGTTCCATCGGACGATGACGCGCACGATCTCGCCCGCGAACATGGACGCCGACTTCGATGTGAAGGGCATCGAGTTCTACGGACACCGGTTCGAGTTCGAGCGCCGCGGCGATACGTACTGGGTCGAGATGGACGATCCCGACTGGAACGGCCAGGGTGAGCGCGAGCGCGTCTGGAAGGAGATCGTGCTCTCCACCGGATCGCACAACTTCCAGGCGTTCTGGTACGCCTCCGGAGAGCAGCGCCGCATCGACTTCGTGCCGATTTGCTGGCGCATCGACGAGGCACGCTGGATGCCGGTGCACGCGTCGTTCCTCATCCCGCCGGACTCCGACCTCCCGATGCGCGGGCGCTGGAACAGCGGCTGCCACTCGTGCCACTCGGTCGCCGGCGAGCCGCGCCTGAAGCACGGCGATGCGGACACGATCGTCGCCGAGCTCGGCATCGGATGCGAGGCGTGCCACGGTCCTGGCCGCGCGCACGTCCTGGCCAACCGCGATCCGGTGCGGCGCTATCAACAACACGCGTCCGAGGAAGGCGACGACACGATCGTCAACCCGACCGATCTCGTCGGTCACCTCTCGTCGCAGGTCTGCGGCCAGTGCCACGCGCTCACCGACCTCAAGTCGGACCAGCAGATCGCGAAGTGGCGTCGCACCGGCTACACGTACAAGCCCGGCGACGACCTGACCGAGACACGGGCGTTCCTGTTCGAGGGGGACAGCTACTACTGGCCGGATGGCATGGTGCGGCTCGCGGGGCGCGAGTTCAGCGCGCTCCTGCGCACGCCCTGCTTCCTCGAAGCGACACCCGAGACGGCGATGAGCTGCTTCTCGTGTCACCGCATGCATCAGGCCGAGGACGATCCGCGTAGCGTCGAGGAGTGGCGCGACGATCAGTTGAAGGTCGGCATGCGCGGCAACACGGCGTGCGTCCAGTGCCACACGGAATACGCGAGCGCCGACGCGCTCACCGCGCACACGCACCACCCCGTGGGTCCGGAGGGCGCGTCCGACGGCGGCGACTCGGGCAGCCGCTGTTACGACTGCCACATGCCGCACACCTCGTGGAGCCTGCTCGGCAGCATCCGCAGCCACGAGGTCAGCTCGCCCACCGTCGCCGAGAGCGTGCGTGTCGGGCGGCCGAATGCGTGCAACCTCTGCCACCTCGACAAGACGCTCGCGTGGAGCGGTCGTTGGCTGAAGGAGTGGTGGGGCGTCGGGCGACCGGAGCTCAGCGAGGACGAGCGCTTGGTCGCCGCTTCGGTGCTGTGGGCGCTCAGCGGCGACGCGGCGCAACGCGCGATTTCCGCGTGGCACATGGGCTGGGCACCGGCGCAGGCGGCGTCGGGCACCGACTGGATGGTGCCGTACCTCGCGCGCCTGCTCGACGATCCATACGAGGCGGTGCGCTTCACGGCCGTGCGTTCGCTGCGCAAGAACCCCTCGGCGACCGGCCCGGACGGCACACCGTTCGACTTCGACTTCATGGCGTCGGAGGCCGAGCGCGACGACGCGGATCGGGGGCTCGTCGAGCGCTGGTCGCGGGGTTCGCGCGCCGAGCTCGGCCCCGTCCTGCTCGGCCCCGGCGGCGCGCTGCGGAACGACGTGTTCGAGCGCCTGTTCCGCAATCGGGACGAGACGCCGGTCATGTTGTCGGAGTAGCTTCTCGCGCACATGAATTCCCTGGACGCGACTCCGACCTACGTTCGCCGACACCTTCGTTGGGGGTGGTGGCTGTTGCTCGTGTATCTCGCCCTCGGCATCGCGCTCGAGGTCATGCACGGCTTCAAGGTCGGTTACTACCTCAGCGTCGCCAACGAGACGCGGCGCCTGATGTGGCGCCTGGCGCACACGCACGGAACGCTCTTCGGGCTCTTGCACATCGCGTTCGCCGTGACGCTGAAGCTCGCGCCGAGCGACGGCGACCCGGCGTGGCGCAGGTGGGCGTCCAAGCTCCTCACCGCCGGCGCGTTGCTCCTGCCGCTCGGCTTCGTGCTCGGCGGCGTGATCGTCTACGAGTCCGATCCGTGGATCGGCGTGCTGCTCGTGCCCGTCGGGGCGCTGCTCCTTCTCGTGGCGGTCGGGCTGGTCGCCCTCAACGCGACGCGCACCTAGCCCGGATCATTCATGACGCTTCACCGAGATCGACACAGCTACGCGCCATATCAGCACTTCCCTCCCTCACCGGGGTCGACGACCCGGCCAGGTCGCCGGCACGCGCGTCGGTCGCGAAGCGCTGATCTGGCGCGTAGCTGCGTCGATCTCGGTGAAGCCTCATGAACGACCCGGGCTAGCCTGCGCACGCTAGAATCCGCGCCCATGGAGCCACTTCGTAAGTTCGAGGAGCGCGGCGCGTGACCGGCAGCCTCGCGCTCCACCGCGGCTCGCTGTACGTCGGGTCCGAGGAGAAGACGGCGCGCGTGCGCGTCTTCGACCTCGACGGGCGCGAGCGCAATCCGGGCTTCTCGTTTCGCGACGCGCGCGCGGGACGTTCGGCGGCCGCCGGCGTAGCGGTCGACGACGACCGGCGCGTGTGGGTGGCCGACACGCCGTGCTCGCGCGTGCGCTGCTTCTCGATCTTCGGGAAGGAGGAGACGGGGCTCGGACTCGCGCTCGACGCTCCGCTCGCGACGCCGCCCTTCGACGACGCGCGCGGACGGATCACCGTCCCCGTCGACGTGGTCGTCCGCGGCGACTCGGAGGAGGCGACGATCGTCGTGGCGAGCGGCGGTGAACGACGGCATGCGGTGCAGGTCTTCGATCTGGCGCGCGGCTACGTGTATTCGCCCGCGCCCGACGGTCGACCGCACGGGACGTTTCGCGGCGTGCGCGGGATCGCGCTCTCGGGCCGCTTCCTCTACGTCGCCGACGCCACCGGCGGGCGCGTGCACGTCTACCGCGACGGCGGGTTCCACTTCTCGTTCACGCTGCGCACGGCGGGGGGCGCGCCGTTCGAGCCGGTCGCCGTCGCGCCCTTCGAGGACGGCCGCATGGTCATCGCGTGCGCCGGCGCGGCGAGCGCGCTCCTGCTCGTCGACCCGTCGGGCGTGCTCGAGCGGGTGCTGGCCGAAGACGGCGAGCACGACGGCGGAGTCGCGCACCCGGGCGACGTCGTCTGCGAGGGAGCGGGCGGCGCGGGCGCGCGCGTCGCCGTCATCGACCGCGACGCCGAGCGCGTCCAGATCTTCACCCGCGAGGGGCGCTGCTACGGCGCCTTCGCGGCCCGCGCGTAGTTTTGGCATTTCGGGGCCGCGGTCCCCACACTTCAGCGCAGCTTGCGGCGGTCGAGCCGCGCCCTCCTTACCCCGACGCTTCCCGCACGCTCGATCGATGCACAAGAGCCCGGCACGCTGGCTCCTCCTGGGACTCGGTCTGTTGGCCGGGGTCTCGCTGGTCGTCGAGTTCGGCTTCGTGTTGGAGGAGCGCACGACGCAGTTCCTCGAGCGCCTCGACGCGGCGATCGCCGTGCTGTTCGGGCTCGAGCTCGTGGTCGACGTCGTCGTCTCTCGCTTCCGCTCGGTTCGCGATCGCTGGTACGAGTACCTGCTGCTCTTCCTGTTCCTGCTCGCGATCGGAGGCTTGCACTGGCTCGCGCCTCCGGCGTTCCTCGAGGAGACGCTCGAGGCGCTGCAGGTGCGCTCGGTCGCGCGCCTCTACCTGATCCTGATCCAGGTGTTCGTGCTCTTCGGCGCGGGGGTTCACTTCCTGCGCGGGCAGGAGCGCCTGCTCTCGGCGTCGATCCATCCGGGCCGGCTGTTCGCCGCTGGCTTCGCGGGGCTCGTCCTGCTCGGAACGCTGCTGCTCCTGCTCCCGCGCGTCAGCGCGGACCCGAGCCATCCGATCTCGATCGCGGACGCGTTCTTCACGTCGATGAGCGCGGTGTGCGTCACCGGCCTGGCCGTGCGCGACACGGGCGCGGACTTCTCGACCTTCGGTCAGCTGATCCTGGTGGGGCTCTTCCAGGTCGGCGGGCTCGGCATCATCACGTTCGTCGGCTTCCTGTCGGTCGTCTCGGGCAAGGGGTTTTCGGTGCCGCAGATGGTCGCGCTGCGCGAGATCGTCAACGCGCCGACGCTGGGCGGCGTGCGGCGCCAGATCCTCGTGCTGATCGGAACCGCCGTCGCGATCGAGACCGTCGGCGCGGTCATCCTCTACCAGAGCGGGGCGTGCGCCGACCCGTCGTGGATCGCGCGGATGCACTGGGCGGTGTTCCACTCGGTGTCCGCGTTCTGCAACGCGGGCTTCGCGTTGTCCTCGGACAGCCTCGTGGGGCTGCGGTCCGACGCGGTCGTGAACTTCAGCATCATCGGGCTGATCATCGTGGGGGGGCTCGGCGCGCCGGTCGTCAGCGACGTCGCGTCGCGCGTGGGCGCGCGCGTTCACGGACGCGGAAGGGCGCAATCGCGGCGCCGGCTCACCGCCCAGACGCGCATCTCGCTGATCGTCACGGGCATGCTGATCCTGGTGGGGTTCGCGGGCTTCCTCGTGCTGCAGATGCCCTCCGGTGAGGTGACGACGTCGCTCGGCGAGCGCCTCCAGGTCGCGCTCTTCCAGTCCGTGACGACGCGCACCGCGGGCTTCAACAGCGTCGACATCGGCTCGCTGCGGGACACGACGCTGCTGCTCCTGATCGGCCTCATGATCGTCGGGGCGAGCCCCGTCTCGACCGGCGGCGGGATCAAGACGGTGGCGTTCGGCGTGCTGCTCCTGACGATGCGTTCGATGGTCACCGGGCGTCGCGTCGAGGCCTTCGGCCGCTCGATCCCCGAGCGCGTCGTGCGCGCGTCGATCAGCATCTTCCTGCTCTACCTGTTCACGGCGAGCTTGGTGGTCTTCCTGCTGTCGTTCACCGACCCGGACGTGCTGTTTCTGAGCCGGCTGTTCGAGACCGTGTCGGCGCTGAGCACCGTCGGGCTGTCGACCGGGATCACGCCCGAGCTGTCCGCCGGCGGCAAGCTGATCCTGTGCGCGACGATGTTCGCGGGACGAATCGGACCGCTCACGCTCGCGATGACGATCTTCCGTTCGTCACGGCGAACGGCTCCGTATGATCTGCCCGAAGAGGCCATGGTGTTGGGCTAAGCAAATGAAAGCGATCGTCGTCGGGTTGGGACAGTTCGGTAGCGCCGTGGCCATCGCGTTGGGACGCGCGGGCGTCGAGACCATCGCGATCGACTCGCGCATGGGGCCGGTCGAGGCGCTCAAGGACGAGGTCGACCTCGCGGTGTGCACCGACGCGACGAGCTACGACAGTTTGCAGGCCCAGGGCGTCGCGGATGCCGACGTGTTCGTCGCCGGCATCGGCAGCGACTTCGAGGCGCAGATCCTCGCCGTGGTGCACGCGAAGCGCGCGGGCATCAAGCTCGTCGTCGCGCGCTCGAGCAGCGACACGCACCGCGAGGTGCTCGAGGCCGTGGGTGTGGACCTCGTGGTCAACCCGGAACGCGACGCGGCCCAGGACACGGTGCTGCATCTCCTGATGCCCTCGATGGGGAACCACATCAAGCTGACCGAAGGGCTCAGCGCGGTCGAGATTCCCGCGCCCGAGGGCATGTCGGGACGCACGCTCCACGACCAGTGCCAGGACCTGTTGCAGCGCGACAACGTGAACCTCGTCGCCGTGCGTCGCGCGAACGAAGGCGGCACGAAGCAGAGCCTGCTCGCGCCGGGAACGCGCATCGAAGTCGGCGACACGCTGGTGCTCGTGGGCAACGACACGGACCTCGCGCGCGTGCGCGGCGACGCCTAGCAGGCGCGTCGGTCGCGCTCGCTTCCCTCGCCCTCGGGCGTGCGCGCCGCACGCTCGTTCGGCGCAAATAAAAAGGGGGCCGGTGGTCCTTGCCAACCACCGGCCCGAGGGAGAGAGGAGAGTCTGCCAGGCTTCCCGGACAGTCGCACTGCTCGCATAGTGCGAAAGCCTCCCGACAGACACTCGATGGAAAGAACAATGCCTTTCCACGCGCAATCATAGAGCATCGGGAAGGGCTGGCCAGGCTTTTCTCGATGCGACCGAAACCCGCGGAAGAGGCCTGCATCGCTTCGCTAAGGGTTTCTACGCAAGAATCGAACTCCCTACATGGAGTCGTTGCAGTTCTGTCAGCGACCCTTCGAGCGGCGCCGGACGCGCGCGTTGCCCGTCCACGTCCCGCCGAGCGGCGTATGCTGCGCGCATGCAGATCCCTGGCCTCACGATCGCGTGCGACTTGCCCGGCGTCGCGTGGAAGAAAACGAATCTCGACGGCGTGCAGTGGTTTCCGGTCGAGCTCGATGTCGACGGCGTCGAGGCCGTGCGGAAGGAAGGAATGACCGGATCCCGCGAGGGCGCGAGCGACGCACGGCGCGGGGCGCGAGCGACGGGGGTCGTGCTCATCCGGATGGAGCCCGGCAAGGGCTACGAGCGCCATCGGCACCTGGGGCCGGAGACTGTGCTCGTCCTGCAGGGCGGCTATCGCGACGCCTTCGGCGAGGTGCGCGCCGGCGACGTCGTGACGTACGAGACGGGCAGCGAGCACGCGCCGATCGCGCTCGGAGGGGCGGGCGACCCGGCGTGCGTGCTCTACGCCGTTTCGGTGGGGGGCATCGAACTGCTCGAGCGTTAGCCCGCGGCATTTCGCGCCGCGTATACTGAACGGGACTCACCCGATGTCGCCCGTTCGCCGAGATCCCAGGAGCGCTCCCGTGCACAGCCCGATTCGAATCCCCTCCGCGCGTCCCGTTCGATGTCTCTCCGTCGCGCCTGCGCCGCGCGCAGGGAGGACCTCGCGATGAGCACCGGAGCCCTCGATCAGCTGGTGGCCGACCTCGACGCCGAGTTCGCCGGTGAGGCGCGCGGCAAGCGCATCGCCGCGCTGCTCGCCGACTACACGCAGGCGCACGAGGACTGGCGCACCTTCGCGCTCTTCGCCGCCGACTGCTACGCGCGCAACCTCGTGCACCGCGGCGAGTCGTTCGAGCTCATGATCCTGTGCTGGGGCGCGGGCCACGCGAGTCCGATCCACAACCACGAGGGACAGGACTGTTGGATGGGGGTGCTCGAGGGCGACATCGAGGAGCTGCGCTACGTCGCGCCGACCGAAGTGCGCCCCGGTCCGCTCGAGCCGACCGAAGCGGCGGTCTTCGGCGCGGGTCAGGTGGCGTACATCCGCGACGAGATCGGGCTGCACCTCGTGCGTCCGTTCGGCGAGGGGCGCGTGGCGGTTTCGTTGCACCTCTACGCCGCTCCCTATGACGAGTGCAGCGTGTACTGCCCGGAGACGGGCCGCGTCACGCGCAAGCAGCTGAGCAACTACTCGGATCGCGGCCAGCTCTGCGGCGAGGGCGTCTGAACGCCGGAGCGGCGCGTCGCGGGCGAGGGCTCGACCGGAGCCCGGTGCGACACCGGACTCCGATTCGATCCGACGGGCAGCAGGTTCGCGGACGCCCCTCTCTCCCGGCGTCGCTCCCGCTCGCTCCTCGACTTCCCCGCTCCGGGGGACCCTGCGAGTGATCCCCCGAACCGTCTCTCCTCGGGGCGCCTCCGGGAACGGGAGCGGGTGTGTCGACCGCAAGCGACCGACACACCCAACTCTCCCCGTTGACGATTCCCCCTCGTCGATGAACGTGCGACTCCCCGAGGGGAGCCACCCGTTCGCACGAGGAAAGGACACCCCAGTCGCGCCTCGCTCGGCCAACCCTTGCCCGAACGAGGCGACGACCTGCGCATCCCTATTCCGAACGCCCTCAGATCCCGCCGTGTCCGATCTTTCCCCGAGAAACCTCCCGAACCCCCGAGATTCCCGCCGCCCGATCCCCCGAAACCACCCCCGGGCACCGCTTGCGCCCCCCCGAAATCGCCGCTACATTCCCCGCCCCAATCGGACGGCGGTGTAGCTCAGTTGGTTAGAGCAGCGGAATCATAATCCGCGTGTCGGGGGTTCGAATCCCTCCACCGCTACCACCTGGGGCGCCACAATCGGGCCATTTGGCGCCCTCAGCAGGCTCGGATCGGGGACGCGCGGATCGTGGCCGAGGGCTCGATTCGAGGGCCGACACGCGTCACGCCGCCACGCCTTCGCACCGGCGCGCCACGCGCTACAGTCTCCCCATGACGAACGACGGTGCGTCCTACGAACTCGACGGTCGCGAGCTCGTCGCCGAGGCTCCCGGCCTGCGCGTCCAGGTGCTGACCCTCGGTCCCGGGCAGTGCGTGCCGTGGCATCGCCACACGGAGATCAGCGACACGTTCTTCTGCCTCGAGGGGCCGATGCTCGTCGAGATGCGTGAGCCCGACGCGCGGGTTCGGCTCGCGATCGGGGCGCGCGCGACGGTGGGGCCGGGGCGGCCGCATCGGGTGAGCGGGGCCGACGGTGGCGGCTGCCGCTTCGTGATCGTGCAGGGCGTCGGAACGTACGACTACCTGCCCGAGGATTGAGGACGCGCGCGCGCACGTCGTCCCGGTTCAGCGCCCGTTGCCGAGCGATCGTTCCGCTTGCCGTTGCACGTTGCGAGCTTCGTCGTGCTCCATGGCGTAGCGCAGCGCGGCTTCGATCGCGGGATCGGGGAGGTAGTCGGCAAGCGTCTCCGCCGCCTCCTCGCGGGCACCCGCGTCCGTGTCGTGCGCGAGCGCGTCGAGCAGCGGAGCCACGAGCTCGGGTGCGGTCACTCCGCTCAGCTGGCGCCACACATCGGCGCGCACGTCGCCATCCACGGACGTGCGAGCGAGCTCGATCATCGACGGGAGGACGGGCAGTCTGGCGTCGGTTCCGTCCTCGAGGTGATTGCCCCGCAGCGTGCGTAGGGCCGAGATCATCTCGTCCGGCGTGGTCCACGTTTCGTTCGTCTGCTGGATCAGAGCCTTGATGTGCTCTCTCCAGTCTTCTGGATCATCACCATCGACGCGCTCGAGGTCGCGCGACGTCGCGCGCCGCATCAACTCGTCCAGCGCCAGCTCGCCCGCGTTCTCATCGCGCGCGACGAATGCATTGCGGACCAGCGTCTCGAGCCGCTCCAGGCGCTGTTCGATGTCCCGCAGCGATTCGAGCGAGTCGGGACTTCCCTCCGCGCGCCCCTCGTCGACCGGCAGTCGCACGGGGACGGGCAGGTCGTTGCGCGCTGCCGTCTCGATCTGTCGCGCCAGCTCGTCCACCTGACGCTCGAGCGCGGCCAACCGCTGACTCGACCCGTGGTCCGTGGGCGCCTGGGCCGCGGCGGTGCGTTCCTCGGATTGTGCGGCGAAGATCGCGACCGCCGAACCCATCGCCGCGAGGAGCACCGCGACGACGACCGCGTAGCTGGTTTTCATGGCCTTGTTCTCCCGGCGCGTTCACGCCGCGTCCGATTGTACGCGCGGCCCGCTATTCCGCGCGCTCTTCGAACAGCGCTCGAATCGGTCCCCGCACGCCTTCCGTGCCGCCGCCGTAGTTCGACATCACGGCGATGATCGTCTGGTCGTCCACCAGGATGTCGAGGTTCGAGCTGATGCCCGCGAAGCCGCCGCCGTGGCCGACGACGCGGCCGGTCGGGCCGGTGTGGACGCCGAAGCCGCAGCCGTAGTTCGCGCCGGCGTGGTCGGTCCAGAGGAACTCGCGCGTCTCGGCGTTCACGAGCTTGCCGTCGAGCAGCGCGAGCGCGAAGCGGTGCAGGTCGCGCACGGTCGAGAAGCCGCCGCCGGCGGGGCCGCCCATGATCACGTGCTGGTAGAGGTTGTTGCGCCAACCCGTGGCGCTCGTCTCGTCGGGCTCGTAACCGATGGCCAGGTTCTCGATCGGCTGGTCCATCTCGTAGCAGTCCGTGTTCTCCATGCCCGCCGGCGCGTAGATGTGCTCGCGAACGTAGTCGAAGTAGTCCTGCCCCGACGCCTTCTCGATCACGACGCCGAGCAGGAGCATGCCGGTGTTGCTGTAGCTGAAGCGCGCGCCCGGTTGGAACGCGAGCGTGTCGCCCTGGACGAGCGGCTTGTAGTCGTCGACCTTGTGGAAGAGCCGGCGCGAGCTCGCGAAGTAGGTCGAGTTGAAGTAGCTGCCGAGGCCCGACGTGTGCGTGAGCAGGTGGAAGACCGTGACCGCGTCCGTGATCTCGCGCGGGAGCCACGACGCGTCGACGTACTTCGAAATCGGGTCGTCGTAGGAGACGAGTCCTTTCTCGACGAGCTGCCCGACGGAGACCGCGGTGAACATCTTGTTCATCGAGCCGAGGTTGAACTTCGTGTCGATGTTGTTGTCGACGTGGTAGCGCTTGCTCGCCTCGCCGAGCGCCATCTCGATCACGACCTTCTCGCCGCGCGCGACGAGCACCGTGCCCGAGAAGCGGTCCGCGTCCGCGGCGGCCAGCACGATCGACTCGATGCGACCGACCAACTCCTCGTCGTCCCGCGCGAACGCACCGCCGCCCGTTCCCGCGAGCGCGAGCGTCGACAGCGCCAGCCAAACCTGAATCGTTCGAACCATTCGTTGCCCCTCGTTTGCGATCGTTCCGTTCCGAACCTCGGGCGAGGATGACAGCGGGCATCGATCCGCGCGAACGATTCCCGACGCGCGGAAGAGCTCGAACGCCCGTCGAACGTCGCGCCAACGGGGTGCGCGGGCGTCAGTCCCCGCCGGCCGCGTAGCCGAGGGCTTCCAGGTCGTTGATGCGGCGCTCGCCGAGGATGGAGGCCTGCTCGCCAACCAGGGGTTGGAGGAGCGTGTCGAGCGCGGTGCGGTTGCGTTCGAAGAGCTCGGCCGGCCACTCGGCCCCGCCGGCGATCTGATCGTCCTGTTCGCCCGGGTCGACGGCGAGGTCGAAGGCCAGCCACGGGCGGTCGACGGCGCGCGCTTCCTCGTAGCCGATGAGCTTCTGCGTGCCCTCGACGACGGCCACGGTCGAGCGCTCGGGACGGCACTCGAAGGCGTAGATCGGACGCGCGCGGTCGAGCGCGAGCAGCGGGCTGCCCAGCCAGGTGCGGTCGGCGCGGATGCCGGCCAGCGCGCCGAGCGTCGGCGCCATGTCGATCAGCGACACGGGATGCGCGACGGTGCGCGGCGTGACGCCCGGGCCGCGGATCAGGAACGGGATGCGCACCTGCTCCTCGAACACGGGGCCCTCGTGCCCCATGTCGCCGTGCTCGAGGAAGGCCTCGCCGTGGTCGCTCGTGAAGACGAGGTACGCGTCGCCGTTCGGATCGAACGTGCGCAGCATGTCGAGGAAGCGCGCGAAGCCGCGGTCGAGATCCGTGACGCCCTCCTCGTAACGAACGCGCGTTGCCGCCGCGCGCTCGGCGCTCGTGCCGAGCTTGGGCCGCGGCGCCACGTCCTTCGTGACGCGCTTCGCGAAACTGCGTAGCACGCGCTCGTCGATCCCGCGCGGCGGATCCACCGGCGCGGTTTCGGTCGCGCGGTAGGGCGTGTGCACGCGGTAGGTGTGCACGAACAGGAACGGCGGTCGGCCGTCGTCGGCCTCGAGGAACGCGCGCGCGCGCTCGATCGTCGAGTCGAACGTGTGGCGCAGCTCGTCGAAGACCTCGAAGCCCTGGTCGAAGCCGTAGGCCACCGAAACGACCGCCGAGTCCGTGATGGCGCCGGTTCGATAGCCGGCGCGCGCGAGCTGCTCGGCGATCGTGTCGATCTCGTGCGGCAGCGCGCTGCCGAAGTCGTCCGCCGTCACCTGGCGCGGAAACATGCCGGAGAACATGGTCGCGTGCGTCGGCAGCGTGAACGTCGACGTCGACCAGGCGTTCGGGAAGCGCAGGCACTCTTCGGCGAACGCGTTCAGGTTCGGCGCGAGCGACGCGTCGCCGCCGTAGAGCGCCATGTTGTCGGCGTGAAACGTGTCGGCGACGAACAGGATGATCGGCGGGCGCGCGGTCGTCGGCGCGTCGAACGCGCGCGCGCCGTAGGTGCCGACGTCCCCGGGCCCGATGACGGGCGCCAGGAACGAGGTGTACGCGAGCGGGCCCTCGACCTCGAACTCGATACGCTCGATCGACGCGCCCTCGAGCGTCACCGCGTGCTGCGCGGAGCTGCCGTGTCCGTCGTGTCCCTGCGCGTGCTCGAACACCACCTTGCCGTCGACGCGCACGCGGAACGTGCGCAGCGGAGCCTCGCCGGCGTAGCACTCGTCCACGAGCGCGGGCTCGACGCAGGTCGTGAAGCGCAGGACGCGCGCGGCGTCCGAAAGCTCGAGCTCGCGCTCGATGACGACGCGCTCGTTCGGCCACACGAACAGCCCCTCGCCCGAGAAGCGTCGTCCGCGCACGCGCGTCTTCGCCGCGACCGTGTCGCGCGAGGCGATGCGCACGCCGAGCGTCGCGGATGCGGGTAGCTCACTGTCGGGGGACCAGCGCAGGTAGAACGCGTCGCGGAAGGTCTGGTACACGCCGAAGCCGAAGGCGCCCTTGAAGTCGGCGAGGATCGCGTCGAGCCCGCCGACGAGCGCGCCGCGAATCCGTTCGTTGCCGGACAGCCGCACGCCGGTCATGCCGAGTCCGCGCACGGGCAGGTCGACTTTCCACAGGTCGGGCGCGCCCGACGGCGTCCAATCGCCACGCTCGATGGTGGTTTCGATCCACACCTCGCTGTCCACGACGAGGCGCAGCTCGCGGCCGTCCGCGGCGCGCCACGTGCGCGCGCCCTCCGCGGATGCCGTCGTGCCGTCCGAGGCGAGCGGCGCCAGGTGCGTCCAGCGCACCTCGGGCGCACCGCCGCACGATGCGATGACGAGAATCGAAAGGAGCGACGTGGGGAGTCGGAGCATCGAGAACCACGTCGCGTTCCGGTCGCCGCGCGCGATCGTCAGGACGTCGCCGGCGACCGTAGCGGAGCGCGTGGCGCGTCGCAAGGGGCGCCGCGGCGGCGCGCGCGCGTCCCGGAGCAGGGCGCGCGGGATTCGGCTCCCGGTCCGCTCACGAATCGCGCGCAGCGGCTACGCTAGGCGCATGAACGCACTCCCCCTGCGCCGTCTGTTCGCGCCGCTCCTCGCCCTCATCGCCCTCGTCCTGCCGGCGCACGCGACGTGGTCGATCGTCG
>JAJDEV010000143.1 GCA_029259605.1 Planctomycetota bacterium | reverse complement strand
GGCGCAGGTGCGCTCGCCGACCTGGAGGTCGAGCTCGCCGATCAGTTCGTCGAGCCGGCGCTTGGCGAGTTCGGACATGCCGCCGAACCGCTGCTCCTGGATCTTCCACGCGACCCGACGCCAGAGCCACTCGCGGTGCTTTACTCGCGGCGGCTTGCCGAACGTCGTCTCGTAGCGGGCGACGAGATCGGGGACATCCATCTGCCGGAGCTCCCGGATCTCGTCGGAGATCGATCGCGCCCCCATCAGTACGGCACCTCCCCTGCGCGCAGCATTCGCTCGATCTCGGCGCAGGTAGGACAGGCGGCACCGCCGGGTTGAGGACCGTGGAGCGGGCAGCAGTTCGTGCACTTCGTGGACTCGGACATCAGGCGACCTCCTCGGCGGGCGCGGCCCGATTGCCGTCAACCGCCTGGTCACACAGAGCCTCGGGCTCCGCGCCCCCATCCAGGGCTTTCTGGCGAATCGAGAGCCGGCGGACGCCCAAGGCGAGCAGGCCCCCGAGCTCGGCCAGGCGCTCCTTCGGCGTCATCGCGCCCACGTCCCGCCTGGGGCGCGGATTCGCCCAGCCGCCCGCGACCACGGGAGATGTCCCCACACCGCGCGAGACAGGGCGCCTGAGGGCGGACCTCACGGCTGGACCTCCCCGAGCCCGAGCTCGTCGAAGACCCGCGACTCGATCGCCCGGCGAGTCGCATCGTCGAGCGGGCGAACGTACGGGTGGTCCTGCCCGTTCCGGTCGCGTCGAGCCGGGTACGAGAGCGTCAGCTCACCCGCCCGCGTCCGACGCAGCGTCACGCCGTCGACCTCGACCATCCCGAGGCGGAACGCGATGAATCCGAACAGGCCGCGCTCGGCGTCGGCCTTCGACGCGAGCGCAAGGCGGACGCGGGAAACGTCAGGCACAGGTCACCTCCGCTCGCGCGACGATCTCCGCCAAGGCCTCAAGGGTGGCCGCTTCTGCCATGCGCTCCGCCGCGTCCCGCGGCAGCCCTGCGTCGAACTCGAGGATCGCCGCGCGCTCCGCGTAGCGTTCGAGCCACTCCTCAAGCGCCATCGGTGAGCTGCTTCGTTCCAAGATCCGGCGGAGTTCCGCCTCGAACGCCGCGTTCTCTTTCGCGCGGGTCCGCGCTACGTCGACGCTCAACGGTTTCGAGGTGGCCGCCTGGATGGCTCGCCGCGCCTCCGTGGCCTTGGCCTCTGCCTCCTCGAGCGGCATCAGCGGAGGACCCCACACCGCCCACGACGTCCCGGTCGGGAACCGGACCTCGTGCCGAAGCGCACCGAGCCCTTCAGCGGTACTCCGCACCCAGTTCGAGAGCGTGCGACGGGCCGGCGGGGAGCACTGGCAAAAAGTGCCAACAGGGTCAGGGTAGTTGGCACTTTCTGCCAGTGGTCCGGGGACTGGCAGACGGCCCTGGAGGACAGCCTCGACCAGCGGCTCCGCGACGATCTCTCCGTTCGCGAGCATGCCCTCGACCAGCCACTCGACCGCCCTCCGCTCGGGCCGAGCTGGACGGCCCGCCGGAAGCTCCAAGCGGAGACATTCGTCGGAGTCGGGGGGTGTTATGGACCCGACGTGCGCGACCACCACCGGCCCCTTCGCTCGAAGTGCCCGACTCCGTGCTTGGGACTGGAGGAGTGTCGCGGCGGTGCGAGTTCCGACGAGCTCGTTGGGGGGAAGATCGAGCGCGCGCGCGTCGGCTTCGGTCGCCCCAATGTTCGGAATCGGGTCGCCGAACGTGACCAACACATCGACCCCGGTAAGCCGGTTCGAGCCGCGATCGTCCCGACCGTAGTAGCAGACTCTCTCCACCGGAAGTAGCAGCGTCGCGGGGACAACGCTCGCGAGGTCCGCGTCGTTCTTTGCCAGCCTGTCCGCGATAGGTTTGTACGTGATGAGACCACAGCTGTGCGCGCCGGGCCCCAGATGCTTCTCAGAGGCTCTGGCAACCTCCTGAAGGGCATTGCGGAGCGTGCCCATGGCCCGATCGGAGCACTTGCCCTTGTCCACGAGACGTCTGCGCGTGACGTTCTTGGTCCGGACGTGCGCGCGGAGAATCTTGGCCTCTGCGGACGGCACGACATTGACCGCGAACTCCCGGACGGTTGCTCCCGGATTTGCCGCCTTGAGTTCCGCGAGCGTCAACTGACCGGTCGCGTCCAGAAGGACCACACCCTTGTCGCTGCGCATCGGGATTCGCCACGGCGTGCGGATCTCGATCCACGCGCCCTCGTCCGTCGCAACAACTTCGAGGTGACCATGGCGTTGGCGGGCGAGACGGGCTTCGTCTCCGTCTGTGACCGCGCCCAGAAGCGCACGCCAGACCTTCCGGACATCCGGATGCGGAAGACGCGACGTCTCCAGCTTCTTGTCTCGGAGGCTTTGCCCGTCCGGTTTCGGCCAGGACTCGTGCGGGAAGTTGCTTGCCTCACGAAGCGTCCTGTGCACGCGAACAGGATCGCGACCCGCGACGACCTCCTGCCAGAGCACGCTCAGGTCCATGAACGTATAGCGCGTCGGATGTTCGCCGGCGTGGTGCTCCTGGCGATCGCGAAGAGCCCGCGCGAGAAGGGAATCGATGAGCGAAGTGACATTCTCGGCCAACTTCGCCGATTGACCAAAGCACCCGGGATTGTTGAGCGGACCACGAATGCGCTCGCGGCTGACCGCCGTCGAGTTGACGTACTCTGGACCTTCGTCGACGACGACGAGTCGATCGCTAAGGACGGAGGTTCTTGCGCCCGTCGACTCGTCGTTCACCCTCATGTCCCTGAGAACCGGGAGGGAGTCGTGGGGGGCGAGGATTACGCCGACGGGATCGGCCCATGCGGCGCATGTCCCGTCCACCTTATGAGGACACGTTTGACACGCCGACCCGCGCCAGTCTGGGCGCCGGCCATAGTGCTCGTAGGCGTCCTGGAAGTGGCAGGCCCTGCCTACCCCCTGAATGTGCGTGTACGCGACGCCTCGGCGTTCAAGTTCGTCCGCAACCTCGGCGAGCAAGTCGTGGTTTCGAGCGAAGTAGGCTCCATGATTGGGTTTAAGCCGCTCGACGATCTGGCGCGTCTTGCCCGCACCGGGTGGAAGTTCGACCAGCGCGATGCGCCGACCTGACTGAGCGTATTCGATCGCATCGTCGATGATCTCCCCGAGCTTGCCGTTGTCCGACTCGGCGATGCCAATCGTCGGCCCACGCTCTTGAAGGACCGGAAGCGGCGAGATGCGCTCGGGCAGTCGAGCCAGGTCCTCGTCCCGGAGACGGATCGCCTCGACCGCGCACTCGGGAGAGAGAAAACGGCGAGTCCATTCTTCCCACGGGATCCCGCCGTCGGTGCTCTCCCTCGCCTCGCAGGTTTGTCGTTTGCAGCGCAGGAATCCAGAAACCGGCGCGATGTGCGAGGTCCATTGGGCGAGTCCCCGCTTCGTCCGCTGAACTCCCCCACACGCGGGGCAGTACTGAAGCGTGACACAGTGGAGCTTGCCGTCATGCTTGATCTCTCTCGCCGAGCCCCCGAGTCCTCGCGCGGCGCACGCGATCCAACGCGGAGTGTCTGCCGGGAGTTCGACACGAGTATTCCCCGCGCCTCTAGCGGAAGAAATCCACTCCTCGAAGTCGGAGGGGTTCCATCTCGGACCGTCGTCTCGAATGCGGCGGACGACCCTCGGCGGATCGTACTTGGTGTTGGACGCGCCCTCCGCTCTCAGTAGCTGCGCCAGCGACGCAGTGTTGTCGAGGCGCCAGCCGAGCGCTGCGGCCTGGTCGAGCACAAACCGTTGCCAGCCGGAGACGGTCTGTGCGGCTCGATTCCGTTCGGCCTCGTTCTCAAAGAACCAGGGCTCGCGAAGGAGCCACCAAACGTAGAGTCCACCACCGCTGTGCAGGACCAGAGTTGGCGCGAGCGGAAGAGTGTCAAGGAACGCGAGGGCCTCCCTGCGTGTCGGCAGCGCGCTCTCGGCGTGATCACCCTCTTTCAGGTCGAGGTCGAGCCACACGCCGGGGATCGTGATCGCGTCTTCCGCGTGTCCGCGCCCAACGGCGCCCTCTCGCATGAGCGCGCAAGCAAAGCAGGCGTACACCCCGCACGCGATGAGAGCGGCGGCTTCCGCGATGTCGCGCGCTCTGTTGAACCCGCCGACGGCGGGATTCGCCAGTACGAGCGATGCGCCGGTCGGGATTCCCTCGGGCCACAGTTGGCGGAGGAACGCGAGCGCCGCGTTCTTCGCGGAGGAATCTGTCACGCCTTCGCGTCCTGTGCGCCCCGCGCCGACGAAATCGGTTCGACGATGCGAACTACGTAGCCGACGCGCTCGAGTTCCCTCTGCGCGTGATCAATGTGGGCGAAGTCTCCGCGGCACACTGCAGAAACGAGTGCGCTGAACCAGAACAGCGCAGGCTCAGCGGCTTCGAGCGGGTGACGGGAAGTGGACATGACGTGTCTCCACTTCCACAGGCCATGTCGCGCTCGTGTCGCGTCGCACCGGGCGCTCCTGGCGCGAGAACCAGCGATCAGCGCCCCTCAGGAGCCTGTCTAGATTTCGTCGTGTCGCGCCAACTGTCGCGCGCTAATCCGCGCGCCGGCTCTCGCCGGACATCTCGCCGTCTCCGATCACTCCCCGCGGGCACCGTCGAGCGAACAGAGCGTCCTTGACTCGTTGGTCTCCGTACAGGGTGGACCGATGCACTCCAACCTCCTCGGCGAGCTTCTTCACTGTCCAATCCCGGCCGCGCGAGAAGATCAGGGCCAGCGCGCGGTCCTGCCATGGAAGCTCCGGGGGCTGATCTTCGCCGGAGCGCGATCCGTCAAGGACAGCACTCAATGCGTCGAACGCGCGAGACGCCCGCGCGAACAAATCCGCTTTGTCACGAAGGTGTTCCACGCTGTCCTCGAATCTCCAATCCTCGGTTCCGAGTCTTTCCACCTTCATGCGTGTTCGGTCGGCGAGCACTTCGATGGATTCCAGTTCGAGACGGAACGGTTCGGTCTGGTCCGTCCAGCGGCGTTCAGATACAGAGATCTCCAGAGGAAGGGGGCCTTCCGATCTGCACGCTATGCAGTGCTGCTTCAGTGTTTCGGCAACTTCGTTTGCGAAGCGCGGACTAGACGACGCCAGCCTGACTGCGACCGGGATCAAATCGAGGTGCTCGGGATGAACTTGGCGGAACTTCGGCATGTGTGTGCACCGATCGACGACCACGCGTCTCTGATGCACGAAGGAGATCAGCTTCTTCCCGCGCGACGTGAGACGACGTGTCTTGGAGGTTGTTCTTGGGGTTTCGTCGCCGGCCACGTCCCCGCCTCTTTGTCGGCGGAGATGCAAGCTCGACCAGCTCCCACAAGCCTCGTCCGAAACATCCGCATCTTCAATTTTCCGGGAATAGATGGGATGTCGACCGCCCTAAACCACTACTAGCGCTCGCATTAGACTCCGGTTAGCGCGGGCGTATACGGCGGTCGATGTGATCGACCGGTGCCCGAGCGCCTCTTTCGTCAGCAGTAGGTCGCCGGTCGTTTGGTACACCCGCATCGCGAACGCGTGTCTGAGGGCGTGCGGCCCTCGCCGCCGGATCCCGGCCCGCTCGAGCAGTAGGTGAAACCGCCGCCGCGCGTGCCGCGCCGTGATCGGAAACAGCCGCCCTCCGCTCATGAGCACGCGCAGGTCGTCGCGCAGGTCGGGCGGGAAGAACGCCACGATCTCCCGCCCACCCTTCGCGCGGAGCCGGAGCTCGCACTCCTCGAGGTCGACGTCGTCGGCTCGAAGCGCGAGAGCGGATCCGATTCGGATGCCGGTGCGAAGCATCAGCCTGAACAAGATCCGATCGCGCAGCGGCGCATCCGCAAGCTCAGCGAGCAACTTCGCCTGCTCGTCGGTCGAGAGTCCGCGTGGCGGAGGCCCGCTACAGATCGCTCGCCGAATCAGACGCGCTGGATTCGCAGGCACGATGCCCGCCGCGTTCAAGAAGGCGAAGAAGCATCGCAGCGAGGAGCGGAGCGCGTTCATCGCCGTCGCCTTCTTCTCGACACCGTCCGTTCGGCACCGCGCGACCGGCGTCGACAGGAAGGCGGCGAGCGTCTCGTGATCGACCTTCTCGATCGGCATGTCGCCGAGCCAGCTCGCGAGCAGTCGAACGTGACGCTTGTACTGACCGATCGTGTGCGGCGATCGTCCATCGGCTTCGAGTTGCAGGACGAACATCGCCAGGGCTTTTTGGATTTGCATCTCGGACCTCCTTGGTCGCGCACCATGAAGCCCAGAACACCCGACGATTGGAGGTCCGCCTTACAGAGTCGGAGCCTGCGTCCGGAGAAACCGCGCCACGGATGGCAAGACCTAGAGGAGAAGCAACGGACAACCGAAGTCTTCGGGCCCGATGCACAGCGCGGCGAGCGCAAGCGCGATCACGCAATCGTCGTGAGCGCCCGACGGCGCGCCCGATTTGACGTTGCCCGAGTCGCTCACGCTGTACTGAAACGACTCCAGCTCGTCGATTCCCTCGGGCCACAGATCCGCTCGCGGAAGCGTTAGCTGTCGCTTCTCGACCATCAACGAGAGGTTGTCGATCAGCGCAGCCTTGCTCTTCGCCGTGAACGGATAAGGATCTGCGTTGCATCCCTCGCGCTCGAGTGACTCGTAGATCGGCTCGCCGGCACCAGTCGAGTCGACGAGCATCCGGGCGTTGTTGTACCGGTCGGTCGCAGCTCGGATGCGGGTCACCTGAAGTCCCCAGTCGAGTCGGTGGAACCGGTCGACGAAGACGACCTCGCGCTTGCTATTCAGGATGCACAGCACGGTGTAGTCCTCGACCTTCGCGAGGTCGAGCCCCGCGTAGTACGCCTCGCCTTCGACCGGCTCCTTCCATTCGCCGGTCGCGCACTCCCGGACGTTGCGCAGAACCTGGCCCGCCCCTTCGGTGAACTGCCCGCCGTACTCCTGAGCGAAGACGCGTTCCGGCAGGCGGCCGCGTTCCGCATCGATCATCGCCCGATTGAGATGCGGGTTCGTCCAGCTCGGATGGTTCCACGACGCGTACGCCGGGTCGTCGCTCTGTCCGCGACGGAAGAGATCGTAGAACCAACCCTTGCCACGCGGCGTCGAGATCACGAGCGCCCAGCCGTTCTTGTCGAGCAGCCGCTGCGTGAGGTGCGACTCCCAGATCGCGGGCTTCATGCGCGCGGCCTCGTCGATGATCACGAAGTCGAGGCCCTCCCCAAGCAGCGACACCGGGTTGTCAGCGCTCTTGCCGCGGATCTCGCTGACGCCACCGCCGAGGTTTCGGAGCACGAGCCTGCGCTCGCTCTCCTTCATCGAGATGATGCGGTGGCGCAGATGCTCGGCGGCGAGGACGACGAGCTCGCGGAACACCTTGTCGGCGAGGTCGTACGTCGGGGCGACCACCCAGCCCATCGTTCGGTCTCTCGGCTCGAGCGCGGCGGCGAGTGCTTCCATCGCGGCCGCCCTCGTCTTTCCCCAACGAACCCCGCAGGCGAGCACGCGCCTCGGCGCGGTCGATCGGTGAACCTCGAGCTGCCCGGGATGCGGCTCGTAGCCGAGCGTCTCGAACAGCGCGTCCTTATCCAGCCGCAGCTTCGTCGCGGGCATCCGTATCCCTCACGAGCAGCGTCGCGATCTCGCGCTTGGTGACTTCCTCGACGCTGGCCGAGCGTTCGGTCGGCTCGCCGCGGATGAGGCGTTCCTGACGCACGCCCAGGTCGAGCGCACGGATCACGTCGCGCGTGGACTCGAGCGGTGCCTTGGACAGGGCCTCGAGCGCGCGCCCCTGGAGTGCCTTGGCGATCTTCAGGTGCCGCTCGTTCATCTCCTGGAGCGCGTCGGCGGCTCGCTCATCGGAACGTTGGCGGGCATCTTCCTCGACCTGCGCCAGGCGCGTCGGCCAGTTCTCTTTCGTCGCGTGCTTCGTGACTGCGCGCTTCGACACGCCGAAGCGTTCGGCGACGGCGCGGTAGCTGCGGCCCGGACCGAGTGCGACGTAGTACTCGAACGCGTTGGGCGGGATGCGGCCGCTCACGTCGCCGCCTCCCGCTTCGCCTTCTCGCCGCTCAGCTGCTCCCACCGCTCGACGATCACGTCGCAGTACGGGGGATCAATCTCCATCAGGTACGCGGACCGACCCAGCTGCTCGCATGCGGCCATCGTCGAGCCCGAGCCGCCGAAGAGGTCGAGGACGTGTTCTCCGCGTCGCGAGGAGTACTCGATCGACCGAGCGGCAAGCTCAATCGGCTTCTCGGTCAGGTGGACCATCGACTGCGGGTTGACCTTCTTGATCGCCCACAGGTCCCTCGCGTTCGGCGGCCCGAAGAAGGAGTGCGCAGCGCCCTCTCTCCAACCGTAGAACGCGAGTTCGAAGGCACCCATCATGTCCTTGCGCGTCAGCACGGGGTGCTGCTTGTCCCACACGACCGCCTGCGAGAAGTAGAGCCCGGTCTCGCGCAGCGCCGAGGGGTAGTTCGCGAGGTTCGCGTAGCCGCCCCAGACGTAGAACGCGCGGCCCGGCAACAGCGCGCGAGCCGCGTTCCCGAACCACGCCCGCAGCAGCCGATCGAACTCCTCCTCGGAGACGAAGTCGTTCTCGAGCGGGCGATCCTTCGGGCGCATCGGCCCGGTCGCCTTGGCCTTCCCCGGATGCCGCGCGAGGTCGAGCTTCTGATGGTGCGTCGATGCGCTGAACGAGCTGAGACCGGCGGCGATCGCGTTGTTCGAGCGAGGCTCGACCTTCACGTTGTACGGCGGGTCGGTGTTCAGGAGGTGAATCGGCGCGCCCTCGAGCAGGCGCTCGACGTCTTCCCACGCGGAGCTGTCGCCACACAGCAGCCGGTGACGCCCAAGGATCCAGAGATCGCCCGGCTTCGTCGTCGCCTCGTCGGGGAGCGCGGGCGCTTCGTCCTGCTCGACTTCAGCTGCGTCGTCAGCGAGCCGGTCGAGGATCTCGTTGATCTCGGACGAGTCGAACCCGACGCCGCCGAGCGCGTCCTCGACCTGCAGCTCTTCGAGGAGCTGGGCCAAAACCGGCTCGTCCCAGCCCGCGAGCTCGGCCGTGCGGTTGAGAGCGATCCCGAGCGCCGTCGCCTGCAGGTCATCTACTTCCAGACGAACCACGTCGGCTTGCGTCCAGCCCAGCGCCTTCATGGCGACGAGGCGGCCGTTGCCGCCGATCACCTTGCCCGAGCTGGCCTGGACGACGAGCGGCTCGGCCTGGCCCCACTGCTTCAGGCTTGCCTGGATCGCCTCGAGGTTGCGGGAGTCGTGCGTCCGCGCGTTGGCCGGGTCGGCGTGGAGTGAGTCCAGCGCGACGCGCTCGATCGTGAGAGATGCGGTGTCCAAGTCCATACTCCGGCTGAGGTGGAGGCCGGGCTTGGACTTGGGACTTGGAGGGCGGCCGTACCGAAGTATAGCCTTTATGAGTCCAACATCACACGCGGAAGGCCTGCGTGCCAAGACCTAGCGGTCGGGGTCGTCGGGCGAGATGTAGATCGATTCCAGAAAACCGGACTTCCCCATGTGCTCTCCCGATTGAACTCGCACTTCACAAGGGCTCCCAACGGCAAGCACGAGCACCCTATCTCCACGCTCGAGTCGGAAAACCAGAGCACTGCCGAGAAGAGCTCGGAACCCGAACTCGTCCTTGGCGCGCTGCAACTGCCGAAGCCTCGCGGTCACTTCTCGAGTTGCCCCGACGGACACGACCTTGCCGGGCTCTACGTCCACGTAGCCGGTCTCGCCGATCGGTACGACAGGGTGTCCTTCCAGGCACGAGCTATAGGCGAGGGCGACGAGAATCCCGATCCAAACGCGGCCGAAACTTGTCATGAATAGAGCTGCGAAACGCGAGCCTGACGGCATTGGCGAACGACTGCTTGGATCGCGACACGACCGTACGCCGCGCCTCCTCATCCCGTCCCGCGGAATGACGCCGGAGAGCAAGTAGGCGCTCCCCGGCTACTGTAGATAGCCTTGCCGCGACCCCACGGCACCGCTCACGCGCGGCCTGGCTGACCCGGTCTTGACGGCCCGACGCCTACTGCCGGCACCACCCGCAATGGGTCCGTGGTTATCCCCGCTCCGGGGTGTTTGCTGTCCGCTCAAGAGTGCCTTCAATGGGCACCTCCTGGTTGGGTCGAGCGACAGTCGCTCGGCAACCCAATCGTACCAAGGATGCATCCGCGCGGGGAACCAGCGGGGAACCGATGGGGAACCACCGCGACCTGGTTCACCGCTGGTTCCCGCTCAAGCCTCGAAGTTCCCCTCTAGGATCGCGTCAGATCGGCCTTCTTGCGCCCCTGAGCGCGGATTCGGAACCTGGTGCGCGCGCGTTTTTCGGCGGTCTCCGGGGAACCAGCGGGGAACTTGGCGGGGTACCTGCGGGACTCGGGGAGGTCCGATGCTCAAGGAAATGGGACCTCCCCCACCGTGGGCGCGTCAGGCGCGATCAGGGCGAGGATGAGCGTCCGATGCCCTCAAGCATCGGACCATCGCCCCCCCACTGATTCCCGCGAGCCAACGGGCTCCGGCCCATGAGAGTGGCATCAGGGCTCATCGAGCCGCTGCGCGAGCTTCCGCACCCGTTCGCGAACCCGCTCTGCTTCATCAACAGAGATCGAATGGTATTCGAACAGCGCGCCGTGTTTTGCGACCGCTTCCTCATGATCGGCGATTGCTTCTCGAAACTCGGCGATAGCACCTTCGATGTTGCCTTGTGCCTCGAGGGCCTCTCCCAGAAGGACATGAAGGACGCCTCCACCGTCGGAGTACTTGCGGTCGGCCATTGCGAGTTGACAGTCCTCAGCTGCGCCGGCAAAATCGCCCGACACGTACTTGGCCCCAGCCCGTCCGCAAAGTGCGAACCAGGTCAGGTGATCGCCTGCGATCATTTCCGAGTAATCCTCGATCGCTCCGTTGGAGTCTCCCGTAGCGGCGCGCGCCGAGGCCCGGTTCATCAGCCAGCTAATTCGATTGTCGGGATCGAGACGAATCGCTGTGTTCGAGTCAGCAATGGCCTCTTTGTACTCCCCGCAAGAGATGTGGGCTGCAGCTCGTCTACTAAAATCTCCAGCGTTCTCGGGGGAATCGAAGGATGCCCCTGTCCCCCATACTGATAACGAAGTCTCCGACGCTTGCGCATACATGCGTCGAGCATCGGCCTTTGAGACGCTCGTCGTGTCCAACTATCCGGCCGGCACTCATCTCCGGTATCCAGGCAGGCTTCGGGTCGCTTGACGCCCCGAATCACGGCCGCCGCTCGTCCATCGGGATCGCGATACCGGGCGAGGACGGACTTCGGCATCGCCATGCCACGCTTCCAACGTTCCATCGCGGCCCCTTCCTCAGGCTGCGCGCCGGTAGCACTTCAGCAGGCCACCGAGGCGCTCGCTGCAGACGACGTCGCCGTCCCCCACCGCGTCGCGCTGCTCGATCCGTTCGTTGTCCAGCCCTTGGTGTGCCCGTTCTTGGTGGTAATGGACGACGAACTCCGAGATGGCCCTTCGCAATGACGCTTCGCCGAAGAAGATCATCCGTCGCAAGCACTCGGACTTGATGGTGAGCACGAACCTCTCCGCGAAGGCGTTGCAGTTCGGCGCTCTCCGAGGAGTCAGGACGACCGCCACGCCCGCATCACGAAGGATGCGCTTGAACTGGTCCGTGAACTTCGTGTCGCGATCACAGATCAGGAACCGGTGCCCCATCAGGAACCCGTCGACGACGTCCGAGAGGTTCCGGGCGACCTGGACCATGAACGCCTCGGTCGGATGCCGCGTGATGCCCGTGATCTCAACGCGCCGCGTCTTCAAGTCGATCACGAAGAGGATGTAGTACGTCTTCAGTCCGAGCGGCGTCCACACCTCGGTGGCGAAGAAGTCGGTCGCCGCGACCTGTCCCCAGTGGGCCTTCAGGAACGTCTTCCACGATGACGGGCGATCCGGCGCAGGCTTGATGCCGTTCGCTCTCAGGACGTTCGCGATGGTCGTCCTTGCAACGCGGTGCCCGAGGTCCTTCAGCTCGCCCTCGATGCGGCTGTAGCCCCACCGCGAGTTCTCGCGCGCCATGCGAACGATGAGCGCCGCGATGGTCTTCATCAAGCCGGGCCGACCGACTCGCTTCTTCGCCTCGTACGTCCACTTCAACGCGGTCAACCGGTGATGCCAACGCATCAGGGTGTCGGGCGTCACGATCGTGGCGACCTTGTCGAGCGCCTTCCTTCCCAGCAACTTCGCCTTCGACGCGAGACGGCGGCGCTGGTCGTCGGTCAGTCGAAGCGCACGGTCTCTCATCTGCTCCTTCAGTACGCGGTTCTCCTCGACCAAGTACGCGATCACGTCCGCCTGGTGGCGGTGCACCCAGCCTGAGACGGTCAGCAGGAGCATCTGCAACGGGTAGATCTCGGCTCTCATGCCCCATCCTACGAGCCCCGAGTCGCCTGCCTTCGCGGGCTCAAACAGGCGGCCCGGTTTCTGGACACCACGCGCTGGGCATTCGACAGATTCGATCCGCCCCGCGGTCGCCATGGCAGAACCCCTTCGTCGAGCGCGTGATCGGTTCGATCCGCCGCGAGTGCACGGATCACATCATTCCCTTCGGACGCCGTCACTTGCTTCGCACCGTGCGTGAGTACGTCGAGTACTACAACGCGGCGCGTCCGCACCAGTCGATCGATCGCAACTCCCCCATCACGCGCGACGTCGAGGCGACGGGCGAAGTGAAAGCAACGCCGGTCCTCGGCGGGCTTCACCATCGCTATCGACGCGCCGCCTGAGCGTGCCGACTGCGTCTCGTGTAGCGATCCGGCAGACGCGTTGCGCCGTGACTGTCGATTGTCGCCTTGCCACTCCACCTCGCGCGCGCTACGTTCGACCCGAGTGCGTGATTGGGGGCGTGTACAGCGTTTTCGGTAGGCACACCAGTGTAGACGTGCTCAGATGATCGGAATCATGGGCAGAACTCGCCGGCCGAGTTTATGGACCCCACGCGCGTGAAGAACGCCGCCGCGAGCGGCTTTCGGCCAGGTCCGAGGCAACCGAATCGAGCGCGTGGACTGCATGATGCCCTCCTGGGGAACTCTGATTGAGAGCCCCCTCAGAGCCATCATAACTCCGTTCCCTGAACTCGCTTATCGCCCCTCAGAGCATCGGGAAGGTCGCTGGACCAGTACAACCGGAGAGAGCTCTTCGAAGAACGGTTCCAGGCTTTGCGCCTTCCGGTCGTCCGCCACGCGGACGACGTCTCCCGAGGCTTGATTGCTCACGACCCCCCTTCCACCGCCTATCCTGACACTACGGTGCCGACCGTACGGTCGGCGGCGGAGAACCCGCACGGGTGAGGTAGCCATCCTCGTGTATGCGCACCACTAGGGCCCGAATCATGTTCGTGCGGATTTCGCCTGCGACCTCTCCCGAGCGCTTGAATGGGGCAACAAATATCAACGGAATCCAGAAGTAGGTCTTCATCGAATCCTCTAGCCGGTAGTCAGACTTCCGCCCCGACTGCGACGTGACGCTTGCTTCAAGGATGTAGTGATCGCTCGCCCAGGTCGGAATAGTGCCCAGGCTAAAGGCGGTGATCATGGCCGCCCCCACGGCGCCGCCCAGGCTTCCTTGATTCTTCATCCTCGCAGACACGTGCACGTCGCCAAGCTGCCCGCGGCGCATCGAGACAAGCTGGCTCTCGTTGCTGATGCGAATGAACTCGTCTTCTAAGGCCCTATTTACGTTAGGAGGGAGCGTGCGCGCCGCGCCAACCTGGGTGGTCCAGGTCAGATCGACGGTCACATCCACTTGCATCGCCGCAGAGATCGGCGCGGGCAGAACCGCTTCGGGCACATTGCCCTTGGCGAAGGAGGCGCAGCTTGTGGACAACGCCAGAATCAGGAACGACGTGAATGTGCAAAACAGGCCCCGCCGAGATTCTATATGGAAGAGAATCGTGCGCATAGTATCTCTACTTGTTCGAAAGTGCGAATTGGATCACGCTATGGCTTCGCCTCGACGACAGGCTCCGGTTCGACGAACGAGTCGCCCAGCACGCGGTAGCGGAGTTCCCTGGCCGTCCACGAGATCAACTCGAGTTCGACTCCTGCGTGGGTCAGCTTATGCCCGGGACCACTCGTTTCGATAAACATCGGCCGCAAGGAGTTGTTCACTGATCCGGTCGAGACGGCATAAAACGGCGAACGGATACTCGGATTGCTGCCGCTTGGCAGCTCAAGGGCGACCGCGGGGACCTCTGACTTTCGATAGGTGCACTTCAAGGTGTTGCCGTCAAAGCCCTCGAACAGAAGCTCGTGTTCCTCAATGTCTTGCTCCCACTTGTCGGTGACCTGGCCGCCATAGAAAGCCCCAACCCACAACGAGGCTTCTTTGTAGGCGCCTGAGCGAACAGTGAAAATCGACTCGCCGGGAGTGACTGTAGACTCGACATTCAGCGCGTAGCTTCGCTGAAGGAACGGAACGTCCGGCTTGATTGAGGTGCAGGCTTGAAGCAGGCACACGCAGGCGACGAAGCACAGAGCGCGGAGGGGCTGTTTTCGATCCATCTAAACCTGGGGGTAGGGGGCGTGGAGGCAGCAGGCGTTAGTGAACCCATCGGGCGCGCTCTTGGCAAGCGAGGAGAAGAAAGATTCGCGGGGAAGACCACCAACCCGGCCCATCTGGCTGCCGCGCTCCGCGAGCTGGTCAAGGGCGGAGGCCCTCACGTATGGTCGGTCGAGTTTCCGTACCCTTAGGGTCCATAACCTCGGCCGCCGAGCTATCGGCGTCATTCCGGGTCGTTCGGAGCACCTAGCCCGGATCCCTCACGGGTTGCTCGACTCGACGTGGACCTGGCCGTCCGACGCCGTCTGATCTGGTCGATGGACCGCTCTGCGGATCGGTTCGATGGCTCGACGCGCGCCGAAACGCCGCGTGAGGTCGACTCGAGCGCCTGAGTTCGCTCGTTGTGAGCCCGAGCGACACGACCGCCCCAAGCGCGCCGGAGCGTGCCGCGTCCCTCGCCAGTCTCGCGCTCCGCGTGACTACGTTTGCAGTCGACGCATCGTGAGGAGGAAGAGCTCGCGCGAGGGGCACGCGCTCGACATGTGCACCCAAACGCGTCGCACGGTGACGCGCACTCGTGCACCGATGCGGAGCAGGCGGTTGCGGATCGTGCCGCACTGCGCTCGGGCGAGCTTCGTTCCCGCCAAGGCCTTGCGCCGGATCGTCGACAGCAGCACGTACGCGATCGACGATATGTACAGCCGTACCTGGTTGGCGCGCATCGTGTGAGCGCTGGTCCGATCGGCGAAGAGGTCGAGCTGCTGCTCCTTGATCCGGTTCTCCATGTCGCCGCGCGCGCAGTAGATGCGCCGATAGACTCGCTTCGCTTCTCGCCGGCTGCGGCACGGAAGCGACGTCACGACGAAGCGCGGATTCGCGCCGAAGCTCGAGTGCTCCGCCTTTCCGATCACCCATCGACGCCGCGACCACGACGTGCGCGTGCGCCACTTGAAGCTGCGGAAAAACGCCGCACGCTCGCCGCTCGCTTCGGACGCGGCCTTGGCCAGCTCCTGCAGGGACGAGATGCTCTCCTCCAAACGCCGGTTCTTGGCCAAGCCGAGCACGTAATCGACCCGCTCCTCCTTCTCGCACCAGCTCATCAGCCAGTCGCGACAAAACCCCGAGTCAGCGCGGATCAGGATGCGCACCTTCCGCCAGCGCCGACGGATGCGCGCCACGATGCGCTGCAGTTCTTCCAGGCTGCCCGCCGCCGCGTCGATGTTCGAGCGTCGCACGCGCGCACACAGAAGATGCTCGCCGCAGAAGATGTACAGCGGCAGGTAGCAGTAGCAATCGTAGTAGCCGTGGAAGAAGCGTCCTTCCTGACCGCCGTGCAAGGGGTCGTCGGTCGCATCGAGGTCGAGCACGATTTGACGCGGAGCTCGATCGTGCGCCTCGAGGAACAGATCGACCAAGAGGTCGTCGACCGCATCCGTGTCGAGCGCGATCCGCTTGTAGCGGTGACCCGCGGCTTCCTCCGGCGAACCGAGCTCGAGACGGTTCAGCGTGCGGCTGCCCGCCAAGCCATAGCCGCGATCGCGCTCGCCCCTCGAGCGACCCTTCGGATCACGCTTGCCGACCATCGACGCCAAGAGAGGATCACGACGCAGGTCGTCGTGATCGACCAAGTCCTCGTAGCCGAGCGCGAGACCGTAGACTCGCTGGCGCACGAGCTCCTCAGCCGTGTGCTCCACCGACATCCGCTTTCGGTGGTCCGCGAAGCATTCCGCGAAACGCTCGACGATCCGCGCGCTGTCGTCTGCCGCCCGGAGCAGCAGCACTCCCGCGTCCGACGTGATATCGCCACCGTCGAATCGTGCGATCAGCTCGTGTCCCGAAGCCGCTCGAAAACGAAGCCCGTCCGAAGTACAGTCTGTCATCGCAACCGCCGTTTGTTGGATGTCCGCGAGGAGTTGAAGTACCCGCGTTATCCCACGAACGGCGGTTCGTTAACAGGGGAAGGTGTGAGGGATCCGGGCTAGCTAGAATCGGCGGAGGCGAGCGCAGGCTGGAACGATCCACGGCAATACGCACGCTGGAATCCGATGCTGACGAAGCCAAGACCGCTGCTCTAACGCCCGGCCGAGTTTATGGACCCCACGGGCACGGGCCCGCGCGCGCTCGTCGCCGCCGCCGCCTGGACCTCGACGTGCAGCACGCGGGTCAGCGCCTTCACGCTGCGGCCCCGGGCGCCGTCGAGCACGAGCCATTGCAGCTCGAACTCGGTGCCGACGAGGGACGCGTCGTTCGGGATCGGGAGTCGGATCGTCGCGGCGGCCTCACCGGGGCGGAGTGTCTCGACCTCGGCGCGCATCGTCATCGGCGTCGCGATCGCGACGCCGCAGTCGAAGGGCGCGGTGCCGATCGGCTCGCCGAGCGGTCCGGCGCCCGGTTGTCCGATGAGGAGCAGCGCGCGGTCGGTGGGCGCGATGCCCGAGAGGTGCACGGGGAAGTCGGCGTCGATGTGGGCCGACCCGGTGCAGCCGATGCGCGGAATCTCCTCACCGGTTCGCGCACAGCCGCGACCCGTCACGCTCACGCCGATCGGAGCTCCCGAGATGAGCGATCGGTCGACGGACGTGGTGACGAAGAAATCCGGGATCTCGTCGCCGGTCCAGTCGATCTCGCCTCGAATCGACCGGTTGACGTTTCCTGAGATCGTGAAGATCGTCTCGCGCGTGCGCCCGTCGATGACGTAGAGCGTGAGCGGAAAGGCGCTGATGATCAGGTCGCGCGTCCCGTTTC
>JAJDEV010000142.1 GCA_029259605.1 Planctomycetota bacterium | reverse complement strand
GACGTTCGTTATCGATTCACGCGCAGCGCTTCGCGCTGCTGCGGCACAGGCTCGCTTCGCTCGCGTGCCGCGGTTCGCAACGGAACAGGGGTTTACACGGCAGCTCTACGGTTTCCGGAACGGGCGATGAGACGTTCGGGGACTTGTCGCCGGAGTGCGACTGGCTGGTTGCGCGCGGGCACTGCACGGCGCGCCGCGAAGTGGCGCATGCCGTGCAGCGGGCCGGAGCCCGGCGCGTGAATCGGCGCGCCCGCGGCCCGCAACACGCAAGCGCAGCGAACCTGTGTTGCAGCGGCGCGCCTCGCGCCGCGTGTCCAACGGGCGCCTGCGGCGGGCGGGGCGCGAGCGAAGCGAGCCTGTCCCGCAGCGGCGCGTTAGCGCCGCGCGTTAAGCGGTGGGGACGTGCCCGAGTCCCCGAACCGCACGTTGTCGCCGGTGGAACTGCCGGAGACTCACACATGCTGTTGCGCCAGCGGCCAACCCGTGCGGGAGCGCGCGCGGGCGGTCACGCACGCGCGTGGTGAGGTAGGCACGAACGCAAGGAAGCACCCGCGCCGGGAGAAGACCGCGTGCGCCTCGGACCGCGCCCTACGCAAGTCCGGTCGGTTGCTGCGAGTCGAACGCACCGTGCATCGCGCGCCAACGAACCGCGCCCCGTGCCCCCCGCACAACGCGCGGCCGCGAGCGTGCGCTCCCATGGCAGCGCGCTTCCACACCACGCGCCAGGCTTCACCTGAGCGCGCGCTCCCGTACGAGTCGGTCGATGCCGCAACGGCACGTGGAACTCTCCGGCACTTCCACCGGCGACAACGCTCGGTTCGGGGACCCGGGCACATCACCACCGCTTGGCGCGCGCGCGAGACGCGCCGCTGCAACACAGGCTCGCTTCGCTCGCGTGCTGCGGGCCGCGGGCGCTACCGATACACGCGCGGGGCGACGCGCCGTGCGCGGACGGCGCCCAAGCAGCTGGTCGCACTCGAACGACAAGCCCCCGACCGCCTCATCGGCCTCTCCGGAAACCGTAGA
The DNA here is from genome assembly GCA_029259605.1 of Planctomycetota bacterium. Classification (GTDB taxonomy): domain Bacteria; phylum Planctomycetota; class UBA1135; order UBA1135; genus OFTM281. Next base: position 71,866 of record JAJDEV010000142.1, on the reverse strand, counting down.
GTTCCCGTGTAAGCCCTGGTCCGTTACGTACCGCGGCACGCGAGCGAAGCGAGCCTGTGCCGCAGCAGCGCGAAGCGCTGCGCGTGAATCGATCGAGAACGTCGACAACTCCCCGTCCCTGAGAGATCCAACGGACAAGTCCCCGAACGCCACATCGGCCGTGCCGGAAACCGCAGAGCCCCCGTGTAACCCCCTGGTCCGTTGCGTACCGCGGCACGCGAGCGAAGCGAGCCTGTGCCGCAGCGGCGCGAAGCGCTGCGCGTGAATCGATCGAGAACGTCAACAACTCCCCGTCCCTGAGAGATCCAACGGACAAGTCCCCGAACGCCACATCGGCCGTGCCGGAAACCGCAGAGCCCCCGTGCAACCCCCTGGTCCGTTGCGTACCGCGGCACGCGAGCGAAGCGAGCCTGTGCCGCAGCAGCGCGAAGCGCTGCGCGTGAATCGATAACGAACGTCGACAACTCCCCGTCCCTGAGCGATCCAACAGGGGAGAGGAAGACGTTCAGAACTCCCCTCTGCGATTCGATTCGCGGAACCACCCGGATCGTCCGATCAGAGAAACGTCAACAACTCCCCGTCCCCGGGACCTCCACCGGACGAGAGGAACACGATCGAAAAAACGCCGACCACTCCCCGTCCCTCGGACCGCTCCGCCGCCTACTTCGCTTCGATCAGGTCGCGCGTGATGCCGAGGCGGGCGAGCTCGCTCTCGAGTTGTTGGAAGATGCCTTCGGCGTAGCGTCGAATCTCGAACTGGGCGTCCGGCTTCAAGCGTTGCGCGAGGAAGTGGATCACGCCTTGGAGGGACACGGTCCAGTACGCCTGCGTGTAGATGTTCTGCGGGAGCATGAGGCGGGCGATCTCTTTTGCGACACCGCGGTCGAGGCGTTCGCGGTACAGGCGGAACGCCTCCTCGCACTCGGCGATCATTCGTTGCCGCTCGCCCTCGTGGTCGAAGTCTTCGGGGAGCGTGACGGACGCCTGCTTGTTGCCGTGCGGCGGGTTCGAGCGGATCTGCTTCGGCACGTAGAACTCGGGGGTCCACTTCACGTAGCGACCGGAGATCTCGTTCCAGCTGCAGCCCTTGTCCGAATCGAACAGGACGTCGAAGACCTCGAGGCTGATCGACTCGCCGTTCGCTTCGTACTCGCGCCAGGTCGAGCCGACCTGGTACTTGAACGCCTGGCGGAAGACGAACAGCGGCGCCTTCCAATGGAACGTGAAGAACGAGTGCCGGTACGGCGACGTGTGGCCGTGCAACCACAGGAACTTGGCGAGCTTGCTGTCCGACTCGTCGAACCCGTCCTTCTGCTTCTCGTACGAGATGCGCGCCGCGTTGACGACCTTGAGCGCCGCGTCCTCTTGCATGCGATCGACGAGCGCGATGAAGCCGAGGTCGTCGTCGAGGGTGTGCACGGCGCCTTCCGGAACGTCGAGCGACTTCGTCTTGCGGGCGGGTTTCACGGTGTTCGAGGTGGTCGTCGTCATGGGTGTTCGGAGGTCGATGCGCGCGCGTGTGGAACGTCACACGATACGCCCGGGGAGCGGCGCACTCCACGATTCGGTGCCGTTCGAGGGGTGGTTCGTCAGCGCTCCGAAGCGCCGCCGAGGGAGGCGCGCAGGCGCGCCTGTTCGCGCCGCGCCGCGCGCGATCGGCCCAGCAGCGCCTCGGCGCGCGCGACCTCGGCCTCGCGCTCGTCCCCGACGAGCATCCACGCGCGCGCCTGCACCGCCGCGGCCCGCAGCCGAGCCACGGGATCGACCTCGGCCAGCGGATCGAAGGACCCGAAGGCGCCGCGCCACGCGCTCGCGGACAGGGCGCCCGCGCGGTAGTCCGCGAGGAGCGCGCGCGCCAGTCGCTCGCAGCGTGCCCAATCCTCGGCGAGCCACGCGAGTCCCAGCAGCCGACACCTCGCGGCCGCGTGCGTGCGCCGCGCGCGCGCGGCGTCGAAGCCCGAGAGCGCAACGACGGCGCCGCGGGTCAGCGCGTGCGCGCGCGCGCTCTCCGGTGACGCGTCGCCCAGCACGGCCACGGCGAATGCGTCGAGCAACTCGCCGTCGACACGCCACCAGGGCAGCTCTCCCACCGTCGCAGGCGGCCGGGCGAGCGCGAGCTCACCCCACCAACGGCTCTCCGGCGGAGGCGGCGCGTCGCCTTGGAAGCGCGCGGTGAGCGTGGCGCGCGCGGCCCGCAACGGTGCGTCCAACCACACGCCAGCGATGCGCTCATCGTCGACTCCGGCGGCGGCTAGCGCGACGTACAGCTCTCCCGTGAGCACGGCGCTCTCGGATGCCGCGAGCCGCAAGGCAGGATCGAGCGCCGACCAACCCGCGGGTGACGCGGACGCGTCGAAGGCGGTGAGCAGAGCGGCGCGCGCCGCAGCGGACGCTTCGGCGGGAACGCGCGCGAGCTCACGCACGGCGGAGCGTCTGACCTCGAACGACTGCGCCGTGCGCAGCAACGCGTCGAGTCGCGACACCGCGCCCTGCGCCGCGAGCGCTTCGATCGCGACGACGCGTTCGACATCGGGCTCGTCCTCGGAGGACGCGACGCCGGCGAGGAAGAGCTGCCCGCGCTCGACCGGCGCACGCGCGAACGCGCGCAACACGCGCACGCGCAGGTCCCACGCCGCTGCTCCGTAGTCGCGCATCAGCACGTTCGCCGCGGTACCGTCGCCGAACGGGGCGAGCGCGAGCGCGCCCTCGATGCGGACGCGTCGGTCGATTCCGTCGTGCAGGTGGCGCGTCAGTCGCTCGCGTCCCGGCGCGCTCTTCCCGAGCGCGGCGGCGGCCGTCTTCCCGATGTCGACGCTCACGCCGTTCGCCGCCCGCAGCGCACGTTCGAGCGCCTCCCGCGCCTCCGCGCTCGACGCGACGCACTCGAACGCGTCAAGCGTCCGCAGCTCGCCCTGGGCGCGCAGCTCCGCGGCCGCGTCGTCGCCCTGGAGCGCGAGCGCGAGATCTTGCTCGAGCCAACCGATGAGCACGTCGCGCGCCTGCGCGTCGCCAGCGAACATGCGCAGCGCCTCGACGGCGGCGACCCGCGCATCGCCCGCGGGCGCACCGAGCGCGAAGAGCCGCTGGCGGAACGAAGCGAGCGGCGTGTCGCGCGGCAGGCGCCCGAGCGCGTCGATGCGATTCTCTTCGTCGAGCGCATCCCACGCCTGCGCGAGCACGTCAGCGTACGGAACGACGACGTCCGAATCGGGCACGTCGCACAGCGCCCACAGCGCCGTGGTCGCGACCTCGACGTCGGGGTCGAGCAGCGCGCGCGCGAGGAGGTCGCGCGCGGACTCGCGCGCGGTCGTGCTCCGATTGCCCTCGACGGTCGCGTGCAACGCGCGCACGGTACCCATGCGGCGCGCGGGAGAGGCGGTCGCGGGAGCGAGGAACGCGTCGGCGTCGAGCGCGCTCCAGTCGTCGACGTGCGACGCGACGGCGAGCAGGAGGTCGCCCCACGCTTCGTCGGGCAGAGCGCCCTCGCTCGCGAGCGCGACGACGCGCTCGGGCGTGGTCGCCGTGGAGGCCAGTTCGGCGAGCTCGAGGATCGCGTCGAGCGCGTCGCCGCGGGCGCTCGCGTGCTCGGTCGTCAACGTGTGTGCGCGCGCGAGCCAGGCACGCGCGAGCGCATCCCCCCCACCGCGCACCGCCGTTCGCTGGATGGCACGGCGCGTCGGCCTCGACCGGTCCCCGTCGAACCATCCCGCGAGGAGCGCGTCCAGCCACACCTCCGCCCGGTCCTCGCGCGGACCCGCCGCGAGCGCGAGCGCGGCGAACACGCTCGACCATCCGCGCGCGCGTTCGTTCCCCGTCCGCGACGCGTCGCGCCACGCGGCGAGCACGCGCTCACACAGGGACACGTCGGGCGCGTCCGCGCGGTCGAGAAAGAGCGCGCAGCGCAGCAGCTCGTCGTCACGGCCCTCGTCGATCAGCCGAGCCAGCGCGTCGGCGCGCGCGTCGAGTAGCGCCTCGTCCCGGGGCGGGAGGCCGAACAGCGACGCGCGCGCGGCGTGCGCAACGCGCTCGTCCCCGTCGAAGGCGAGCGCGGCGAGCAACGCGCCCACGCCTGCGCACGGCGCGAGCCCGAGCGCGCGGGCCAGCGCGAGCCGTACGCCCGGCAGTCGGTCGTCCGCGAGGCGCCGAGCGGTTTGCGCGTCGAGCGCGAACCGGCGCCCCTGCCCGTCGCGGCCCGCCAGGCGCGCGCACTCCAGCGCGCGTGCGCGCACGTCGCCCTGGTCGTCGGAGAGCAAGCGGTCCAGCGTGGCGGCGTCGAGCGCCGGGACGCTCGAGCCGCATTCGAACGCGCGACGGCATGCGTCGAGCGCGTCGACACGCTCGGTCCACTCGGGCGACGCGAATGCCGCGCGCAGCTCTTCGTCACCGGCCACCGGATCGAGCGCGATCCGGCGAATGCGCCACTCGCGCTCGACGGCGTCGGGCTCGACCGCGCGCGCGCCGACCAGAACGAGCAGCAGCACGGCGCCCCACGGCAGCCGGAGCGCGCGCGCCCTCAACGCTCCTCCAGTTCGCGCTGCGCCTCCGGCAGAGCGTCGATGAGGTCCGACGCGATGAGCCCGCGTCGACCGAGGTCCGCGGCCGCGATGTCGCCCGCACGGCCGTGCACATGCACCGCGCGCGCGGCGATCGCGAACACGTCGGCGGGGCCGAGCGAGCGGCCGAGCGCAGCGCGTCGCGCGAGGTACGCCACGAGCACACCGGCGAGCACGTCCCCCGCCCCGGCCGTGGCCATGCCCGAGTTACCGGTTGTCGCGACGAACTCGCGCTCGCCATCGGTCACGATCGTGGCGTGCCCCTTCAGGCAGACCGTCGCTCGCGCGCGTTCGGCCAGCTCGCGCGCCGCCGCGAGCCGCGCGTTCGAAGCGGCCGGCACGTCGCGTCCGAGCAACCGCGCGGCCTCCCCCGGATGCGGCGTCAGGACGAGCGGACCGCGCGCGCGGCGTGCCGCCTCGGGCTCGCCCGCGAGCACGCCGAGAGCGTCCGCGTCGAGGACCAGCGGCGTCCCGGCGGCGTCGTCGCGAAAGTAGTCGACCGCGTCGCGCGTTCGCGGCGTCGCGCCGAGCCCGGGACCGACGAGGATCGCGTCCGGGGCGCGCGCCGTCAGCGCGAGCAGCGCCGGGCGCGCATCGCCGGCGAGCTTGGCGTCACGGAGGTCGACCAGGATCGCCTCCGGCGCGGCGACCGGAACGATGCGGAGCAGCGCGCGATCGAAGCATCCAACGGCCACCAGCCCCGCGCCGGCGCGCTGCGCCGCGCGCGCGACGAGGATCGCGGCTCCCGGCATGAGGCGCGAGCCGACGACGCACAGGCACGTTCCGGCGCGCCCCTTGTGCGCATCGTCCCGGAGCTCGTCCCACTCGAACGCGAGCGCGCTCACAGACAGACCTCCACGCGCCCGACGTCGAGACCGGCGTGGTTGCGCAGCACCGGATCGCGCCAGCGCTCGAGCGCACGCGCCTCGTCGTCGTCGATCCACCCGAGCCGCTCGAGCAGCCCGAGCACGACGGCGTGCAGCCCGCGCAACGCGCCGTCGTCGACCTTGATCGCGAGCGCTCGATCGGCGCCGCGGACGCCGATCGCGTGCACCGCTTCGGCGCCGATCTTCGGGAAGAGGCGTCCGTCCGTGACGCGGATCAGATCCGTGTCGATGCGCTTGTGGGAACCCGCGATGAGCACCGGATGCGCGCGCGCCACGCCGGTCATGCGTTCGAGGTGCGCGCGCCGCGACGGCGGCAGATCGCCCGGATTCGCCACGCGCGCGAAGGCGGTCGCGAGCGCGCGCAGCGGCATGGCGTACGTCGGCGCGCTGCAACCGTCGACGCCCGCGGCGAGCGCGTCCGCATCGACGTCGGCCAGCGCACCGAGCGCGGCGCGCACCTCGCGCTGTCCCGCTGAGGCGGGGTCCAAGTAGTCGGCGGGTGCGACCCCCAGCTCCTGCGCGAGCGCGAGGAAGCCGGCGTGCTTGCCGGAGCAGTTGTTGTGCAGCGCGGTCGGCTTGTCGCCGCGATCGCGCAGCTCGGCGCGGACGCCGGGATCGTTCGGAGGATGCACACCGCACCGCAGCGCCCGCGCGTCGAGCCCGAGGCGCGCGAGCACACCGGCGACAACCTCGGTGTGACACGCTTCGCCGCTGTGCGACGCCATCGCGAGCGCGAGCTCGTCGTCGCGCAACGCGATTCGATCGGCGGCACCCGACTCGAGCAGCGGCAGGGCCTGAACGACCTTGATCGCGCTGCGCACGAAGTACGGGTGTTCCCAGTCGCCCGCGCCGTCGAGCAACGCTCCCGACGCGTCGACGACACACCACGCGCCGCGGTGGACGGACTCGGTCGTGCCGCCGCGCCGGACGCGGACCAGGATCGGGTTCGCGGGATAGGAGTCGCTTGTCATCGGTTCGCGGGCGGCGGCGTCGACGCGCGCGTGAGATAGGCTACGCTGCGCGCGTGAAGCGGTCGAACAGGTCTTGGGCGTGGGTTCCGTGGTTGCTGCCCGTCGCGGTCGTCGGCGCGCTCGCGCTCGCCGCCACGCTGCTCGCGAATCCGCCGCGTCACCTGGTGGCCGTCGTGCTCGGGGCGCTGCTGGTCGTCACGCTCGGCTGGATCGTCGCGTCCGTGTTGTGGCCGGCGCGCGCCGACCGGCGTTGCCCCGGTTGCGGAAACGACTCCGTGGAGCGCGCCGACGTCGAAGCCGCGCACGGACTCGTGTGTCACGCCTGCGGCTGGCACGACGAGGCGTCCAGCGCGTGGATCCTCGCCGAGGACGACGGGCTCCCGCTCGAGGGCATGGTGCTCGAACAACGCAAGGCACCCGCGCAGGGCGTGGACGGCGCGGATGGGGTTGCGCGGGGTTCGAACGTGGACACCCGTCCGGCCGACGCGTAAAAGGGAGTGCTGCGGCGCACGCCGCTCACCGCGATGACCGAAGACGACCCGATGATCGATGTAGTGCTGCGCCGGATCGTGATCCGCGAGGGCACCGATCGGCAGTACATCTATCTGGTCGAGGACGAGGGCGAGCGCGGCTTCCCGATCGTGATCGGAGACGGAGAGGCGCGCGAGATCTATCGCGTCGTGCACGGGCAGGAGACGCCGCGCCCCCTCACGCACCAGCTCGTCTTCGACGCGATCCAAGCGCTCGGCGCCGGATTGCGGACGGTCGACATCGTCGACCTGCGGCAGAACACGTTCTTCGCGCAGCTCGTCCTGCAGGACAAGAAGTCTCAGCCGGGCGATGCGGTGACCGTCGTCGACGCGCGTCCGAGCGACGCCATCGCGATCGCGTTGCGCGCGCGGTGTCGGATTCGAGTCGCCGACTCGGTCCTCGCACGCGCCGCGGTTCCGGACGAGGGCGCGGACGACCAATAGAAAACGGGCGGCGCACCGATCGCTCGGCGCACCGCCCGCTATGGCTCCGACGCGGATCGACTAGTTGCCGATCAGGAGATCCTGCGCGTTCGTCACGACGATCGGACGCTTCGCGACGTTGTGGAGCTTCGCCTGCGTGTAGACGGTCAACCCGCACAGGCTCGCATCGTTCGTAACGACCACGCTCGTTTGCGCGACCGGTCCCGCGAGCGGGCCGAGCGTGAAGAACGGCGCCGAGTCCACCTGGATCAGCAAGGTGCCGAAGTCGGCGCCGCGCAGGTCCGGGCACAGGACCGCGAAGATGGTCGCGAACTGGAAGCCCTGCGTATTGACGGTGAAGGTCGAGCTCTGCCCGATCACGGCCGGCGTCACCGTATAGGTGTCCGGGTTGCCCGGACCGATCCGATGGGTGACGCTCGCCGTCGGGCAGCCGCTCAGCGGCATGATCGTCATGTCCTTGACCGTCGTCTGGTTGTCCTCGACCCGGACGACGAAGCAGGTGTCGCGGTAGCCCGGTGCCTTCAGCGAGCCGATGTACGTGCCCGCGGGGAGGAACGCGCTGTAGCGGCCCGTTTGCGGGTCGCTCGTGTTCGTCTCACCGTTCTGGTAGTTCAGCGCCTGGAAGTTGAGCGACGCGCTGACCGGCAGGCCGGTGATCGCGTCCGTCACGATGCCCGTCATCGGAATGTCGCGCTCCAGCATGTACTGGATGCCACCGAAGAGCTGCGCCGCCTCGTTCTGCGCCGAAGCGAACGACGGCTGGAAGGCGGTCGAGATCTCGATCAGGAACGCTTGCGCGCCGTACGTGGCGAGCTGCCACTCGTAGTGCTCACCCTCCGCGCTCGGCCCGCGCTGCGCGTTCCCGTACCCCGAAGCCTGCGAGAGGCCGATCGCCTCGGTGCGCAGGTAGGTGGAAAGCGGGTGCGGGTTGCAGGCGTACTCCCAGAGCGTCTCGCGGCCGAACGAGTGGTAGTCGATGACCTTCGCGAAGCGCTCGGCCTCGCTCCAGGTCATCATCGTCATCGTCGCGGCTTCGGAGCCCGCGCTCGGACCCTTGTAGGTGTCGCTGCTCGCGTTCGAGCTGCCGGAGCACGGTGCCGTCCATCCGAACGGGTAGTTGCGGTTCAGGTCGACGCCCGTGCCGCCGGCGAACACGCGGCGGTTCTTGCGCCACAGGTTGTTCGTCGTGAAGACGTAGTTGTAGCCGTCCGGGTTCCAGACCGGCGCGATCCAGATTTCGTTGCCGTTCACGATCGCGGTGATCGCGGGGTCGACGCCGTACTTGGTGGTGAGCTCGCTCGCAGCGTGGAGGGCGACGACCGGCGTTCCGATCTCGCGCGCGTGGTGGTCGGCGACGATCAGCGTCGCCGGCTCGTCCTCGTCCGTCGCGACGTTGTCCGAGATCTTGAGCGCGAAGAACGAGCGGTTCTGGACCGTCTTCGGCGTGCCGTAGCGCGCGGTCAGGTCGACGAACTCGCAGATCGACGGCGCGGCGGCGGCGATGGCCTGCATCTGCGCGTAGATCCCGGCGAGGTCCGAGTAGCCCGCGGGCGGCGGCATGCGGTTCTCACCCGGGCCCTGCGGCGCGGTCTGCCCCACCGAGCGCTCGGCCTGGATCTCGTAGAACGGGCGTCCGACCTCGAGGATCTGCGGCGCGTAACCGCGCGCGATCAGGAGGCCCATCGACTCGGGGGACACGATCGCTTCGAACGAGCGGCCCGTGACCGTTCCTTCGAGGATGTCGAAGCCTTCGGTCTCGAGCTCGGCCGCCAACGCGGCGGCGCCCTGCGTCCGGATCGAGACACGTGTCAATTCTTGGGAGGTCGCGACCGTCGCAAGAGCGAGCGAACCGAGACAGAAGAGGAGAGTTTTCTTCATCGCTGTAGAGCTGTCTGCCTGTGTGCGAATCGGCGCGCGGCGCCGACCGAGAGGGGGGCGAGTGGCTGGGATGACAAGGCGCTCGCCGCTCGCAGGCACGCTGCAGGCGAAGGGGAACGCGCTCGCATCCTATCACGGCGCCCCGGACGCGAAACCCACGCGAGACCCGAACTGCGGGCCGGGGTGTGAAAGAATGAACGAGGTCCGGGTGCGGAGGACGCGCGGACGTGCGCCTCCACGGGCCGCTTACCTCGATTCCCGATCTTCGCGCAGTTTCTCGAGGAACGGGACGAGCTCCTCGGCAAGCGAACTCCCGAGCTCCCGCAACCGCTCGACCTGACGCTCGGCGGAACGCAGCTGGCGCGTGCCGATGTACGCCAACGCGAGGTTGAAGTTCGCGTCGATGTGGTCGGGCTCGATGCGCAGCGCGGAGACGTACGCGGAGATCGCGTCGTGCAGCTGTCCATCGCGCTGGAGCAGAACCCCGAGGTCGAAGCGCGCCTGGAAGTACTCGGGGTCCTCGTCGACCGCCTTGCGGAAGGCGTCGAGCGCGCCCGCCGTATTGCCCTGGGCCGCGTACTCGCGACCGAACTCGTGCAGCATCTCGGCGCGCGTCTTCGTCACGACGGCGAACGCGGTGCGTCCGTACTCGCGCGCGACGTCCTCGAGCCCGCGAGCCGCGAAGCGCGGCTCGAGCGCGGCGAGGGCGCGCGCCGGCTCTCGATGCCAGATGCCGGCGAACGGAATCGCCTGGTCGAGCCACTCGTCACGCGGCAGCCGCAAGCGTTCGACGTCGCGCAGGAGTTGTTCCGGCCGCACGCGTCCGGTGTAGACGACGCGCAGGAACCCGTCCGCGTCGACGAGGAAGCTCGACGGGAGCGGCAGGCGCTCCTGCGTGTCGAGGATCACACCGAGCAGAACGTCGAGCGTCTCGACCGTGATCCCCGGTGCCGACGCCCACGCGTAAGGCCATTCCAACTTGCGCATCAGCGTCGCACCGGGATGCTCGTCGTCCGCGACGGGAGCATCCGGCGCGTCGACGTTGAGCGCGAGGAACGCGAGGCCCGCCGCGTCGAGCTCGCCGAGGCGCGCGGCGAACTCGGACAGCTCGCCGACGCACGGCGCGCACGACTCGGACCAAAGGTTGAGCAGCACGGCGCGCCCGGTGCCGCTGCCGTCGCCGTTCGGCCGTACGCCGAACAGCGCGAGCTCGCCGCCGGTCGACGGGCGCACGACGAGGTTCGGGAGCGGAATCGGCTGCGCGAGCACGACGCGCTGCCCGTACTCGTCGTGGACGCGTCGGGCCTCCACCGCGCGTGAGGGTGACGCGAGCGGATGCTTCGCGGGCGCGCGCACGAACTCGAACGCGCGTCCGGTGCCTTGCTCGAGCACGTACGCGCGCGCGTCGTCGATGCCCACGAAGCTCTCCTCCTCTCCGCCGGGCCAGGTCACGAGCGCGCGCTCGACATGCGCGTCGCCCAGCCCGATGGCGAGCCACGCGCTCGACTGCGCGAGATACCCCTCACCTGCGCGCACCGCGCGCACGATGCGCGTTGCGCCCGCGGCGCTCGACTCCGGGTCTCCGCTCGCGCGCAGCACGAGCTCGACGCGCGCACCGATCGCGTCACGATTGCGTCCCGAGGACCGCAGGCGCAACGCCACGGCGCGCCGCCCGTCCGACGCGGTCGGACGCAACAACCGAACGCGAGGTGTCGTGCGGTTCGTGACGAGCAGCTCCGGACGGCCGTCCAGGTCGAAGTCCGTCGTCGCCAGCGCGCGCGCGTCGTCGGCGAAGTCGAAGCCGGAGGTCGCCGACACGTTCGCGAAGGCGCCGTTGCCGAGGTTCAAGTACGCGCAGTTGTGCTCGCGCCCACTCCAGGAGTGTCCCCGACGGATGAGCTTGTTGAGCGCGCCCCACGCGCGTGCGTACGGATCATCGCCGGCTTCGGGCGCCGCGTCGCCGGACGCGCCGCCCGCGTCCGCGCCGGGGGAAAGCGACACGACCTGTCGCCAGAAGAAGCTTCAGAGGTCGTGCTCGCGCTTCCCCGTCAGGAAGCCGTTCGGAGAGAACAAGTCGAGCCGACCGTCCGCGTTCAGGTCCACGAAGCGCGCGCCCCACGCCCAGCGCCCCATCGTGACGCGCGCGGCGACGCTGACGTCCTCGAACGTTCCGTCCCCGCGGTTGCGGAAGAGCGAGTTGCCGCGCGCGTGTCGGCGCAGCGCATCGGTCGCCTCGGCGTCGTCGTCAGCGTGGAAGCGCGCCTGGTACGCGACGCGATTCCCCGCCGACGAGAACATGTTGCTCACATACAGATCGAAGAGTCCGTCGCCGTCGTAGTCGCCCCACGCGACGCCCATCCCCGCCGAGATGTCCTCGACGCCGGCGCTCGCGGCGACGTCGACGAAGCGCCGCTCGCCCTCCGCATCGACGTCGTTCCGATAGAGGTTGTTGCGACCGAAGTCGTTGGCCACGTAGAGATCCGGATCACCGTCGCGATCGTAGTCCTCCCACGCCGCCGCGAAGCTGAAGCGCGTCGCCGTCATGCCGCGCAGCGCGGCGACGTCGACGAACGAGAAGTCGCCACGGTTCTCGAGCAAGAGGTTCGCCTGTCCGTTCTCGGCGTCGTGGTACGGACGCGGAACGCCCCCACCGGCGCTCGCCTCGTACGGAGTGAAGTAGACGCACGCGTAGACGTCGAGGTCGCCATCGAGATCGAAGTCCGCGGCGGCGAGCGAGGTGCTCTCCGGCGCGGAGAAGCTCGCCTCGGGAGTGAACACGCCCTCCCCGTCGTTCGAGAGGAACAGCAGCTCGGCCCCGACCGACACGACCAAGTCGGGATCGCCGTCGTCGTCGAGGTCGATGAGCAGCGCGCTGCGCGAGAAGTCGAGATAGTCGGTTCCCGAGCCTGCGGACAGGTCGACGAAGCGCCCCTCCTCGCCGAGCAAGAGCCGGTTCGGCAGACCGCCCGGTTGGCAGAGGTACACGTCGTCGTAGCCGTCCCCGTCGACATCGGCGACGGCGACGCCGGAGGGCGCGCCGACGAGCGGGAGCCCGAGCCGCGCATCCATCCGCGCGCGCAGCTCGTTCATCCCCTCCCCCCAACCGAAGTCGCCGAACTCGCGCGCGCTCTCCCCCGTCGCGCGCAGGAAGCCGGGCAGCGAGGCGAACGCGTCGCGATCGTCCGCGAAGGCGTGCGCGCGTGCGAAGACGTCCTCGACCCCTGAGCCGCGGATGTGCGCGATGCGCGGTTGATCGGGCGCGTCGGGGCGCTCTCGAAAGTCCACGCGCCACACGGCCGTCCGCTCGAGCCAGCGCGCTCCGCCCGGGGCGTCCGCGGCGGCGCGTCCGAAGGCGTGGAAGAGCACGTCGCACGAGAAGCCGCCGTCCGTCGCGCTCACGCCGACGATCTTGCACTCGACTTCGCGCGCTCCGTCGAGCCAGGCGGCGCCCAGCGCTTCGAGGCCCTCGCGAAAGGCGACCGCCGGCGGAGCAGCGGACGCGTCCTCGACTCCACGCCGCACGTGGTAGTTGCCGTCGTCGAACGTCGTCGTCCACGCGTCCGGCACCAGGCCCTCGACCTCGGCGCCGGCGATGAGCATCGCCTCGAGCACGGACGGTTGAGCGCCGAGCGCGACGCCGACTTCCCGGAGCGAGCGCGACGCGGCGGAGGCCTGCGCTTCGCTCGTCCAGCCGTCGAGCGCCGGGTCGATCGCCTGGAGCGCGGCGCGCATCTCGGGCGAGAGCGCGGCGTCGGGATCGCCCGGCGCGGCGTCCTGGGCCGTCGCGAGCGATGCGCTGAGCATGAGACAAACGAATCGGAGGCGCATCGTGCCGTTATAGCGCGGTCGGCCGGCGACGTATCCGATCCCGCTCGAAACGAGACGAAGCCAAACGGTCGCGTGCAGAGCGCGCGGCGCCCTTGCCTGCCCCCGGCCCGTTGCTAGACTCCGCGCTCGTTTTGGGAGAGGTGGCAGAGCGGCCGAATGCGCCACATTGCTAATGTGGTGACCCCTCACGGGGTCCGCGGGTTCGAATCCCGCCCTCTCCGCCAATCGCAGCCCCCCATCCGGATCGTCGCCGTGCGCCTATTCTCGGTCGCCGCCATCGCCTGCTCGCTGCTCTCCGGATGCGCGGCGCAGCGCTCGCTCGAAGTGCGCACGGATCCGCCCGGTGCGGTCGTGCTGCTCGACGGCAAGGAGATCGGAACGACGCCGCTGTCGCAACCGTTCGAGCATTACGGCGTACGCCGGATCACGGTCTTCAAGTCGGGATTCCAGACGCACTCCGAGCGCGTGAAGATGAAGGCGCCGTGGTACTCGCGCTTCCCGCTCGACATCGTCAGCGAAGTGCTGCTCCCGTTCGGTTGGAAGGACAGGCATCGGCTGCGCATCGAGCTCGTCGAAGGCGAGGACCTCGAGGGCATGCCGACGCTGCGGTCGGTGATCGAGCGCGCGAACCTGCTGCGCCTCGCGGGGCCCGAGGGGCCGCGCCCGCTTCCTTCGCTCGAGACGACGACGACCGGCGACTCCGGCGATCCGGGCGACACGCCGCGACCGCCCGCCGATCGCGGTTCCGGCGGACCCCGCTGACGGCGCTCGACGTGGAGACCGGCGTGCAACCACCGAACGAACGCACGGCAGCGCGCCGTGAACGCGCGGTCGTCATGGGGCTCGGACGCTTCGGCGGCGGAGTCGGAGCGGCGCGCTACCTGCTCGCGCGCGGCGCAGAGGTCACGGTCACCGACCTCGCGCCCGCGGACACGCTCGCGACTTCGGTCGCCGCGCTCGATCCGTCGCGCTATGCGCCGGACACCCTGCGCCTCGTCCTCGGCGAGCATCGCGACGAGGACTTCGAGCGCGCCGACTGCGTCGTGGCCAATCCCGCGGTGCGGCCCGACCACCCGCTGCTGGAACGCGCGCGCGCGAACGGCGCGCGTGTCACGACCGAGATCGAGCTGTTCCTCGAGGAGCTCGCATCGAACGCGCGCTTCCCGCGCGCGAAACCGCGCGTCGCCTGCGTCACGGGGACGCAGGGGAAGAGCTCCACCTGCCACATCCTCCACTCGCTCGCCGTCGCGTGCGGCGAGCGCGCGCACCTCGGCGGCAACATCGGCGCGTCGTTGCTCGAGACACTCGACGACATCCACGCCGGCGACGTGGTCGTGCTCGAGGTCTCCTCGTACCAACTGGCCGCGTTGGGCGCCCGCGCCACGACGCGCGTCGCAGCGGCCGTCGCGGTCACGGGCATCCTGGCGGATCACCTCGAGCGTCACGGGACGATCGACGAGTACGCGTTGGCCAAGCAACGCATCCTCGAACTGCTTCACGACGGCGGCGTCGCGCTGCTCCCCGCGCGGGACGCGATCGCGTCCCGCTGGACGTTCGAGCGCGGTCGCGACGTGCGCTTCGGCGCAACGAATGCGTGCGAGCTCGCGCTGGACGGCGGTTCGTTCACGCTCGGGGGCGAGGTGCTCGCAACGACGGACGAGCTCCTGCTTCCCGGCGACTTCCAGCGCGAGAACGCGCTCGTCGCGCTCGGCCTCGCGCGCCTGCTCGGCATGCGCGCGGACGCGCTGCGCGGCGCGTTGGCGGATGTGCGCGGCCTCCCCCACCGGCTCGAAGCGCTCGGCACGTTTCGCGGCCGGCGCGTGCACGACAACGCGGTGTCCACGACGCCCGATTCCACGATCGCGGCGCTCGAGTCCCTGCCGCGGGGCACGACGCTGATCGCGGGCGGGCGGAGCAAGGCGCTCCCGTGGGACGGGCTCGTCCGCGTCGCGCGCGAACGCGTCGCGGGCGTCGTCTGCTTCGGCGAGGCCGGTGACGAGATCGCGCACGCACTCGCCGGCATCGGCGTACGCGTGGAGCGCGTCGCGACCGTCGAGGACGCGCTCGCCAGCGCACTCGAGCACGCTCCGGCTGGGTCCGACGTCCTGTTCTCGCCGGCGTGTTCGAGTTTCGACGCCTATCCGAACTTCCGCGCGCGCGCCCTCGCCTTTCGCGCCGCGCTCCCGACCCCGGACGCCGGAGACTCCGCGCATGGTTGAGCCGCGCCCCTCGCTCGAACGCCTCGATCCGTACGTCGCCGCGTGTTGGGCGCGCGCCGAGCGGTTCGCGCTCCGGCTGCACGCCGATCACCTGGGCGTCCCGCACCTCTTCGCCGCCTTGCTCGAAGACGAGGATTGCGCGGCGACGCAGGTCATCGTGCACGCGTTCGCCGATCCCGAGACGATCCTGGCCGAGGTCGTCGCCCAATGCCCGGGGATCATGGTCGTCGGCTCGAAGCGTTCGCGCCCGTTTTCCGTGCGCGGCGTCGCGGTGCTCGACGAAGCGCGTCGTATGGCCGTCGCGCGGCGCCACGCCAACGTGGAGATCCAGCACCTCTTCGCCAGCGCGATGGAGCAGATCGACGACGCGATCGCCGGCACGCTCCGGGACAACGGGTACGAACCGAGCGGGCTCGTCTGGCCCGACGAAGCGGACGATCCGGTGCCCGCCGACGGCCCCGTGCTCGCACGCTTCTCGAAGGCGGCGCGGCGCGCGCTGAGCGCGGCCGCCCGAACCGCACAATCCTACGGACGCGACGCGATCTCGCCGATCCACATCGTGATCGGAACGCTCGACGACGGGAGCGCCATCGGCGGCGACGTCGGCCTGCGCGCCTCGCTCGTGCGCCAAGCGGCGTCGGGGCGCGACGGCGACGACACACCGCTCCCCAACCGTGGCCTCGCGCCTTCGGAGGAGCTCGTCGAGCTCGTCGGCGCGCTCCCCGACGGAGCGGGCACGACCGCGATCCTCCTGCATCTGATTCGTGCGGGCAGCGACGAGCTGCGTCTGCTGCTCGATCGTCAGCGCGTGACCGAGTCGCTGCTGGAACGCGCGGGCACGGCCTTCCGCGATCCGGAGGCGTAGGGCGCCCGACGCGGACCGCACGGCGTCCATCCTGTAATTAAGGATGGAATCGCGGTCGCCAGGTCGAGGAAGGCCGCGCGCGGCTCGACGTCGGAGCGGAGCTACGCTATAGGTGGAAGGGTCGAGCGCGCGTCCGCGCCGCTTCGGCCGCCACCATGCTCTGCCACATCTGCAAGAAGAACGAGGCCACCGTTCACATCACGGAGATCACGAGCTTCCCGGTGGTCGATGTGCACGCCGACGACGCGGAGGCCGAGAACGTCCCCGCGCCGGAGTTCGAGGAGAGCCACGTCTGCGAGCGCTGCGCGCATCGCAGCAAGGTGCCGTTCACCGCGCCGACGACCAACAAGGGGCTGGCGGTGTGGAACATGCTCAAGGAGTCCGCACGACGGGCGCGCGAGGAGAGCGCGATCACGTGCCCGGACTGCGGCATGACGATGGCCGAATTCCGCAGCAAGGGACGCCTCGGTTGCCCGAAGGACTACGAGGTCTTCGCGCCCCACATCCGGCCGCTGCTCCTGCGGATCCACAATGCGACGACGCACAAGGGCCGAATCCCCGGCGTCGACGAGAGCGAGCGCGAGAAGGACGATCACCTGACCGGCCTCCGAAAGAAGCTCGAGGAGGCGATTCGCGCCGAGGCGTACGAGAGCGCTGCCCAGCTTCGGGATCAGATCCAGAGCCTCGAAGCGCTCCCCGAAGAACCGGCCTGACCGCTCGCGCGCACGCGCGAGGCGCCTCGAGTACGGCCTGGGCACGCACGCGCGAGCGCGCTAGGAAATCGTTGCCGCCATCCTCATAATCGATTCGGCGAACGTCGTCGGCCGCAATCGGACGCGCGCGGCCAGCAGGAGCGCGCGCATCCGGGGGATTCGTAAACCCTCGGGCCCTTGAACGCCGAAGACGTAGGAACCAATCGGTTCCGCCCCTCACCGAGCCCCACATCCACGCTGGGCAATTCCCGGACTTCATCCGCCATGTTTGATCGCTTCACCGATCGCGCCAAGAAGGTCATGAACCTGGCCCGCCAGGAGGCCCAACGGTTCAACCACGAATATCTCGGCACCGAGCACATCCTGCTCGGCCTCGTTCAGGAGGGCAGCGGCGTCGCCGCGAACGTCCTCCGGAACATGCAGGTCGACCTGGCCAAGATCCGCACCGAGGTCGAAAAGCTGGTCAAGACCGGCCCGTCGATGGTGACGATGGGCCAGCTCCCCTTTACGCCGCGGGCGAAGAAGGTGCTCGAGCTCTCGATGGAAGAGGCGGGCAACCTCGGGCACAACTACATCGGCACGGAGCACCTGCTCCTCGGCCTGATCAAAGAGAACGAAGGCATCGCCGCCAAGGTCCTGACAAACCTCGGGGTCAAGCTCGAGGACGTGCGCGAAGAGGTGCTCGAATTCCTCGGCGCCGAGCCGGGTGAGGACGACGACGACGACGAGCCGGCCGAGACCGCGATCGCGGGCGGCTCCGGCAAGAGCAAGACCCCGGCGCTCGACGCCTTCGGACGCGACCTGACCGAGCTCGCACGCGAGGGCAAGCTCGACGCGGTGATCGGACGCGACCACGAGATCGAGCGCGTGATCCAGATCCTGTCGCGCCGTACGAAGAACAACCCTGTTCTGCTCGGCGAACCCGGTGTCGGCAAGACCGCGATCGTCGAGGGCCTCGCCCAGCAGATCATCGACAACGAGATTCCGGACCTCCTGCGCGACAAGCGCATCGTCGTCCTCGACCTCGCGCTGATGGTCGCCGGAACGAAGTACCGCGGTCAGTTCGAGGAGCGCATCAAGGCGGTCATGACCGAGGTGCGTCGCGTGCAGGACGTCGTGCTCTTCATCGACGAGCTGCACACGCTCGTCGGAGCCGGTGGCGCCGAGGGCGCGATCGACGCCTCGAACGTGCTCAAGCCGGCGCTCTCGCGCGGCGAGATCCAGTGCATCGGCGCCACGACGCTCGACGAGTACCGCAAGTACATCGAGAAGGACGGCGCCCTCGAGCGCCGCTTCCAGTCCGTCAACGTCGAGCCGCCGACGCCGGACGAGGCCACCGCGATCCTCATGGGCCTCCGCGATCGCTACGAAGCGCACCACCGCGTCACGTTCACCGACGCCGCGCTGGCGGAAGCCGTCGACCTGTCCGTGCGCTACATCTCCAACCGCTTCCTGCCGGACAAGGCCATCGACGTGATGGACGAAGCCGGCGCGCGCGTGCGGCTCAAGAACATGGTCGCCCCGCCGGACCTCAAGGAGCTGAACGACAAGATCGAGGGCCTCGATCGCGCCAAGGAAGAGGCGGTCCACAACCAGGAGTTCGAAAAGGCGGCGTCGCTGCGCGACGAGGCATACCAGCTCCGCAAGCAGCGTGAAGAGCAGCAGAAGGAGTGGCGCTCGCAGCAGGCCGAGCTCGAGTCGGCGGGAACCGTCGACGTCGACGACATCCGCGAAACCGTCTCGAAGATGACAGGTGTCCCGCTCACGCGCCTCGAGCGCGCCGAGGCCGAACGACTGCTCCAGATGGAAGCCGAGCTGCAACGCACGGTCATCCACCAGGACGACGCGATCAAGGCGATCGCGCGCTCCGTGCGCCGCTCGCGCTCCGGACTGAAGGACCCGCGCCGCCCGATGGGTTCGTTCATCTTCCTCGGCCCGTCCGGCGTCGGGAAGACGTACCTCTGCAAGCAGCTCGCGAAGTTCATGTTCGGCGACGAAGACGCCGTCATCACGATCGACATGAGCGAGTACATGGAGAAGCACAATGCTTCTCGCCTCGTCGGCGCGCCCCCCGGGTACGTCGGTTACGAGGAGGGCGGTCAGCTCACCGAAAAGGTGCGCCGTCGTCCGTACTCGGTCATCCTCCTCGACGAGATCGAGAAGGGTCACCCGGACGTCTTCAACATGCTCCTCCAAATCATGGAGGAGGGACGCCTCACGGATTCGTTCGGTCGTCACATCGACTTCCGCAACGCGATCCTGATCATGACGAGCAACCTCGGGTCGCACCTCATGACGTCGGGCGGCGGGCTCGGATTCGGCAAGACGGATTCGCAGGCCTCCGCGGACGACAAGATGAAGAAGATCCGCGCGGACGTCCTCTCGGAGGTCCAGCGTCAGTTCCGTCCCGAGTTCCTGAACCGCATCGACGAGCTGATCGTCTTCAACCCGCTCACCGAAGAAGACCTGAAGCGCATCGTCCACCTGCAGCTGTCCGAGGTGCTCGAGCGCGCTTCGAGCCGCGGGCTCAACCTCGAGCTCGACGACAAGGCGATCGCGTTCCTCATCGGACAAGGGTTCAACGCGGACTACGGCGCGCGCCCGCTGCGTCGCGCGATCGAGCGCTTCATCGAAGACCCGCTCGCCGAGCAAGTCCTGCGCATGGGCGAGGACGCGAAGGTCAACGTTTCGATCTCGGTCGATGGCGAGGTCAAGGACGCCGAGGCGCTGGCCTTCAAGTCCGACCCCGTCGAAGACGAGCCCGAAGCCGAGCCGGTCGAGGCGAGCGCCGCCGACTAGCCGGGCCTTCGACAGGTCTTGTGCAAAGCGGCCCCCGGATCCCCGGGGGCCGCTTTCGTTTGCGCGCTGCGCGTCGCGGGGTCAGAATCGAGAGCACCGCATGGGAACGCTCCTCCTCGTCGCACTCGCCGCTTTCCTCCGCATCTCGCCCGCCCAGGAGACGCCGCCGTCGCCCGAGCTCGTCGCGCGCACGGTCACGGAGCTGACGACCGCGCTCACCAAGGGCGACAAGGACGAGAAGACGCGCGCGCTCCAGGCCGCGAGCCGCGTCAACGCGCCCGAGGTGATCAAGCTCGTCGCGCGCGGCTTCAAGGACGACGAAAACGAGGTGAAGGCGGCGACCATTCAGGCGCTGCGCTTCCTCGATCACGAAGACGCGCTCGCGCTCCTGCACCGCGCGCTCGCGTCCGACCGCGCGATCAAGAAGGACGAGGCCCTGACCGCCTCGCTGATCAAGGCGATCGGACAGCACGCGGACCCGAGCTCGGTGCGCGTGCTCTCCAAGGACGCCTTCGAAACGAAGAACTACGCCGCGATCCGCGCGCGCGTCCTCGGGTTCGGGAAGATCCGCACGCGCGAATCGCTCGAGGCGCTGCTCGACCTGATGAAGGTCACGGGCCAGCACACGATCGACCGCTACATGGGCGACTTTCGACTGAGCCTGATGGTCCTGACCGGCACCGACCGCGGACCGAGTTCCGCCCAGTGGCAGCGCTGGTGGCAGGACCACAAGAAGACGTTCGAAGTCGCGCCGGAACCCGCGCTCCTTCCGCGCCCGCAGGCGCTCCAGTGGGCGAACTTCTGGGGCAACGAGGAAGGCTACGGTCGCGTCGAGAAGCGTGAGGAGCGCGGCAACGATCCCGAGCGTAGGCGCCGCACGCGTGACCGCGATTGAGCCGCCCGCGCTGCGCGCGGCGATCGACCTGTTCAACGCGGGACGCTATCTCGCCTCGCACGAGCTGTTCGACGAACTGTGGGAGGCGAGCGAAGGGGGCGACGCGGACTTCTTCAAGGGACTGATCCAAGCCGCGATCGCCCTGCACCACTTTCAATCGGGCAACCTCGAGGGCGCCGCGAAGCTGTACTCCGGACATCGCCGCTTCCTCGCCGCGTTCCTGCCCCATCACCGCGGGCTCGACGTCGAGCGCTTCCTCGGTGAGATGCAACGCGTTTGCCGCCCGGTCCTCGCCCGCGGCGCGGCGACCGACGTGCCGTTCGACCCGGACGCACGCCCGCTCCTGCACCGATTCGAAGAACGCGGGTAACCGCGCCGCGCTCGCTTCGGTCGAGCGGGTCATGGACCCGCAACCGCTCACCCGACTGACCCGCGGCGACGCCCACTGGCCCGCCGATCTGGACGCGCTCGACCTCCTCGATGCCGCCCCCCCGTCCCTGTGGCTCGCCGGACACACAGAGGTGCTCGCCTGTCAGCCGCGCATCGCGATCGTCGGGACGCGTGCGCCGACGCCCTACGGGGAAGCGCAGGCGGAACGCTTCGCGGCGCGGCTCGCGAGTGCGGGAATGTGCGTCGTCAGCGGGCTCGCACGCGGCATCGACCGCGTCGCGCACGAGGCGGCATTGGACGCGGGCGGTCGGACGATCGCGGTACTCGGCTCGGGTGCGGACCGTCCCTGGCCCACGGGGCGCTTCACCGACCGCATGCGGAGGGAGGCGCTGCTCGTCTCCGAGTTCTCGCCCGGCGTCGCACCGCGGCGGCATCACTTCCCGCTGCGCAACCGGCTGATCGCGGCGCTCTCGCTCGGCGTCGTGGTCATCGAAGCGGCGCAGGCGTCGGGCTCGTTGATCACCGCGCGCTGGGGCGCCGACCTCGGCAAGTCGGTGATGGCGGTGCCGGGCCGCGTCGACCATCCGATGGCGCACGGCTGTCACCGGCTGGTGCGCGAGGGCGCGGCGCTCGTCGAGTCGCCCGAGGACGTCCTCGCCGAGCTCGCGCTCGAAGGGATCCTGTCCGCGCCCGCGCCGGACACCGGCGGTCCGGCGCGCACCGACGCGCTCCTGGCCGCGCTCGAGGGGGAGACGCTGAACGTCGACGAGCTCTGCAACCGCCTGTCACGCCCGCCGGGCGAGCTGCTCGCGGCGCTCATCGGGCACGAGATCGAGGGCCGCGTCGTGCGCGCGCCAGGGGGTCGGTTCCGACTGGCGGCGACCCGCTGAACGCCGGGGCGCGGATCAGACCGACGCGAATCCGTGTTCCAGCGCGAGCATGACCGCCGCGACGATGCCGCACGCACCGACGAAGACCGCGTAGCGCCGCGGCAGTCCGCGGAACGCGATGCTGTCGTCCGGTTCGGCGTAGAACGCGCCGATCACGACGATCGGAACGCACAGCGCGAGGAAGAAGAACACGTGCAGGATCACGCCAATCCCCCTTCGGTCGACGCGTCGGCGGAGGGCGCGTCGTCCTCGCCGAACCAGCGCCGCTCGGCGACACCATAGACGTCGAGCATGGCGAGGATGTTCAGGAGGCCTGGCATGCACGCGTAGAGCAGACCGACGTCGCCGAGCCGGAGCTCGCCGTCCACCGGCGGGCGGCCCGAGACGAGCTCGGAGAGAATCGCGGGCAGCCCGACGAGGAACTGTCCCGACCAATAATAGAAGTGGCGCTCGCGCGAGAGGTTCGTCCCCTCGGCCATCCAGGTTCCGGCGAGGAAGAAGCCGACGAGCAACGCGAAGACGATCGCGCCGCGCAGCTTGCGCCCCTGCGCGATGTGCCCGAGCCCCGGAACGAGCCAGGTCAACGCGATCAGTCGCACCGGATGCACCGCGTTCGGGACGCGCATGCGCGGCGTGCGCGCGTCGAGGTGCGCGTCCGCCATGACGAACAGGTTCGCGATCCCGGAGAGTCCCGTGAGGATTCCGCCGAGCGCGGTGTGCGTGGCGAAGGGCGTCGGGACGTCGAACCCGTATCCGACGATCCGCAGCTGCGCGATCAGCGCGCCGAGGTTCCCGATCTCGGGCGTGAGCACGGTCGCGACGGGGCCGCGGAGCTCGGGATCGAGGAACTCGAAGATGCGCCCCTCGGACAGGAACCAGCCGAGGGCGTACAGCCCCTCCACCAGGACGAGCGCGATGATGCCCGGCACCACGCGTCCCAGGTACATGTGCCCCGCACCGGGGACGAACCAGGTGAGGAGCAGCGCCACGGTCGGATCTCCGCGGCGTTCGCTGGGGCGTAGGTCGGCCATCCGGGGCGAGATGGTACCCGCGATCCGCGGGCCCGGCCAAAGCCGCGCGCGATCGGAAGGCGAAGATCGTTATCCTGTGCGCGCGATGTCCAGCCCGCACGAACTCCGAATCCGCGTCCGATACTCCGAGACGGACCAGATGGGCGTGGTCCATCACGCCTCCTATCTCATCTACCTCGAAGAGGGTCGCACCGAGCTCATGCGCAGCCTGGGCGTCGAGTACGAAGAGGTCGAGCGGAGCGGGTTTGCCATGGGCGTGCGCAAGCTCGACGTGCGCTACCGCGGTAGCGCGCGCTACGGGGACGAGATCCTGTGCCGCACGCGCATCACCCAGCTGCGGGGCGCTTCGATTCGCTACGGGTACGAGATCGTTCGGGCGGGGACCGAGGAGCTCCTGCTCACCGGGTCGGTCGAGACCGTGAGCCTCGAGCTCGAGACGATGCGGCCGGCGCCGCTCCCCCAGGGGATTCGCGACGCGATCGCGGCCGCGATCGACTGACTCAGGCCCCGATCGGGCCGTCGTCGTCGGGCGTGAAGCCCAACGGGCGCGGTCCGGTGTAGTCGCCCGATGCCTCGTGCTCGCGCGTCACACGCACGGGTGCCGGCGCGTCGCGCGGCAGGAGCGACGGCGCCTCGTCGAGCAGCCGGGCCCGACAGGCGGGGCACGGCGTACCGTCCTCCAGACGATTCTGGAAGGCATCGGCCACGACGGGCTCCCCACAGGTGAAACAGACCGGTTCACGCATTCCCATGGGGGTTGCATCGGTCGCCGCGACCGGTGGGCTTGAGGTCCGGTGGCTTCCGTCGGGGCCAGCCCGCGCGCGTGCCCCCGGCCCGAGAGAATCCGTTCCCGGCCCTTGGCGCGCCGCTCCCGGACCCCTATGCTGGTGGACCGATTGGCGAAAAGGCCGTCCCGATGTGGGTGGACGGCCCTTTTCTGGCCGATAATCCGCACTGGATTGGTGCGCTTTCGATGCTCCAACTCACGAAACGAACCGAGTACGGGCTGATCGCCCTGACGCACCTCGCCGCGCGCGAGGGGCGGGTGACGTCCGTGCGCGAGATCGTCGAGCGCTACCCGGTCCCGAAGCGCCTTCTGGCGGAGGTGCTGAAGGAGCTCGCGCGGTCCAACTTCGTGACGTCGCATCGCGGCGCGCACGGCGGCTACGCCCTGTCGCGCGACGCCGAAACGATCAACGTCGGAGACGTCGTCTCCGCGCTCGAAGGACACCCGTCGCTCACGAGTTGCGAATCGCTCGGCGCCTATGCCGGCGGCCGCTGCGAGGTCGAGTCCGTGTGTCCGATTCGAAGCCCCATCCATCGGCTGCGCGAAGGGATCTGGGCCCTCTTCGAGCGCATCTCCCTCGCCGACCTCGCACAGCCGCATCGCCCGCATCCACTCACCGAAGTCGCCGACGGCGACTCCACCGACGTCCGCTCGACCGCGTGACCCGACGATGAACCTGCCGATCTATCTCGACTACCAAGCCACGACGCCCGTCGACCCGCGCGTGCTCGAGGCCATGATGCCGTTCTTCACCAACGCGTTCGGCAACGCCGCGAGCCGCAACCACTCCTTCGGCTGGAGCGCGGAGGGAGCGGTGCAGCAGGCGCGCGAAGACATCGCGAGCCTGATCGGGGCTTCGCCCAAGGAGATCGTCTTCACGTCCGGGTCGACCGAGGGCATCAACCTCGCGATCAAGGGCGTGGCGGAGATGTATGCCTCGAAGGGCAAGCACATCATCACGAGCCAAGCCGAACACAAGGCGGTGCTCGACACGTGCAAGCACCTCGAGAAGCTCGGCCACCCCGTGACCTACCTCGTCCCCGATTCCACCGGACGCATCTCGGTCGAAGCGGTCGCCGAAGCGATGCGCGAAGACACGGTGCTCGTCACCGTCATGTGGGCGAACAACGAGGTCGGGACACTCAACCCGATCCGCGAGATCGGTGCGCTGTGCCACGAGAAGGGCGTGCTCTTCTTCACGGACGGCACGCAGGCCTGCGGCAAGGTGCCGGTCGATGTCGAAGCGGACAACGTCGATCTGATGTGCCTCTCGGCGCACAAGATCTACGGTCCCAAGGGCGTCGGCTGCCTGTACGTGCGGCGTCGGAAGCCGCGCGTCCGCCTCGTCGCGCAGATCGACGGCGGCGGTCACGAGCGCGGAATGCGCTCGGGCACGCTGAACGTCCCCGGCATCGTCGGACTCGGGAAGGCGTGCGCGATCTGTCGCGACGAACTCGACGAGTCGATGCAACGCCTCGGTTCGCTGCGCGATCACCTCGAGGCGCGCATCACGTCCGAGCTCGACTTCGTGCATCTGAACGGCAACAAGGAACACCGTCTGCCCGGCAACTCGAACCTCTCGTTCCCCTACGTCGAGGGCGAGTCGCTCCTCATGGGCATCAGCGACATCGCCGTGTCCTCGGGCTCGGCGTGCACGTCGGCGAGTCTCGAGCCGAGCCACGTTCTGCGCTCGATGCAGGTGGGCGACGACCTCGCGCACAGCTCGATCCGCTTCGGGATCGGACGCTTCACGACCAAGGAAGAGGTCGACTACGCCGCGGACAAGGTGATCGAAGCGGTTCGACGCCTGCGCGCGATGTCGCCGCTCTACGAAATGGCCCAAGAGGGCATCGATCTCGCATCGGTGAACTGGCAGGCCGAACACTAGGACCACTCCCAACGACACGATAGCCATGGCATACAGCGACAAAGTTCTCGACCACTACAGCAACCCGCGCAACGTGGGTTCGCTCGACAAGGGCTCGAAAGACGTCGGCACCGGAGTCGTCGGCGCACCCGAGTGCGGCGACGTGATGAAGCTTCAGATCCAGGTCGAAGGCGACCGCATCGTCGACGCGAAGTTCAAGACGTTCGGCTGCGGCTCGGCGATCGCGAGCTCCTCGCTCGCGACCGAATGGATCAAGGGCAAGACGCTCGACGAAGCCGAGAAGATCAAAAACACGGAGATCGTCGAAGAGCTCTCGCTCCCGCCGGTCAAGATCCACTGCAGCGTCCTCGCGGAGGACGCCATCAAGGCCGCGATCAGCGACTTCAAGAACAAGAAAGCGAGCGCCTAGGAGGTCCAAGTGATCGGCATAACAGAACGCGCAATCAAGGAAGTCCGCCGCATCGTCGAGGAGCAGAAGCTGCCCGCCGAAACGGTGCTCCGCGTCGGCGTCAAGGGCGGCGGCTGCTCGGGCTTCAGCTACAGCTTGGGCTTCGACGACACGACGCACGACACGGACCAGACCTTCGAGTCGGAAGGCGTGCGGGTCGTGTGCGACCCGAAGAGCTTCCTCTACCTCAACGGAACCGAGGTCGACTTCGAGGAGAGCCTGATGGGCCGCGGCTTCAAGTTCGGCAACCCGAACGCGTCGAAGACGTGCGGTTGCGGCGAGTCGTTCAGCGTCTGAGCTCTGCATCCCACGACGTGGAGCATCAGCACGCGCCGGGTGAAGAGTGCCCGAAATGCTGGGCCAAGGTCTCGACGCCGCTCTTCTGCGAGTCGTGCAAGGCCATCCTGCCAGCGACCGCGAACCCCTCCCCCTTCGACGCTCTCGGCGTCGAGCCTTCCTATCCGATCGATGCGATGGCGCTGCGCAAGCGGCTCCTCACGCTCTCCCGCCAGCTCCATCCGGACTTCCACATCCACGCCGACACCGGGACGCGCGCACTCGCCGAGCGCAACACCGCCGAGCTGAACGCCGCATTCGAGATCCTCTCCGACGACTTCCGCCGCGCCGACTGGATCGTGAAGAGTCTCGCGGGTCCGAGCGAGAGTGACGAGCGACAGATGCCGTCCGAATTCCTGGCCGAGGTCATGGAGTGGAACGAGACGGTGGAAGACGCGCGCGACGCCCCGGCCGACTCCCCCGCGCGCGCGGAACTCGACCCGCTCGCGACCTCGCTGGAAGAGCAGCGAGCGCGCGTGATGTCCGAGATCTCCGACCGACTCGTTCCCCTGCCCGAAGCGCACGCACCGGTCCTGCGCGAAGTGCGGCGCCGCCTCAACGCCGTCCGCTACATCGATCGCACCCTGGGCGAGATCGCGGAGCTCCGCCTCGCCGACGCCTCCTCCGAGCGCTGATCCCCATGCCGTTCCTCGAACTCGACGTCCTCAACAATCCGAACAACGCGATCCTCGGCATCGACCTCGGGACCACGAACTCCGTCGCCGCCATCTGGCAAGACGGACGCCCGACGGTGCTGCGGCCGCCGGGTCAGAACGACGGTCGCATTCCCTCCGTGCTCCACTTCCCGGAGGACGGCGGCATCGTCGTCGGGCGCAACGCGCGCGCGCTCGCGACCGAGTCGCCGGAGTCGAGCCTCTTCAGCGTGAAGCGTCTGATGGGTCGTGGGCTCGAGGACGTCCGGACCGATCTCGACGGAATCCCGTTCGAGGGTTCGGAGACCGACAGCGGCCTGCTGCAGCTCGAGATTCGCGGCAAGAAGTACTCTCCGCAGGAGCTGTCCGCGCGCATCCTGCATCACGTGTGGCAGGTCGCGGGTGCGGCGCTGGGCGAGCTCGCTCCGCTGCGCGCCGTCATCACCGTGCCCGCCTACTTCGACGACGCGCAGCGTCAGGCGACGCGCGACGCGGCGCGCCTGGCGGGACTCGAAGTCGCGCGCATCGTCAACGAACCGACGGCGGCGAGCCTCGCCTACGGACTCGATCAGAAGAACGACGGCACGGTCGCGGTGTACGACCTCGGCGGCGGCACGTTCGACGTCTCGATCCTCTCGATCGAAGAGGGCGTCTTCCGCGTCCTCTCGACTTCGGGAGACACGCACCTCGGCGGCGACGACATCGACCAGACGCTCGTCGAGTTGGCGCTGTCGGAGCTCGCGGGAAAGGCGGACGAGGCGACCCTCGCGGATCCCGCGTTCCGTCAAGGGATCCGCCTCTCGGCCGAGAAGTGCAAGATCGAGCTCAGCTCGCGACCCGAGTCCGAGCTGCACGTCGTCGCACCCGAGCACGGTATCGCGTGGCGCCGTACGATCCGACGCGCTGAGCTCGAGGAGCGCATCGCGCCCCTGATCCAACGCACGCTCGACGCGTGCAGGCGCGCGATGGCGGACGCGAAGTTGCAGCCGTCCGACATCGACGAGGTCGTGCTCGTCGGCGGATCGACGCGTGTGCCCGCGGTCCGCTCGCAGGTCCAAGAGTTCTTCGGTCGCGAGCCGCACACCGCGCTCGATCCGGACGAGGTCGTCGCACTCGGCGCCGCGGTCCAGGGGCACGTGCTCTCGGGCGGGACGCGCGACATGCTGCTGCTCGACGTCACGCCGCTATCGCTCGGCATCGAAACGATGGGCGGCGCCGTCTCGAAGGTCATCGATCGCAACTCGCCCATCCCGACGCAGGTCACCGAGGGCTACACGACCTACGCCGACAACCAAACCGGCATCGACTTCAACATCGTGCAAGGCGAGCGCGAGCTCGCGCGCGACTGCCGCAGCCTCGGCACGATGAAGCTCAGCGGAATCCCGCCGCTGCCCGCGGGGATGGCGCGCGTCGCGGTGCGCTTCTCGCTCGATGCGGACGGCGTTCTCAACGTGACGGCCAAGGAAGAATCGACGGGCACCGAGGCGTCGATCGACCTCGCGCCGATGCACGGTCTGACGGATCCCGAGGTCGAACAGATGCTGCTCGACTCGTACGACCACGCCCAGGAAGACTTCGACGCGAGCCGTCTCGCGAACCTGCGCATCGAGATCGGGACGATGTCGCGCGCCGTTTCATCCCACCTCGCGTCGGCGATCGGACTCGATCGGGACACGGTGCTCGACATCGAGGAGGCCGTGGCCGCAGCTGAGAAGTCGGCCACGACATCGGACGTCGCCGCCGTGCAAGCCGCACGCGACGAGCTCGAGCGAGCGACGCTGCCGCTCGCCGCCGCGCTGATGGACTCGGTCGCGAAGCGCGCGCTCGAGGGCAAGACGCTCGACCAGGTCTGAGCGCGTCCCTCAGGCGCCCGCGAAGAGCGAGCGTCCGTCCATCCCGTCGGGCGCGTCGAGGCCGCCGATTTCGAGCAGCGTCGGCGCGACGTCCGCGAGGATGCCCATCGGGCGCAGGGACGCGCCGATCAGGTCTTCGGAGCACAGGACGATCGGCACCGGGTTCACCGTGTGCGCGGTGTGCGGTTGGTCGTGCTCGACGTCCCACATGAGCTCGGCGTTGCCGTGGTCTGCGGTAATCGCCACCGTACCGCCGCGTTTCGTGATCTCGGGCACGATCGCCGCGAGGCACGCGTCGACCGCGCGCACCGCCGCCTCCGCCGCCGCGATGATGCCCGTGTGCCCCACCATGTCGGCGTTCGCGAAGTTGATGATGTAGACGTCCGTCTCGCCGCGCTCGAGCGACGCGAGGATCTTGTCGCGCACGGTGAACGCGCTCATCTCGGGCTGGAGGTCGTACGTCGCCACCCTCGGGCTCGGAACGAGCGTGCGCGACTCGCCGGCGAGCTCGGCCTCCTGACCGCCGGAGAAGAAGAACGTGACGTGCGCATACTTCTCGGTCTCCGCGATGCGCTCCTGGCGCAGCCCCGCGGCGCTGACGACCTCGCCCAGCGTTCCGCGCAGCTCGTTCGGTGGGAAGGCGATCGCGAACGGGAAGTCGTCGCGATACTGCGTCATGGTGACGAGCTCGAGCTCGGGCTTCGTCTTGCGCTCGAAGTCGTCGAAGTTCGCGAGGCCGAGCGCGCGACAGATCTGGCGCATGCGGTCCGCGCGATAGTTGAAACACACGACGCCGTCGCCGTCCGCCATACGGCCGAGTCCGGGCTCGCCGATGACGCTCGGCTCGACGAACTCGTCGCCCGTCCCCGCGTCGTAGCTGGCGCGCACCGCGTCGGCCGCGGTTGCGAAGCGCTCGCCCACGCCGGCGGTCAACAGGTCGTAGGCACGCTCGACACGCTCCCAACGCGAGTCGCGGTCCATCGCCCAATAGCGGCCGACAACGGATGCGATTCGACCAACGCCGGCCTTCAGGATGTCGCCCTCGAGCGTCTCCAGATACTGCGCGCCGGAGCGCGGCGGCGTATCGCGTCCATCCATCAGCGCGTGCACGAACACCTGGTCCGCACGCAGTCCGGCGGCCGCCGCCATGCGGAGCAGGTGGCGCAGATGGAACTCGCTCGCGTGCACGCCGCCGTCGCCGATGAGGCCGACGAAGTGCAGCGCCTTGCCCGACGCGACGAGCTTCGCGAAGAGCCGCGTGAACGCCGCGTTGCCCTGGAACTCGCCGTCGCGGATCGACTTGTCGATGCGCGTGACGTCCTGGTACACGACGCGCCCGGCACCGAGGTTCATGTGCCCGACCTCGCTGTTCCCCATCAAGCCGAGCGGCAACCCGACTTCCTCTCCCGACGCTGAGAGCAGGCCGTGCGGATAGCGATCGCACAGCCCGTAGAACGTGCGCGCTTCCTTGCGGATCGCGTTGTACTCGAGCGCGTCGCGGTGGCCAAATCCGTCGAGGACGATCAGGACGAGCGGGCGCCGCTTCAATGCGGACCTCCGACCGTGTCCGCCGCCTCGAGTTCCGCGAGGAGCCGCGCCGCTTCGGAGCGGATCGTCGCGATCGTCGCGCGGTGATCCTCGATCGCCGCCGCGTCCCCGTCGTCGGGCCACGCGGCGAGGTTGACCTCGGCGGTGGCGAGGCCGCTCTGGATCGCGGCGCCGAGCGCGCAGCGCGCCGTGACGACGTCGCTCGCGAGGTGCGCGGAGACGTCGCTCGCCCCGACGGCGCAGAGGCGTAGGGCCGCGAGCGCGTACTCGGCGACCTCCATCGGCGCCTCGAAGGCCTCGACGCGCGCCTTCTTGGCCTTGTCCGGCGGGAGCTTCGACGCCCCCATCAGCGCGCGATACGCGTTCGAATCGCGGTCGACGCTCTCGATCAACAGCTCGCGCAGATCGTCGAGCTCCTCCGCCCGCCCGATGATGTATGGCGCCACGGCGCTGGTGCCGGCGGCCTGACGAAAGGCCATACTGACGAGCCCGGCCCCGAACGCCCCCATCGCGGCAGCGACGCTGCCTCCGGCGGGTGAGGGGCCCGGTTCCGCAACGGCCTGGGCGAACGCCTCGAGGGCGAGATCAACGAGCTTGGTGGACGACATGAGACGAAGAAGAGGACCTGTGAGCGCGGCATCCTATCCCATTCCCCGGGCGACCGCCCAGCAGCCCGGCCCGCGGGCCCGCTTGGCCACGCTGCTCCTCGCCGCGGCGGCGCTCGCGAGCTGCGCGGCGACACCGATCACGGGGCGGCGCTCGCTGAACCTCTTCAGCCCGCAGGACGACGTCGCGATCGGCCGCCAGGCCTACGCGGAGATCCTCGCCGAGAACAACGTGATCACGTCGGGTCCCGAGCTCGCGCGCGCGCAGCGCGTCATGGAGCGCCTGGTCGCCGTCGCCGACGATGCGGGCTACGAGTGGGAGGTCAACGTCATCGACGACGACGCCACCGTGAACGCGTTCGCGCTTCCCGGCGGCAAGATGGCGGTCTACACCGGGATGCTGAACGCCTGTCCGACCGACGACGCGCTGGCGGTCGTCATGGGGCACGAGATCGGACACGTCGTCGCGCGCCACGGGACGGAGCGCATGAGCATCTCTTCCGCCGCCGACCTGGTCCTGCAAGGCGTCGACGCGAACGAGTACGCGGTGGGCGCGCAGCTCGCGGTTTCCCTGCTCAGCCGACCGCACGGCCGGCGCCAGGAGTCCGAGTCGGACCACATCGGGATCATCTACATGGCGCGCGCCGGATACGACCCGCGCGAGGCGCCAGCGTTCTGGGGGCGCATGTCCGGCGGCGGCGGCGGAAGCGGAGGGGTGCTCGGCGGCGTCGAGGCGTTCCTCTCGACGCACCCCTCGCACGAGACCCGCATGCGCGACCTCGAGGCGTGGCTGCCGGAGGCCCTGGCCGAACGCCCGCGGCCCTGAGGGCCGCCCAGCGGAGAGTTCCGGGCGCCTACAACGGAACCGTAAGCCACGAACTGGACACCACTTACGGTGAACATGGCCCCACGGAAGCTAGGCATTTGGGGGGCGCATCCCTAGCTTTACGGGATCCTCCGCAGGATCGGTCACGGCAGCATCACGATCGACAACGGCAGACCCCCCGATCGAATCCGCGGCACGACAGGATGGCAGGCCGTGCAGATCGCCTTCATCACCCCTGAGCTCGTCTCGCTCGTCAAGCGCACCAACTTGGCGAGCGTGGCAGAGTCGCTCGCCCAGGCGCTCGCCGAAGCGCGCCAGGATGTCCGCGTCTTCCTTCCCTGGACGCAGGACGTCGACACGGCGCCCCTCGGCAGCCTCGCCGAACGCGGCTCCGTGCGCATCGCGGACGGCAACCAGACGCAGACGTTCCGGATCCTCGAGGGACAGCTCGAGGGCCTGCCCGTCTACCTCTTCGAGAACGAGCCGTTCTTCGGATCGCGCCACCCGTACGGGGACGCCGACGGCCCCTACCCGGACAACTGGCGCCGCTATGCGATGTTCGCGCGCGCGGTGCTGGCGAGCATGGAGGTGCTCGGGTTCCGCCCGGACATCCTGCACTCGCTCGACTGGACGACCGGCCTGATCCCGCTGCTCCACCGCCTCGAGTACGTCGAGAAGCAGCCGGACCACCCGCTCTCGCGCGCCGGCACCTACTTCGCGATCCACAACCTCGCGATGCAGGGCGTGTTCGAACGCGACATCCTCCCCCACATCGGGGTTTCGCACGAGTGGTTCCGCGCGATCGACGGGATCGAGCTCGGCGGGCGCGTCAACTACCTCAAGGCCGGCGCCGAGTTCGCGACGGTCCTCGGCACGCACTCGCCCGGCCACGCGCTCAAGATCCAGGAGCGCGACCGCGGCTACGGCCTCGAGAGCACCTTCGAGCGGCGCAAGAAGGAGCTGATCGGGATCCACAACGGGATCGACTACCAGGCCTGGGACCCGAGCTCGGACCCCTGCCTACCGGCGCCGTTCGACCCGTCCGACACGAAGCTGAACGGCAAGCGCAAGTGCAAGGCCGCGCTCCAGGCGGCGCTCAAGCTCGACAACGGTCCGCGCACGCCGCTTGCCTGCACGATCGGTCGGTGGGACGCCGACTGCGGGTTCGATCTGCTGGTCGAAGTGCTGACCGAGCTGCTCGAGCGCAACGTCGAGATCGTCGTCATGGGCCAGGGCAGCCGTGAGATGTCCCAGCGCCTGATGACGTGGGAGAAGGCGTTCGTCGGACGCATGCGCGTCATCGAGGGCTACAACGCGCGCACCGCGCACATGATGATGGGCGGGTCGGACATCCTGCTCCTCCCGTCGCACTATCAACCCGCGAACCCGTTCTTCGCGATCGCGATGCGCTACGGCGTGCTGCCGGTCGTCTACGCGAAGAGCGGGCTCGAGGACACGGTGATCGACTACCCGTCCGACAAGCGCCACGGCACGGGCTTCCACTTCGAGACCTACACCGCGAACGGCCTGATGGATTGCATGCAAGAGGTCCTCGCGACCTATCGCGAGGCGAACAAGTGGAAGCTGATCGTCAAGCGCGCGCTGCAGCAGGACTTCTCGTGGACCGCGACGGCGGCCGAGTATCTGAAGGCGTACCGGCGCGTCGGGCGACGCGTGAAGCAGCGCGTCGGGAGCGCTTGAGCGCGCGCCCCACTTCGTTCCGATGACGGCTTGGATCGGCGTCGACGTCGGCGGCACGTCCGTCAAGCTCGGCGCGGTCACGCCCGACGGCGAGCGGTTGGGAGAACGACGCTTCGACATCGAGCCGGGCTGGACGGCGCGCGATGTGTTCGAGCGCATGGCGCGCGAGGTCGCCGCGCTCGCGACCGCGCCGCCGCACGCGATCGGGATCGGCCTGCCCGGACTGCTCAACCGTGAGCGCGGACGCGTGGAGAACAGCCCGAACCTGCCGTGGCTGACCGACGTCGACGTGCGCGGCCTCGCGAGCGCGGCGTGCGGCATCCCGGCCGCGGGGATCCGGCTCGAGAACGACGCCAACGTGGCCGCGCTCGGCGAGATCTGGCTCGGCGGCGCAGCGGGCGCGCGCAACGCCCTCGTCGTCACGCTCGGCACCGGCATCGGCGGCGGGCTGATCCTCGACGGGCGACTGTTCCTCGGCGAGGGGCTCGCGGGCGAGATCGGGCACGTCACCGTCGCGCCGGACGGGCCGCCGTGCGGCTGCGGCTCACACGGGTGCCTCGAGACGCTCGCATCGGCAAGCGCTGCCACGCGTCGCGCGCGCGAGCTCGGACTGCCGGCGGAAAGCCCCGGCAACCTCGAGCGGCTCGCGGCGAACGCGCGCGCAGCGGACGGTCCCGAGCGCGCGCTCCTCACCTCGATCGGGCGCGACCTCGGACACGGCCTCGGCAACGTCGTTTGCCTGCTCGACGTGCGCACGTTCGTCTTCGGCGGCGGCTTCGCGGCGGCGCTCGACACGCTCGAATCCGGCATTCGCAGCGGCCTCGCCGAATGGGCGTACGGAAATCGGGTAGCGGCCGTTCGACTCGAGCGCGCTACCCTCGGCGCGAGCGCCGGCTGGATCGGCGCGGCGCGCCTGCTCGCCCCCTGACCCCCACCCCACCTTCGACGCATGCCCGCCCCAACGTCGGGCGCGCCCCACGGCGACGCCCTGATCTCGGTCAAGAACCTCGAGAAGACCTACGGCAAGTCGCGCTTCAAGCGCGGCTTCCGCGCGCTGAACGGCGTGACGCTCGAGGTCGGACGCGGCTCGGTCTTCGGCCTGCTCGGTCCGAACGGCGCGGGCAAGACCACGCTGATCAAGATCCTGATGGGACTCGTGCCGCGCTTCGAGGGCGAGGCGCTCGTGTTCGGCCAACCGGCGGGGACCGCGCGCCCGCGTACGCGCGTCGGCTACCTGCCGGAGGCGCACCGGCTGCCGAACTACCTCACGGGTCGCCAAGCGCTCGTGCTGCTCGGCATGTATTCCGGCCGCAGCAGGGCCTGGCTCCAGCAGCGCATCCCCGGTTGGATCGAGCGCGTCGGCATGGAGAAGAGCGTCGACCGCAAGCTGCGCGAGTATTCGAAGGGGATGATGCAGCGCATCGGTCTGGTGCAGGCGCTCGTGCACGAGCCCGAGCTCGTCTTCCTCGACGAACCGACCGACGGCGTCGATCCGGTCGGGCGCAAGGTCGTGCGCGAGATCATCTCCGAGCTGCGCGGAACGGGCGTGACGGTGTTCATCAACTCGCACCTCCTGATGGAGGTCGAGAAGATGTGCGATCGCGTCGTGATCATGTCGGCGGGCAAGATGATCCGCGAGGGCACGATCGAGGAGCTGACGCCGCGCACCGGACGCGTGCGCTTCGAGGTCGAACCGACGTCGGACGACCTGGGCGCGAAGCTCGGCGGGATCGGCGCCAACTTCGAGCGCACGCGCAGCGGGTTCGAGCTCGAGCTCTCGCGCGATGAACAGGACGCGGTCGTCGACCGCTTGCGCGCCGCGGGCATCAGCATCCGCGTGATCGAGCCGGGCAAGCTCACGCTCGAGCAATCGTTCATCGACCTGATCGAGGGCAAGCGCGCATGAACATCCAAGCCCTCAAGGCGCTGCTCCAGGACGCCGTCTACCAGATCCTCGACAACTGGGTGTTCCGCATCCTCACGATCCTCGGCGGGATGCTCGTGCTCGCGACGTTCCTCGTCGGTTTCCGCGAGGACGACATCGTCCTGGTGTTCGGACTGAAGAGCTGGAGCTACGCGTCCGTGTTCGCCGCGTTCGGAACGAACGCCGCGACGCTTCCGGATCCGCAGGGTGTCCTGATCAACACCGTGCTCGACCTCCTGTTCAACACGCTCGCCGGCAGCGTCGGGTTGATCTTCTGCATCGCCGCGACGGCGTTCTTCGTCCCGCAGATGATCGAGAAGGGCGCCGCGGACGTGCTCTTCCACAAACCGCTATCGCGCCTGACGTTCTACCTCGCGCGCTACTTCACCGGGCTGCTCTTCGTCGCCGCGCTGTCGACGCTCATGGCGGGCGGCGTCTACCTCGGGCTGCTCGTATCGTCGGGGTACCACGATCCCGGCGTGCTGCTCGCCGCACCGGTGTTGACCTACCTCTTCGGGCTGATCTTCGCGCTGTCGATGTGGATCGGTGTCGTGACGCGCAGCACGGTGGCGTCGATCCTGCTCACCGCGCTCTTCTTCTCCTTCAACGGCTGCGTGCACTACGTGTGGGAGAAGACGCAGGAGGGACAGCTGCGTCGGCTCGACGGCTTGACCGATGCGGACGTCGCGGAGACGAGCGAGAAGAAGCGACCGACGGACGGGCCCCTGCTCACGCTGCTGAAGAACACGAACGCCGCGTTGCACTACGCGCTGCCCAAGACGGGCGACGCGGACGTGCTCGCCAGCAAGCTGCGGCGCGCCGTCAACCGGCCCTACTTCGTCGAGGACGGAACGCTCGTCGCGCTCTTCCGCCTGCCCGACGACCTCGAGCGCGTCGACGCGGCGCCGACCACCGAGACGTCCGCGGACCCGGCCGTGCTCGCGCTGCTCGGCGACGTACGCCTCGCGCTGCGGACCCGAGACGCGGGCGCCTCCTATACGCTGTTCCGCCGGCCGTCGAGCAAGGAGAGCGCGACGCGCGCCGGAAAGGCGCTGCGCGACGCGCTGCTCGAGGACACCGCGATCGAGGACGTCGACCGCGACCTCGCGTCGTTCGGCCTTCCCCTCAACGGCCAGTCGGTCTCCGCGTCCGTGCTGCGCTGGGAGCGCGTCGACGGCGGTCGCGTGCTGCCACGCATGGCCGTGCTCTTCCGCGGCGCCGAGGCGAAGGCACTCTACACGCTGTGGATCGAGGACGACGTCGGGGTCGCGTCGAGCGAGCTCGCGCGCGCGCGCCTCGACGAACTCTTGGCGCGCGTGGAGAACCGCATGGGCCTCGATCCGAGCGGCACGTCGTACGAGAGGCACTTCACGCTCACCGCGCCGTGGCGCTTCAACATCCTCTTCTCGGTCGGAAGCTCGCTCGCTTTCGTTGCGGTCATGCTCCTGCTCGGCTGGTGGAAGCTCGCGCGCATCGAGTTCTGACAGCACACTCATAGGGTGAAGCGACTCGCGTCGAAACTGCGGGAAGTCGTCGGCGCGCGCGGCGTGATCGACGATCCGACCCTGCTCCTGCCCTACGAATCGGACGGACTCGCGATGATGCAGGTCGACGCCGAGCTCGTCGTCCTGCCGCGCACGACCGACGAAGCGGCGCGCTGCTTTCGAATCCTGCACGCGGACAAGGTCCCGATCGTCGCGCGCGGCGCGGGCACCGGGCTGGCGGGCGGCGCGACGCCGGTGGAAGGCGGCGTGGTCGTGTCGACGGCGCGCATGCGCGACGTGCTCGAGGTCGACTTCGAGGATCGCTTCGCGCGCGTGCAAGCGGGCGTCGTCAACGTCGACCTGTCGCATGCCTGCGGCCAGGGCGGCTTGATGTACGCGCCCGATCCGTCGAGCCAGATGGCCTGCACGATCGGCGGCAACGTCGCGAACAACTCGGGCGGGCCGCACTGCTTCAAGTACGGCGCGACGACGCGCCACATCCTCGGACTCGTGCTCGTCACGCACGACGGCCGCGTCATCGACCTGTCGGAACCGGTCGTCGATCCGGTCGGCTACGACCTGGTCGGGCTGTTCGTCGGGAGCGAGGGCACGTTCGGCCTCGCGACCGAGGTCACGGTGCGCCTCGTTCCGACGCCGCCGGTCGTCGAGGTGCTGCTCGCGATCTTCCCCGACCTCGACGGCGCGTGCGACAGCGTGACGGACATCATCGCCGCGCGCCTCGAGCCGTCCGCGCTCGAGATCCTCGACCGGCTGACGATCGAGGCGGTCGAGAAGAGCGTCTTCGCCGCCGGCTATCCGCGCGAGGCCGAGGCCGTGCTGCTCATCGAGGTCGAGGGCGTCGAGTGCGAGGTGGCGTCGACGACGCGCGAGATCCGCGCGATCCTCGAAGGGCACGCGACGCTCGAGATCCGCACCGCGCGCGACGCACGCGAGCGCCGCCAGCTATGGGCCGGTCGCAAGGGCGCGTTCGGCGCCATGGGCCGCGTCGCGCCCGACCTCTACGTCGCGGACGCCGTCGTCCCGCGCACGAAACTGCGCGAGCTCGTGCGGAAGACGGTCGAGATCTGCGCCGAGCGCGACCTGTTGCTCGCCAACGTCTTCCACGCCGGCGACGGCAACCTGCACCCGAACATCTGCTACGACCGACGCGACGCGGACGAAGTGAAACGCGTGCTCGAGGCCGGACACCTGATCCTCGAGACGTGCGTCGCCGCGGGTGGCTCGCTCACCGGCGAGCACGGCGTCGGCCTCGAGAAGCGCGCCGAGATGGAGCTCTTGTTCACGCCGAGCGACCTCGACACGATGTGCCGCGTGCGCGACGTGTGGGATCCCGAGCGACGCATGAATCCGGACAAGCTCGTTCCGTTGCACGCGTGTGGCGAGCTGCGCACGATGCCGCCGCGCGAGGACGCACGGTGAGCATGTCGGATTCGCTGCTCGCTGCGTTGCGCGACGTCGTCTCGAGCGACGCGGTGCTCGCGGACGCCGGCGACTCAACGCCGCGCGTGGCACCCGAGACCGACGTCGAGTGGAGCGGTGTGCTGCAGCTCGCGCTCGCGCGCGGCATCACGTGCCGCGTCGAGGGCAACGGAACGCGCGCCGGTTGGGCGCCGGACGCGCGCCCCGCGGAACTCGTGCTGTCGACGGCGCGCACGCGCGGCGTCGTCGCGTACGAGCCCGGCGACGGAACGCTCACGGCGCGCGCGGGAACCGCCATGGCCGAACTCGCGGAGGTGGGCGCGGGCGGCGGGCACCACGTCACGCCGGACGTCGCGCACCCGACGCGCTCTACGCTCGGCGGCGTTCTCGCGAGCGGGTGCAGCGGGTTCGACCGACTGCGCTACGGCCCGGCGCGACACAACTTGCTCGGGATGCGCGTCGTGCTCGCGGACGGCAGCGTGGCGTCCGCGGGCGGCAGGCTGGTCAAGAACGTCACGGGCTACGACCTGCATCGACTATGGGCGGGCTCGTTCGGCCGCTTGTGCGTCGTGCTCGAGGCGTCGTTGCGGCTCTATCCGCTGCCCGACGCGAGGGCCTGCGCGCGGCTCGCCTACCCGACCCGCGCCGACGCGCTCGCCGCCGCGCGGCGCGTGGGGAACGAACCGATCCGACCCACCGCGCTCGTCGTACACGGCGGCGAGCTGTTCGTGTTCCTCGTCGGTCGCACCGAGGTCGTCGAGTGGGAGCTCGAGCGCGTGCGCGACACCGCGGACGGGGAGGCGGTCGAGCGGCTGGACGCAGGCGCCGAACGCGACGCGCGTGAGCGCCTGCGCGACTTCCTGCCGAGCGGCGCGCCGTCGCTCGAACTCGCGACCCGCCCCTCGCGGTTCGCCGCGGCGCTCGACGGCGTCGAGCGCGCGGCGCACGCGTGCGACGTCCCCACCGAAACGGTCGCCCATCCCGCGATCGCGACCGCGACGGTGCGCCTCGGCCCAGCAACCGAGGACGCCTACACGCGCTTCCGCGACTCGCTCTCGAACTTCGACGAGCGCGTCACGTGGCGCGACGTCCCCGGCGCGCCGTCCGCATCGCTCGAAGGCGCGACGTCGGACGCCGCGGCGCTCATGCGCGAGCTCGAAGCCGCGCTCGATCCCACCGGCGTCCTCGGTGCAGGAGGCGCGCGTGTCTGAGGCCCGCCCCATCACGCGCGCGTCGGATCTGGTCGACTACAGCAAGACGCTCGACTGCATCCACTGCGGTCTGTGCCTGCAGACGTGCCCGACGTACCGACTCACCGGCGTGGAGACGTCCAGCCCGCGCGGCCGCATCCACCTGATGCGCGCTGTCGGCGAGGAACGCCTGACGCCCGACGCGGCCTACGCCGAGGAGCTCGACTTCTGCCTCCTGTGTCGTCACTGCGAGAGCGTGTGCCCCGCCGGCGTGCGCTTCGGCGAGATGATGGAGTTCGCGCGCGCGAGCGTCGCGAGCACGCGGCCCGCGCGCGGCTGGCGCGGCTTCGTTCGACGCCTCGCGTTCCGACGCCTGCTCCCGAGCCGGCTGCTCCTGCGCCTCACGGGTTCGCTGCTGCGCTTCGCCCAAGTCCTGCGCCTCGACGTCGCCGTCGCGAAGCTCGGCGGCGAGCGCACGCGCGGACTCGCCGAACTCCCGCGCATCCCGCCGCTCTCGCTCCGCCGGCTGCTGCCCGCGACCGTGCGCGCGAACGGGGACGAGGAGGCGATCCTGTTGGAAGGCTGCGCGCAACCCGAGTTCTTCGCGCGCGTGAACCGCGCGACGGTCGACTCGCTCCAGGCCCTCGGCGTCACGTGTCATGTGCCGCAGGACGTCGTGTGCTGCGGCTCGCTCCACGCGCACAACGGCGAGCTCGACACGGCCCGCGACCTCGCGCGCACGATGATCGATGCGTTCGAGCGTGCGGGCGCGGACACGCCGATCGTCGTGAACAGCGCCGGTTGCGGCGCGCACATGCGCGAGCTGCACCACCTCTTCGCCGCGGACGATCCGCTGCACGCGCGCGCCCACGCGTTCGCGGCGCGCGTCGTCGACTTCTCCGAGTTCGTGCTCCCGCGCCTGGACGGACGCGAGCTCGAGGTGCGCGGCGTTCCCGGACCGCTGACCTGGGACGACCCCTGCCACCTGTGCCACGGGCAGGGCGTGCGCGACGAGCCGCGCGCGATCCTGGCGCGCATCCGCGGCATCGAATCCGTCGAGCTCGAGGGCAGCGAGTCGTGCTGCGGCTCGGCCGGCATCTACTCCGTGACACGGCCGGCCGACTCGGCGGCGGTGTTCGAACCCAAGCTCGCGGCGTTCCGGCGCAGCGGTGCGGGCCTGCTGGTTACCGCCAACCCCGGCTGCCAGCTCCAGTGGGAAGCCGGTCTGCGTCGCGCAGGCGAGACCGCGCCGGTCGTCCACCTGGCCGAGCTCGTCGCGAACGCGCTGCAACCGAAGCCGGACGCGGATCGCGACGCGCCCGCGTGATCGCTATGCTCCGACGGTCGTGACGAACACGGAGACAGGTGCGCACGTCGGTCCGGTGCTCGATCGCAAGGGCGACTTCGAGGTGATCGACTGCGAGGCGTGCGGGTACAAGCACGTACTGCCGATGCCCACCGAGGCCGAGCTCGGCGCCTTGTACGACGAGGACTACTACGCGAACGAGAAGCCGCTCTACCTCGAGCAGTACCGGCAGGACCTCGCGTGGTGGAACGTCGTGTACGCCGAGCGCCTCGAGCTGCTCGAGGACGGCGCGAACGATGCGCGGCGTCTGCTCGACATCGGCTCGGGTCCCGGCTTCTTCCTCGCGCTCGCGAAGCAACGCGGCTGGGAGACGCTCGGCATCGAGCCGTCCGCACAGGCGGCCGCGCACAGCCGCGAGCTCGGGCTCGAGATCGTCGAGGAGTTCCTCGACGAGGCGTCCTCCGCACGACTCGGTACGTTCGACGCGATCCACCTGTGCAACGTGCTCGAGCACGTGCCGAACCCGGCGCAGCTGCTCGCGCTCGCGGGCCGCATGCTGCGCCCCGGCGGACGCCTGCTCGTCGTCGTTCCGAACGACTACAACCCGCTGCAAGACGCGCTGCGCAAGAGCGGACACGCGCCGTGGTGGATCGCGCCGCCGCACCACCTGAACTACTTCGATCCCCCCTCGCTGCGTCGCGTGCTCGAGCGCGAGGGCTTCGGTGTTCTCGCGAGTGAGGGCACGTTCCCGATGGAGCTGTTCCTGCTGATGGGAGACGAGTACGTCGGCAACGACGAGCTCGGGCGCGCGTGCCATGCGAAGCGCATGCGGCTCGAAGAGACGCTCGCCAGCACCGGGGCGGGCGACCTCAAGCGCGCCCTGTACCGCGCCCTCGCCGACCTGAATCTCGGCCGCGAGATCCAGATCCTCGCGACGCGCGTCTGAGCCTCCGCCCGCGGGCGCGCCGGTCCTAAGGGAAAGGGCGCCGACGCCCGATACGTCCTTCGATGCAACCCGCACCGCCCGCCCTGCCCGTTCCGCCCGAGTGGGACGTCCGTCGCGACCTGGTCGTGCTCGTCGGTCGCGGGCACGAGGTCGAGGCCAGCGCGTGGATCGCCGGCGGCCAGGAGCGGCTGATCGTGCTGCTTCCCGAGGCGGCCGAGCCGTTCGCCTTGTCCGCGCCCGGCGTCGTCGTCAACGCGCGCGTCGACCTGCTCCAGGCCATCTTGAACTTCCAGGGCGATCCGCCGCAGCATGTCACGCTGCGCACGAGCGACGACGACTGGGTGACTCCCTCGCGCGTGCAGGAGCTCGGCGAGCGGATCCAGGAATGCGTGCATTCCAAGCGCCTGAACCTGCACACGATCTGCGTCAACGGTCCGGAGACGCTCGATCGCAGCCTGGCGAACGTCGTGCACGTCGCGCGTCATCCGTCGATCGCGGCGCTCGACAACGCGTTCGAACGCAAGCCGTGCGTCATCGTCTCGCCCGGACCGTCGCTGTCGAAGAACCTGCACCTGCTCGAGCAGCTGAAGGGTCACGCGCTGCTCGTCACCGGTACGCACGCGCTCGCATCGTTCCGCACGGCGGGAGTCGCGCCCGACATCGTGCTGGCCGCCGACCCGGGCGACCTCGACCCGCACTACGACGGGCACGACCTCTCGGAGGTCGGCGCGATGGCGGTGTCCGTCAGCGCGCGCGGCAACAACTTCGAGCGCGGCGCACGTCACACGTTCTCGTTCTCGGGCAGCCCGGGTTCGGACGACTGGATCTTCGAGCCGCTCGGCGAGGACGCACGCCTTCCCACCGGCGGATCGGTGGCGTGTTCGGCGTTCAGCCTCGCCGTGCGTATGGGCTGCGCGCCGATCCTGTTCGTCGGTCAGGACCTCGCGTTCGAGGGCGGACGCTACTACGCGAAGGAGAACCTCGACGGCGACGCGCGCGTCGAGCTAGAGGAAGACGGTCGCTTCTTCCTCCGGAAGCCCGAAGCGACGGCGAAAGACGCGCGCGTCCAGCATCACGACGCGGACGATCCGAAGCGGTTCACGCAGAGTCGCGACACGGTCGAGCTGCCCGGTTACTACGGCGGCACCGTGCCGAGCTCGGAGTCGTTCCGCGCCTTCCTGTTCTGGTTCGAGGCGAACATCGAGGCGCTGAACGGGTTGCGCGAGGTCTGGAACTGCACCGAGGGCGGTGCGCGCATTTCAGGCGCCGAACCGAAGCCGCTCGCCACCGCGATCGAGGAGCTCGCGAGCGCTCCCGCGGACCGTCGCCTCGTGCCCGGCGAATTCGACTCCGCGCTCGATCGGATCACGCACGGCTTCGACGTATCCGCGCGCGCCGAGGTCCTGGACCGCTTCCTCGTGTCGCTCGCCGAACAGCTTCAGACGTGCCGCGCGCTGGCGGCGCGCGCGAAGGCGGCGCTGCCCAAGGCGACGAGGAACCAGGGCGCGCTCGCGAAGTTCGAGGCGCTCGAAGCCGAGCTGTCCAAGGCGATCAAACCGCTGCGACCGATCAACCTCGTGGCACAACGCGAGATCATCGACGCGTTGGAGGAGGGCCGCAGGACGACGACGCTCGAGGCCAACCTCGCGGCCGCGGGCAAGCTGATCCGCATCGTCGAACGCGCCGCCGTGCGCGTGCAGCGGCCGCTCGAGGGCGCGCTGCAGAGCGGCGACTAGCGCTGCTCGCGATCGGTGGCGAGCGTCTCGAACGTCGGACCCGCGTCCGGTGCGAGCATCTCCACGGTGCGGACGACGCGCAACGCGTCGGCCTTCGTCGCGATG
Organism: Planctomycetota bacterium; assembly: GCA_029259605.1. Lineage (GTDB taxonomy): Bacteria > Planctomycetota > UBA1135 > UBA1135 > OFTM281. The sequence continues at coordinate 28,197 of JAJDEV010000142.1, read as the reverse complement.
TAGTTCGTCGGCCAGAGCGCGAAGAGCACCAAGTTGCGCGTTTTCTGCGAAAGGTTGATCCACACCGAGTCGCGCGTGTCGCCACCGATGTGGAACGCGCGCTCGATGCGATAGTCGGCGCGCCAGCTGCTCCACTCGAGCTCGTCGGCCTCGATCGTCGTGTGCCACTCGGTCGCGGGGTCGCGCTCCCACTCGATCAGCTTGGCGCTCGCTTCGCGCGCCTCCGAGCTGGAGTCGCGCTGGCCGCGGAAACCCTGGTTGTCGTCACCGCCGCCGAAGAGCTTGCCCGCCGCGGCGTTGGAGCCGTACTCGATGAGCACGAGCTCGTTCGGGTCCAGGTTCGCCCCTTGCGACTGGGGCTCCGTCGCATCCTCCGGCTCCGCGACACGCTGCAGGCGCAGCAGCTTCTCGCCGGTCGGGAACGACGAGCTCTCGGTCAGCTCGAGCCCGAAGGGAGCCACGCCGCCGCGAAAGACCTTGGCGACCGCCTCGGCTCCGTCGAAGCGGTTCTTCTCGATCGGGACGGCGCCGCCCGCGAAGAGCAGCATCGCGACGGCCGCGAGCGAGACGGCGACCAACCCGAGTCCGAGACTCGTTCCGATCGCGCATCCGGCGCTCTCGCGGAGTTCGTCGTCCGTCATCTCAGCGCCACACGTCGAAGTGCCCGAAGAAGTCCTCGATCTGCTCGTCGGTGACCGCGGCGCTCTTCTGCATCGTCCGGAACTCGACGACCCGCATCCCACCGCCGTCCTCCGAGAGGTCGAACCGGATGCCGCCGCCGAGCGGATCGATCGCGGACGTTCCGCCCATCCCGGTGAAGCGCAGCACGCGCACGCTCTTGCCCTGTACGTCCATGGAACCGAGCTCAGCGCCCTTCGGCTGGCCCAGTCCGAACGGCGTTTCACCCAGGCGTTCGGAGAACAGCGCTTCCGCGTCGTCGGCCTCGAGCGATTCGAAGCGGTAGAGGTTCACGACGTAGCGATCCGTCTCGTCCGTGAGCGTGAACATCTCGACGCCGGGAACCGGCACGCCGATCACGTCGTAGCCCGTGGGCTGCTCGTCGAACGCCAGGACCTCCTGGATCTTCGGCCACTGGACGTCGGGGTCGACCGCGCGGAATCCGATCACGGCGAGCAGCGCGATGGCCGCGACCATGACCAGGCATCCGCAGCCGCAGCCGAACATCAGCCACTTGGGGATGCGGCGCTTCTTCTGCGGCGGCTCGCCGCTCGCCTCCCATTCGGCGTCGCTCGCCGCCTCGATCGTGTCGTTCATGCGTTCAGGGGGTCGCTCGCGCGGGGGCGCGGGGATGCGTCGATCGGAAGATCGAGCGGGACGAGCGCCGCGGCGATGCGCCACGACGCGGAGTTCATTTCGAGGGTGCGTCCCAGGTGTAGAAGCCTCGGCCGCTCTTTCGACCGAGCTCGCCGCGCTCGACCTTCTCACGCAAGAGCGCGGGCGGTTCGAAGTGTGCGCCGAGTTCGCCGGCGAGGTACTCCGCGATCGAGAGGCGCACGTCGAGCCCGACGAGGTCCGTGAGGCGCAGCGGTCCCATCGGGAAGCCGTAGCCGAGCGTCATCGCCTTGTCGATGTCCTCGGCCGACGCGACGCCGCTCTCGACCATGCGCATCGCCTCGAGACCGATCACGAGCCCAAGGCGCGACGAGGCGAAGCCCGGCGCGTCCTGCACGCGGATCGGCTCCTTGCCCATGCGACGCGCGAGGTCGAGCGTGAGCTCGACGGCTGCGTCGGAGCTCTGCTTGGCGCACACGACCTCGACCAGCTTCATGATGTGAACCGGGTTGAAGAAGTGCATGCCCGTGACGCGCTCGGGATGCTTGGCCGCGGCGGCGATCTCGGTGATCGGCAGCGACGACGTGTTCGTGGCGAGCAGCACGCCTTCGTCGAGCTCGCCGAGCCGCGTGAACAGCTCGCGCTTGAGCTCGAGCTTCTCCGGCACCGCCTCGACCACGACGTCGACGCCGTCGATCGCGACGCCGAGGTCCGTGGTCGTCGTGAGTCGCGCGAGCGCCGCGTCGCGCGCCTCCTCGGTGACCTTGCCCTTCGCGACGCCCTTGTCGAGGTTCGCGCGGATGCGCCCCGTCGCGCTCACGAGGAACTCATCCGAGATGTCGTACATGCATACGTCGAGCCCGCTCGCCGCGAGGACCTGCGCGATCCCGTGCCCCATCGTGCCCGAGCCGAGCACCGCCGCGCGCTCCAGTTGTTCCGCCGTCTTCATCCGTTGTTTCTCGGGAGTGTGGTTGGTTGTCAGGTTCCGGGGGTGAGGACGATCTTGCCGACGACCTCGCGCCCTTCGAGCAGCCGATGCGCTTCGCCCACCGCGGACATCGGCATGACGCGGTGGACGACGGGCCGAAAAGCCCCGCTCGCCACGCGCGCGAAGATGTCATGCAGCGCGGAGCGCGGCCCCATCGTCGAACCCATCACGCTGAGGTTCTTGATGAAGAGATGCGGCAGCAGAATCTCGACCTTCGGGCCGGTCGTGCCGCCGCACGTGACGAGCCGCGCGCCGGGTGCCATGCACGCCATGGACGTCTTCCAAGTCGCGGGGCCGACGTGCTCGAAGACGACGTCGACGCCGCGGCGATCGGTCAGCGCCTTGACCTGCTTGCCCCAATCGTCCGCGCGATGGTCGACGACGTGATCCGCGCCGAGCTCGGTGGCGAGCGAGCGCTTGGCGTCGCTTCCCGCGGTCGCGATCACGGTCGCGCCGAGGTCCTTCGCGATCTGGATCGCGGCCGAGCCGACGCCGCTCGCTCCGCCGAGCACGAGCACGGTCTCGCCGGCGCGCAACGCCGCGCGCGTCACGAGCATCCCCCACGCCGTCAGAAACACGAGCGGCACGGCGGCCGCCTGCACGGGATCGACGCCGTCGGGCAGCGGCAGGCAGTAGCGCGCGTCGAGCGCGACGTACTCGGCCGCGAAGCCGTCGGAGTGCTCACCGCGCACGCCGTAGTCGCGTGCGAGGTGATCGTTGCCCGCGAGCACCTCGGGCGACTCGCTCGTCGTGTAGCCGGGCTCGAGCACGACGCGCTGTCCGACCGCGAGTGACGTAGGCACGCCCTCGCCGAGCGCGACGATCTCGCCCGTGCCGTCGCAACCGAGCGTGCGCGGAAACTCGATCGGGAAGCCGGGCATCCCGCGCCGCACCCACAGGTCGAGGTGATTGATCGATACACCCAACACGCGCACGAGCGCCTGCCCCGGCGCCGCTTCCGGGCGCGGCACGTCGTCGAGGGCGAGCACCTCGGGACCGCCGTGCGCGTGGATGCGCACGGCCTGCATCCTGTCCGTCATCGCGCTAGCGTCCCTTGAACTCGGGCTTGCGCTTCTCGACGAAGGCCGCGATGCCCTCGCGCGCGTCGTCGCTCGCGAAGAGCTTGGCCTGCAGCTCGCGCTCGAGCGCGAGGCCCGCCTCGAGCGGCAGCTCCGCGCCGGTCTGCACGGCGCGCTTGATGTGTCCGACGCTCATCGCCGCCTTGCCCGGGCTCGTGAAGGAGCGCGCGTAGTCGAGCACCTGCCCGAGGAACGCCGCGTCGTCGTCCGCGTCGACCAGCTTGCTCACGATGCCGAGCCGCTCCGCGGTCTCGAAGTCGAAGAGGTCGCCCGTCGCCATCAGCTCGATCGCCTTCGACTTGCCGACGATGCGTGCGAGACGCTGCGTGCCGCCCGTGCCCGGCAACACGCCGAGCGCGATCTCCGGCAGGCCGCACTTGCCGTGTCCGCGACGCGCGACGCGCAGGTCGGCGGCCAGCGCGATCTCGAGTCCGCCGCCGACGCAGTGTCCGCCGAGCGCGGCGATCACGAGCTTGGGCGTGTGCTCGAGGCGCAGCATCGTCTCGTTCGCGTGCAGGCAGAACGCGTATTTGAACTCCGGCGTGACGTCGTTCAGCATCGAGATGTCGGCGCCGGCGCAGAAGAACTTCTCCCCCTCGCCGGCCAGCACGAGCACCTGGACCGCCGTGTCGAAGCGCGCGCGCACGATCGCCTCGTCGAGGTCGCGCATCATCTCGTACGAGTAACCGTTCGCGGGCGGGTTCGTCAGCGTGAGGAGCGCGATGCCGTCGCCGGTCGCGTAGCTCACCCTGCCGTTCGGCAGGACTTCGGGAGAGTTGAGCGTCATGGGGAGGGGCCGTTCGGAGAAGGGGGCGAGTGTTCTATCAGATCGCCGCCCGCGGCCCGACAGCGCGCCGCGCGAAACCCCTCGATTCGTCGCGGGAACGCGCGTGTCGGCACCGCGACGCCGCGCGTAGGATGACGCTCCCCCGGAGGGGCCCATGCTGACCTCGATCGCACTCGCGTTCTCGCTCGCTGCCCAGGCAGCGCCGGCCGCCGACGACGACCTGTCGACGGGCGACATCGCGGCGGCCGCGCGCGTCGTCGGCGCGTCGTTCGACGCGCACGAGCTCGAGCTGATGCTCGACGACGTGCGCGAGAACCTGGCGTCGTTCGAGCGACTGCGCGGCATTCCGCTCGAGAACGGACTCGAGCCGGCGCTGTACTTCCTGCCGTCGCGCGCGCAGCGCGTAGGCACGACACCCGCCCGTGCATCGCGCACGTCCACGCTCCCCGCGACGGGCACCGCACCGGCGCGCCCGGCGAAGCTCGAAGCGCTCGCCTTCAAGTCCATCCCCGAGCTGCGCGCCTACCTCGACCATCGCGTCGTGAGTTGTGTCGAGCTCACGGAGATGTTCCTCGCTCGCCTCACCCGGCTCGACGCGCGGCTCGCGTGCGTGATCACGCTGACCGCGGAGCGCGCGCTCGCACAGGCGCGCGTGCTGGACGCCGAACTCGCCGCGGGTACGTCGCGCGGAACGCTGCACGGCATCCCGTGGGTGGCGAAGGACCTGCTCGCCGTGCGCGGTGCGCCGACGACCTGGGGCGCCGCGCCGTTCGCGGAGCGGGTGCTCGACGTCGACGCGGCCGTGGTCGAGCGGCTCGACGACGCCGGCGCGATCCTCATCGCCAAGGTGACGCTCGGCGCGCTCGCCATGGGCGACGTCTGGTTCGGCGGTCGCACGAACAACCCGTGGAAGCTCGACCAGGGTTCGAGCGGCTCCTCGGCGGGACCCGCGTCCGCGGTCGCGGCGGGTTGCGCGACGTTCGGCATCGGCTCCGAGACGCTCGGCTCGATCGTGTCGCCGTCGACGGCGTGCGGCAACTCGTCGCTGCGGCCGACCTTCGGGCGCGTGAGCCGCTTCGGCGCGATGACGTTGTCTTGGTCGATGGACAAGCTCGGCCCGATGGCGCGCTCGGCGCGGGACGCCGCGCTCGTGTTCGACGTCGTTCACGGCGCGGATCCGCGCGATCCGACGACGGTTGACGCGGCCTTCGAGTTGGACGATCGCGACGCATCGATCGAAGGGCTGCGCGTCGGGTATCTGCAGGAGCTCGAGAACGACGAGGCGTACGCGTCCGTGCTCGAGGAACTGCGCATCCTCGAGCTCGACCTCGTTCCGATCGAGCTACCCGATTATCCGGTGCAGTCGATGGTCTTCCTCCTGTCCGCCGAGGCCGCTTCGGCGTTCGACGAGTTCTCGGCGGGCGACGCGGACGACCTCCTCGTCCGCCAATCGCGCGGCGCGTGGCCGAACATCTTCCGCCACTCGCGCCTGATCCCGGCGGTCGACTATCTGCGGGCCAACCGGCTGCGCACGCGGCTGATGATCGAGTTCGAGCAGGCGCTGGCGGGGGTCGAAGCCTGCGTGCATCCGAGCTTTGCCGCGGGGCTCCTCACGATGACGAACCTCACGGGACACCCGACGGTCGTCGCCCCGTGCGGCTTCCGGGAGGACGGCACGCCGACCAGCGTCTCGTTCACGGGTCGGCTGTTCGAGGACGCACGTGTGCTGCGCATCGTCGAGCGCTGGCAGGCGACCACGGACTACGAAGACCGTCATCCCGATCTCTAACCACACACGATGCTCACTCCGTCCCGTCGCTCCGCGCTCTTGCTCACCGTATGCCTCGGCCTCGTGCCGAGCTGCTCCGGCGCGCCCGCGGACCCGCGACCGAACGTGCTCCTGATCGTGATCGACACGACGCGTCAGGACCGGCTGTCGACCTACGGCTACGGACGGAAGACGACGCCGTCGATCGACGCGCTGGCCGAGAGCTCGGCCGTCTACACGAACGCCCACTCGACGAGCGCGTGGACGTGCGCCGCCCACGCGTCGCTGTTCACGGGCCTCTATCCGGCCGCGCATCACGTCACGCAGGAGGCGTGGGAGCTGCCCGAAGCGCTCGTCACGCTCGCCGAAGTGTTGCGCGACGCCGGCTTCCGCACGGCGGGCATCGCGGGCAACCCCATGGTCCGCGCCGAGCTGGGCTTCGCGCAGGGCTTCGACGAGTATCACGAGACCTGGCGCAAGGATCGCAAGCCGGCCGCGAGCGAGGGCGGGCCGCACGCCGCGATCGAACAACTGGAGGCATTCGTCGACGCGGACGACGCGCCGTTCTTCGCCTTCGTCAACCTGATCGAGCCGCACTCGCCCTACACCTCCGGTCCGTACCTCGACACCTTCCGCTCGCACCCCGACAACACGCAGCAAACCAACCGTTGGCGCGCGTTCTTCGCGGGCGAGGTCGAGCTCACGCAGGAGGACCTCGACACGCTGAGCGAGCGGTACGACGGCGAACTCTTGTACGCGGACGCGATCGTCGGCGAGTTGATCGACGTGCTCGCTGCGCGCGAGCTCCTGGACGAGACGCTCGTCGTCATCACCTCGGATCACGGCGAGAACTTCGGCGATCACGGGCTCGTCGACCACGTGTTCAACCTCTACGACTCGACCACGCGTGTCCCGCTCATCGTGCGCCATCCCGCGACCTTCGCCGCCGGGCGCTACGACGATCCGGTCCAGGTCCACGACCTGTTCCCGACGCTGCTCGCGGTCGCGGGCGTGCGCGCGCCGGACTCGCAGGGCGTCGACCTCGCGCGCGCGACGATCGATCCCGCGCGGCCCCTGCTGCTCAGCTACGGGTATCCGGAGCAGGCGCTGCGCGCGATGGGCGCAACGCTCGCGGAGAGCGAGGCGGTCGCGCGCTTCAAGCGCCGGCTGTGGGCCGTGTGCGTCGCCGGCGACAAGCTGATCGTCGGCGACGACGGCTCCGTCGAGTACTACCGCGTCGGTGACGATCCCGACGAGCGCGACGACCTCGCGGCGCAGGACCCCGCGCGCGTGGCCGAGCTGCGCGCGGCGCTGGATGCGCTGCTCGAGGCGAGCACGCGCGAGGCGCCGGGCGCGAAGTCCGACCAACCCGGCGGCGAGCGCGACGCGGCAACGCTCGAGGAACTGCGCTCCCTCGGCTACGCGGAGTAGCGCGGCCTAACGGGCGAGGTGCGCGCGCAACCAGTCGGCGAGCACGTTCGCGATGATCCTGTGACCGCGCGCGTTCGGATGTCCGAAGTCGCGCTTGTCGATGCGCAGGTCGTCGTGACCGGCGGAGCGCGATTCGTGCACCACGGGCACGAATGCGAAGCCGGCGTGCTCGGCCTCGGCGCGCGCGATTTCGTAGGCCGCGTCGTAGATGGCCTCGTTGCCGGCGTCCCCCAGCCACGGGACACAGAACACGGCGACCTCGAAGCCGTCGCGTTCGCCGAGGTGTGCGAGGCGCTCGAACGCGAAGCGCAGCTTGCCGACGCGCTCGCGTGAACCGAACCACTTCACGTAGCGGTGTTCGCCGGGGAGGCCGGCAGCGGCGTAGTTCGCGGCGAACGCGTCGATGCGCGCGATCTGCGGGTCGTCCGCGTCGAGTGGCGTGATCCAGCGCGCGTTCTCGGTCACGAAGACCTCGTCGCTGGCGAGGCGCTTCTGCTGTCGCGCGACCGACAACGCATCGAGCCGCGAGCGAACGAACTGCAGCAGCCGAACTCGGTACCACGGCGAGCCGTAGGTGCTGACGCGTTGGATGTACTCGCGCGTCGGCGACGCGTAGCCGAGGTCGTTGATGTGCAGCGCGACGATGACGAGGTCAGGCGCGAACTGCGCGCCGACGCGCTCGAAGAAGGCCACCTCCTCGAGCGCGTCGTAGCCGACGATGCCCAGGTTCAGGACCTCGAGCGGCGTGTCGCCCAGCGGGCTGCGCGCCTCCAGCAGCTCGGGCCACAGCACCTCGGGCGCGAGCTTCACGCCGAAGGTCGCCGAGTCCCCGAGCGCGACGATGCGCTCGACGCCCGCCGGCTTCTCGAGCGCGTACTCTCGATCGCGAAAGCCGTAGGCGTTGGTCTCGATGTCCGCCTCCCACGCGTGCGTCTTCGCGTTCGGCGCGAGCTCGTACACGAGCACCTCGTCATCCGACTCGCGCAGGAAGTCCTTCGAGAGGAGCTCGCCCGGTTCGTCCCGCATGCCGGAGAGCATGTCCCCGAACGGATCGTAGCCGGCGATGCGCAGGCCGAGCTCGACGACGGCGAGCGGCACGAGCAGCGACAGCGCCGCGACGAGCAGTTTGTTGCGCAGGCGGGTCATCAGAACTGGAAGTAGATGAACGGCTTGTACCCCGTTGCGACCCAGGGGAGCACGAGCGCCCACGCTCCACCGTAGACGATCGAGAACGCCCAGTGCGGAAGCGCGGCGAAGCGCTTGAAGAGGAAGCGCTTGTAGAACGCGAAGTGCACGACCGTCGCGGCGAGCACGAACCAAGCCCAGGCGGGATCGACGCCGCGCGCGCCGCCCGGCTCGAGGCCGAACATCGTGCGGTAGATCGGCGCCGACTCCGCGACCGTGCCCGCGCGGAACATCGGCCACCCGGCGAGCAGGAAGAACGTCGTGAGCGGCCAGCTGATCGGCACGATCACGCGGCCCAGGATGCCCGCGCGCAGGCGCGAGTGCCTCCACCAGTGGCAGACGGAGACCATCGTCGCGTGCATGAAGCCGAACAGGATGTAGTGCCACCCCGCGCCGTGCCAAACCGCCACGGACAGGATGACCACGTACACGTTGCGGATGCGACGCGCCCAGCCGACCCGCCCGCCGCCGAGCGGAACGTAGACGTAGTCCTTCACCCAACTCGTCAGGCTGATGTGCCAGCGACGCCAGAAGAGCCCGATGCTCGGCGCGAAGTGCGGGAAGTCGAAGTTCTCGGTCAGCCGATACCCGAGCAACCCGGCCGTCGCGATCGCCATGTCGCTGTACCCGGAGAAGTCGCAGTAGACCTGGACGTGGTAGAGCGCGACGGAGATCCACGTGCCGCTGGCCGAGAACGCCTCCGGATTCGCGAAGAGGCGGTCGACGATCTCGGAGACGTTGTCGGCGACGCACGCCTTCTTGACGAAGCCCCAAAGGAACAGCGAGAGGCTCGCGCGGACCGCGACGTCGCGCGCGAACACGCGTTTCTTCGTCAGCTGCGGCAGGAAGTCGATCGCGCGGACGATCGGGCCCGCGACGAGCTGCGGGAAGAACGCGACGAACAACGCGAAGTCGGGGAAGTCCGTGACGGGGCGCAGGTTCCGACGGTACACGTCGATCGTGTAGCTCATCGTCTGGAACGTATAGAAGCTGATTCCGACGGGCAGGATGATGTTGAGCGTCGGCTGCGACACGTGCATTCCGAGCAGCTGCGCGAAGTCGACGGCCGACTCGACGAAGAACCCGAAGTACTTGAACGCGCCGAGCATCCCGAGGTTGCCCGCGAGGCTCAGACGCAGCCAGCGCTTGCGCGCTTTCGGATCGGCGGTCCGATCGAGCTGCACACCGACGACGTAGTCGATGCACGTCGACGTCAGAATCAGCGACAGGAAGCGAAAGTCCCAGCCGGCGTAGAACGCATAGCTCGCGGCGAGCAGCCAGAACTTGCGCGCCCGATGCCCGCGCAACGCCCAGTGGACGCCGAGCACGAGCGCGAAGAACGCGAAGAACCGAGCCTCGGTGAAGAGCATCTACTCGGCGCCCTTTCTCGTCCCGGAGTCGAGCGCGGCGACGGCGTCCGCGAACGCGCGGCTGAACGCCACGACGCCCGCGCGGTTGAGGTGCCCCTTGTCGAAGCGGTGGTCGAGCCGGAAGAGCTCCGGATACTTGGCGGGGTCGTTGAAGTCGAGCAGCACCGGGATCTCGCCCGCCTCGTGCAGCCGGCTGCGCTCCGGACTGCCCTCGTAGCCGGGCGGCACGAAGTACACGAGGTCGACGCCCGCCGCCGCGGCCGCGGCGAACTGCTTGCGGTACACGCCGAGGTGGACCGTTTCGAACGGCACCTGCATCGCGTTCTCCTCCGGGATCGCGCGCATGCGCGCGTCGAACGGCGCCGGATCGTCGAGCAGCTCCGTGATCTCCCTGGACCGCTCGCGCCCGGTCGCCTGCTCGAGCCCCTCGTGCCCCGACCGCTCGGCGATGCGCCGCAGCGCGTCCGCCCGAATCCTCTCACGCTTCGGCGAGGTGCGGATGCGCTCGAGGATCGTCTCGCCCTTTCCGTAGTTCGAGTACTTCCAAGCGCAGAGCAGAATGTGCGTCGTCGCGAGCTCGACCTTGCGCCAGCTCGATAGCGGCAGCGCGCGGATCGCGCCCAGCACGTTCAGCGTCTCGCCGAGCGAATGCCAGTACACGCCGCGCTCGGTCTCGAGGTTCGGCGGCGCGCGGAACACGTGATCCTCGCGCAGCCCCATCCCGACCGGTCCCCCCTCGAAGAAGATGCGGCGCAGCGACGCGGGTTTCGACGCGAGCACCTCGTGCAAGACGAAGTCCTGCTCGAACGTGCGCATGCCCCCCACCGCCATGTTGAAGGAGTGCAGCTCGACGCCGGCCTCCGCCAGGTACTCCTCGACCAGCGAATTGTCGAGCCCGCGCACCGTGCGGCTCGACCCGATGATCAGCGTGTCGTACTCGTCCGCGTGCGCGGCGTAGTACTCCATCTTCGCCTGCAATCCGAGCCCGACCGGCCACGGCACGAACCCGCGGATCACGCCGGCGACGCAGACGAACGTCGCCGCCGCGAGCACGAAGTACAGAACGGTGTTGCGTAGCGTTCGAAGCACGGCGGGGTGGCGGTATGATAACCACGCGATGCGCGTCGCTCGCATGACGAGATGACTCGAAACGACCGCCGGCAGCTACGCGCCATCCTCCTCGCCGGCGTCGGCGTGCGACTCGCGTTCCTCTGGTGGGTCACTCCGCTCGAGCTCTGGGCCGACGAGGGACAGTACGTCTACCAGGCTGTCAGCTGGAACCACTTCGGCTTCTACCTCGGCTCGCCGGGTTGGGTCTGGCCGCCCGGATACCCGGCCTACCTCGCTCCGTTCCTCGCCGCGTTCGGCGAGGCGGGCATCTTCGCGGCGAAGCTCGGACAGGTGCTCTTGTCGGGCGTCGTCGGCGGCTCGATCGCGTGGTTCGCGGCGCGACTGTTCTCGGCGCGCGCCGCGAAGTGGGCGGCCGCCGCCTGGGCCGTGTACCTGCCGTTGATCGGCTTCACGCACTATCTGTGGCCCGAGACGCTCTTCCTCGCCGCGCTGCTCCCGGCGCTCGCGCTCTTTCTGCGCCTGGTCGACGGCGACGCGCGTCGTCCGCTGCGCGACGCGCTCGCGTCCGGCGCACTGATCGGCGTGGCGTGCCTGTTCAAGGAGGCGCCGCTCCCGCTGCTCGCATTCCTTCCCGCGGTGCTCGTCGCCGCCGGAACGCGCGACACGTTGCGCGTCCGCGTCGGCCTCGCCGCCGTGCTCGTCCTCGCAGCGACGGCGGTGTTGGCCCCGTGGAGCGCGCGAACGACGTCGGTGTACGGCCGCTTCGCTCCGAGCGGCGCGACGCTGGGCGAGAACATGTACCAGGGTTGGAACGCGGGCTACGTCAACTTCGACTACGCGGGCGCGCCGGCGATGACGACGGTTACGGAGAGCGCTTCCTTCGGACGCTGGTTCGTCGAGCCTCCACCCGACGCGCTCCAATGGAGCCGTTCCGAGGCGCCGAACACGCTCGCGCGCAACGCCGACAACGTCGCGCGCGGCAAGGCGTTCGCCCGCGCGCATCCCGGGTTCTTCGTGCGCTCGCGGATCAAGAAAGTCGCCGACTGGTTCACGCCGCTCAACTTCTTCCATCGTCACCACCGGCTCGAGGTGTACTCCGGCTCCATCGCGTCGCCGTGGGTGCGGCGCGCGCTCGCGTTCACGAGCGTGGCGCAAACGTGCGTCGTTCTGGTCGCCGGGCTCGGGGGGCTCTTCCTCGGCGTCGCGAACGGGCGCCGGCGCTGGACGCTGCTCGCCTATTGCGCCACGTTCCTCGCCGGCGCGGCCGTCGTCAGCATGTCGCGCTATCGCCTGCCGATCGAGCCGCTGCTGATCGTCCTCGGCGCAGGGTGGATCGCAGGGCGGGACGGCGCACCCGCGCCGTCGCCGGCTTCCCGCCGCCTCGCGTGGGCCGCGTGGGCGGCGCTCGGCGCCGCGTGGCTGATCAACCTGCGCGAGATCCTTTTCATCGGAGGGCGCGGATTTTGAGCGAGCGCACCCCCGCCGCTTCGCCGCGCGCGCTCGTCGTCGCGCTCGCGTCACTCGTCGCGCTCAACCTGTGCGGCTGGTTCGCGCCGCACCTGTCGACGCGGGACGCACGGCGCATCGCCGACGGGTCCGTGCACGGCGCGAGCCCCGAGCGCACGGCGTTCGCGCTGCATGTGCTCGCGAGCCAGGGCGAGGTCTTCGATGTCGAGTTCGTCGAGCGCCTGCTCGCGGGCCCCGATCCACGGCTCGTCGACTACGCGATGACACACGACGCGTCGCGCGGCGCCGCCGTCGATGCGCAGGAGCGCTGGCTCGCCGCGCACCCGGACGCGGTCGCGCCGGCGTTCTTCTTCCACCACCAGGTGCGGCGCATGCTGCGCGCGGACCTCGCGGCCTACTTCGCGGCGTCGAGGTAGGCGCGCGGGATCCCGATCTCGGCGACGACGACCTCGCCGCAAACGCGCGGGCCGTCGCCGCGCGCGAAGCCGACCTTCGGCGCGACGAACGTAACGGTCGTCGTCGCGCGGATCGCGTCCCCGAGCAGCTCGCCCGTGTCCGCGTCCAGCCCGCTCGGGAGGTCCACGGCGAGCGTCGGGCGACGCGCCGCGTTGACGGCGCGAACGAGCTCCAGGAACCCACCGGACAGCGGACGGTCGAGACCCGTTCCGAACAGCGCGTCGACGACGACGGACGGCGCGGCGAGGTCGAGCGCCGCGTCGACTCCCGGCGGCGCGAGCACGAGCTCGCCGCCGAGGTCCTCCCAGAGCCGCGCGTTCTCGCGCGCATCGGGCGAACCGGATTCGAGGCGCGCGCGATCGCCGAAGAAGCGGACCGCGCTCTGTACGCCGCGGTTGTGCAGCGTCCGCGCGATCACGAAGCCATCGCCGCCGTTGTTGCCCGGACCCGCCAGCACGAGGACGTGCTCCGGCGCAGCGCCGCGCAGGGCGAGCACGCGCTCGGCGCACGCGCGCCCCGCGTTCTCCATCAGGACCAGCGACGCGATCCCGTGCTCTTCGATCGCGCGCCGGTCGAGCTCGCGCGCGGCGGCGCGTGTCAGGGCGATCGGCATGGCGACGATCGTCGCGGTGCGCGCGCGCCCGTCAAGTCCCGTTACAGATCGATCGGCATCGAGTGCCCTCCCGTGAGCCGCGCCAGCTGGTCCCACGCGTCGAGTTCCCTCGTCTTCGCGTCGATCAAGAGCGAGTCGACGGCGATCTTGCGCGTCGCGTCGAACTCGGCGAACAGCGGCACCATCAGCTCGAGCCGGTGGCGCCGGCCGCCGGTCGGCGCCCCGTCGGTGAGCACCAGCAGCGTGTCCACGTCCGGGTCGGCGCAGGCGAGCATGGCGGCGTCCCAGAAGTTGCCCGTGCCGCGCTCGTTGCAGTCCTCGAAGAACTCGATCGCCGCGCGGACGTTCTTGCGCGACGCGCGGACGAGCTCGTCCTTGAACGGTCGCGGGCGCTCGGTGAACGGAATCACGTTGAAGCGCGTGCTCTCCGGCAAGCGCTCGAGCGCTTCGCGCAGCATCTCCTCGACGACCTGCTTGCGCGTGAGACCATCCGGCCGCACGGTCCACATCGAACCCGAGAGGTCGATGAGGAACGTCAACCGCGTCGAGAGGATCGGCAGCCCACCGAAGGACACCTCGCTCACGCTGCGCTCGACGTCGTCGTCCGGATCGAGCGCGCTGCCTCCATCGCTCGGCGCGCGCCAGTTGTCCGGAAGCCCCGCCACCCAGTCCCGCCACGGCCGTGGATCCCGGCGGTGCTTCCGTCCGGACACGCGTCGCAGGTGCTCGACGATGCGGCGCGCGCCACGTTCGTCGAGCGCGTCCGCATCGTCCATATCGTCGGCGAGGCGCTCGATCATGGCCGCGAGCGCCGCACGCGTTCCCAACCGCGCCAGCGCGTCGATCGCCTGGACGCGCACCGCGCGCTCGGCGTCGAGCGCGCGCGGACGCACCCAATCGATCGCGTCGTCCGCCGCGAACAGCTCGGGCACGAGCGCGGTCGCCATGCACCGCGCAGCCGCGTGACGCGCGTCGAGCTCGCGCCGCACGATGTCACGCGCGGCGGTCGGATCGAGCGCCGCGTACGCCGCCAGGGCGCGCGCGCGCACGCCGTGCTCGCGTTCCCGCGCGAGCCGGGTCCGCACGGCGGCGTGCAGCGGCGTCTCGTCTCCGGTTGGATTCAACGCGCACAGGCCGCGTCGCGCGCGCCGCTCGACCGACCACAGCGCCATGCGCCGGACCTCGGGGTCCTTGTCGCCCAGCGCGCCGACCAGCATCCGCGCCACGGACTCCGGATCGACGTCGTCCGCCAGGCGCCCGAGCGCTTCCGCCGCACGCCGCCGCACCCACTCGTCCCGCGCCCGCAGAGCGTCCTTCGACCCGAGGCGTTCGAGCGCGGCGCTCGAGCGGATGCCGGCGAGGACGAGCTGCGCCGTGTCCGCCACCTCGCCCTTGCGATCCGCGAGCGCGGCGACGATCAGCTCCCAACCGCGCGCGTCGCCGCTCTCGGCCAAGTGCTCGAGCGCGCGTTTGCGCGTCCACTTGTTCCCGCTCCGCGTCCGCAGCACGAGGTCGTCGAACTCGGCCTCCGTCAGCGCGTGGCCGTCGTCGTCCACCGACCGCACGTCCGGGGTCCGGGCGAACCCGGCCGTTCTCGACGCCGTCGACGCCAGGGGCAGTCCGAGCGCGTGGGCGAAGAGAACGAACGGGCCCGCCAGGGCCGCACATCGAACAAGGTAGGAAGGAGTGAGGTGGTGCACGATCGAGACCCGGTCGGTGCTTTCACGACCGCCCGATCCCCCACCCGGTTGCCCTCCTTCCCGCGGAAACGCGCCGCGTCGTTACTCGACGACGAGCGGACCGACAATCTCGCCGCTCACCACGCGCGGCGGTTGTACGACGACGGGTGCGGTGCCGATCGCCGGCGTCGTGTAGTCGCGCACATCCGGCACGACGAGGTCGTTCGCCGCGAACACGGTCAGCGCACCCGCATATCCGGCGTCCGGCGTCAACCACTCCTCGAGCTCGACCGCCTTGACGACGGCCTCGCTCCCGATCGGACCGAGCATCACTCCGTCGGCGAGGCTGACGGCCGGAACGAAGCGATCGGGCTCGGTGTCCCCGTCGAGGTCGTAACCGACGCGCGGGAAGCCGACGACGCCGTGTGTGCGATCGAACTCGAGCACGAAGCAGCGCCCGTCGTAGGCCGCGCTCGCGTTGCGATCGCGAAGCGTCGAGTGCCGGTACGCGAACCGCGCCGGCAACGGCACATCGACGAAGTCACCACCCATGTCGACCAGGCCCCCGAACGCGTTCCATGCGTTCGCGCCCGTCTCCCACACGTAGAGCTCGTCCACGTCCCACACGCCCTCGACCGTTCCCGACGGCACGCTTGACGCGGCGATGAGCGGACCGCTCGTCATGCCCCACGCGAACAACCCGCTCGCCGGCACTTCGCCGTCGGCGAGCCCGACGCGCTCCAGCGGCATTCCGGTCTTCGTCGGGTCGTGGTACAGCGTCAGGTCGCTCTGCGCGAAGACGAAGCGGTGCCCGTCCGTCGGATCCGTCGCATCGGCGAGCTCGATGTCGCCCGCCTCGACCTCGGCCGCGGTCAGCCCGCTGCGCAGGCAATCCATGAAGCCGAAGAGCTCGAGCTCGGTGGCGCCGCCGCCGAAGACGGGATCGGATCCGTCCACGATCTCGAGCTCGTACCACGTGACGTAGGTGTTCCCGTCGACGAACGCGACCGGACCACCGAGCGCCGTCGAGTAGAGCGGCAGCGCTCCCTCCGACGCGATGTCGACGAGCTCCGTGGGCGTGAGCGCGACGAACGCGGACGACGGTTCGTCGAAGACGGCGAGCTTCGTCCACGCGCTCGCCATGCTGTCGTAGGTGACCTCGTAGAGCGTCGTCGTGCCGAGCATCGCGTCGGTCTCGAACCACTCGAAGACCTGGTCGTCGAGCTCCGTCAGGTCGAGCGTGTTCTTCGTCATGCGTACGAGACGCCCGGGCGCGCGGCGCACGGTGTAGTGCACCTCCTCGCTCGCACCCCACGCGTCGTGCACGACGTCGTCGCCATCGAGCACCGTCACCCCCGGCGGGAACCACAGCCCGAACGGACCGAGCCAACCGCGCACCCCGCCCGCCGTGCGCACGCCCAAGCCGTTCGCGACGTCGATGCGCTCCCCCGCGTCCGGGCCGCCCGGCGCGTACAAGCCATAGCTCCACGCGTGTCGCTCGGGCGCGGCGCGCGAAAACGCCTCCGCGGGCGCTCCGTCGCGGCTGCGCACGACCGTGTCCGCGTCGAACTCGAGCAACCACTCGGAGGCCACGATGCCGGAGTCCCCGCCGCCGTCGTCGAAGCGTTCGCGCCGGAACACGCGCGCGCGTCCGGACGCACCCGACACGTCGAGCTCGACCGCCGCCTGCACCTCGCTCGCGCGCTCGCCGGGCGCCGGAACCGCGGTCAAGTCGCCCGCGGCTTCGAACACGCGGAAGCCGGAGGCGGACTTCGAGCCGCCGTAGGACGCGAAGCTGCCCGAGAAGCCTGGGGCGCCGAGCGACGCGGCATCGGCCGCGCCGGCGTAGTCGAGCTGCATCACGCCGAACGGTCGCGCGGCCGACACGGACGACGAGATCGATGCGTCGAAGAAGACGGTCTGCGCGCCGAACTCGACGTCCACGCGAGGAAGCCACGCGGCCACGTCGTGCGGTCCGCCCGTGCGCGTGCTGTCGACCGACCACAGTTCGTAGTCCGCAGCGCGCGCCGCGAACGAGCGACCGCGCGCGGTGGCGGATGCGCGGATGCTCGCGCCGCGCGCGACGGGCAGGGCGTTCGCTTGGACCGCGTACGTCTCGGCGTTCAGGAGCTCGGCTGCACCGCTCGCGCCCGGCACGCGCAGCATCGCGCCGATCCGACCGAGCTCGTCGAGCGAACGATCGTAGACCTCTTCGAACACCGCGTCCGTGAAGTAGGCCGCGTCGCTCGCGAAGCCGCCGGGATTCGGCGGTGTCACAGCGCCTGCGGGGGGCAGGAGCGACACGCCACCCGGCGCGACCAGGCCGCCCTTCGCAGCACCCCCTCCGCCTCCGCCGCCGCCACCTCCACAGGCCGCGACGAGCACGGCCGCCGCGATGCTCGCGAGCGTGCGAAGCGTGGCGTTACGACGGGGCTTGGAGCGGTGGGATCGCACGGGGATCGGGAGCTCCGGCGAACACGGAGCTCCACGCGCTCCATCGACGTTCGAGGCGCGGCCCTTGAGTGTCCGGAGCGCTATTCGAGGCGCGTCGAGAAGCGCAGCGCGGGGCCCGACGCACGGATCGCGTTGCCCGTGACGGCGCCCTCGAACTGGATCCCGGTGGCGGACGCGCGCAGCTCGAGCGCGTCGCCGCCGTGGTCACCGCCCGAGCACGCGGGGAACGCGATGGCGAGCGCGGCGAAGAGCGCGAGCACGCTCGCCGCACGCCACGCCCGAGGTGCGTTCTCGCGCCTCGATGCGCGCACGGCGACGAGCACGAGCAACGCGAGGGCGACGCCGTGCGCGGCGCCCGAGCCGGCGCCGAGCGACGTCGTGCCGCCCGCCGCTCCGGGGGACGCGGCGAGGCGCCCCTGCGCGGGCTGCGGCTCGATGCCGCCGCCCGCGGTGAGCAGGAACCAGTGGCTGTCCCCGGCGCCGAGGAACGCGAGCGCTCCGGTCGCGCTCGCGAAGCGGAGCGTCGAGCGACCGCCCGTCACGCTGCCGATCGCGAGCGGAACGGACGGCACATCGATGCGGCCGTCGGCGTCGGCGTCGAGGTGCAGCTCGACGAAGCTCGCCTCGGAAATCGCGTCGCCGGGGCGGCGGATGTCGACGTCGATCGACGCGAGGAAGAGCGGCTCGTCGGGCGCGACGTCGAGGACGAAGCCGGCGATCGGTACCGGCGCGCGCTCGAGGTCGACGTCGAACGCCGGCGCGAGCACGTCGTGGGCGCGCAGCGTGGCGCTGCCCGAGCTCGGCACCGTCGGCGCGCCCGACAGAAGCACCGTGCGGCTCGTGCACGCGCGGAACGGCGGGATGACCATGGGCGTTTGCCCGTCCTCGCCCGCTCCGTATACGCCGCACTCGAGGTTCGACGCCGCCATCGCGTTCGTTCCGTCGACCTCGATCTGGAACGCGTACGCGCCGTCGCCGCCGTAGCGCGCGAACAGCGTGCTGTAGACGCCGTCGCCCGCGACCGCGTCGCCGTGTGCCGCGCTGCCGTCGTCGTGGAACGTCACCGCGACATGGAAGCCATCGGGCCGCCGGACCTCGCCCGTGACGCGCGCGTCGCCAACGGGAACGCCGGCGACGACGTGGACCGACACGCGCATCGGCGCGGGGAACGCGACGCTCGGCTCGGCCACGCTCGTCGTGATGTCGAGCGCGAGCCCCTCGACGTAGGCGAGGAGGTCGAACGAAGCCGCGACGCCGAACGACTCGTCCACCGTCGCCGTCCACGTTCCCGGCTCGGGCCGCGCGACGGTCATCGTCTTCTGCACGCCGGACGCGAAGGTCGTGACACCGGCCGGCGGCGTCGCGAACGCGAACGTGTCGCCGGAGGGCGTCCGGAGGCTCAGCCCGAGGTCAGCGCCGTCGGCGAACGCGAGCGAGACGCGCAGCGCCTCGACGTTCTCGCCGACGTCGAACGCGCGCGACCGCACGCCGAGCGCGGGAACCCCCTCCTCGTAGCTCTCGAGCACCGGCGTTCCGTAGCCGGCGCTCGCGAAGATCGACGCGAGCACGCCCGGCAGCTCGGACGCGTCGTCCACCGCGAAGAACTGGCCGCCGGTCGCGGTCGCGACGGCGTTGAGCGCGGCCACGTCGGCGAAGCTGCCGACGGCGACCGCATACACCGCGTGATCGCCGGCGTTGAGCGCGGCCAGGATGGTCGGATCGTCCGCCTGCGGGTCGGCGCTGACCCCGTCGGAGATGACGACGATCGGCTCGACGCAACCGGAGAGCGATGCGAGCTCGGACACCGCGGCCTGCAGCGCGGTCCCGAGCGACGTCCCGCCGCCCGCGACGAGTGCGTCGAGCGCGGCGTTCGCGTTCGCCTTGTTCGCGTCCGACATCGACGACGAGCGAAAGATCGTCTGCGGCGTGTCATCGAACGCGACGATCGCGAGCCCCTCGCCGTCGCGCAGGAGTCCGACCGCGCTCTTCGCGCCGAGCACGGCGTTGTCGAGCCGCCCCTCGGCCGACATGCTCCCCGATCGATCGAGCACGATCGCGATCGCCAGGTCGCCTTGGAAGCGCGCGAGGTCGAACACGACCGGGTCGTGCGGAAGGATCGACTGCGGCGGCTCGCTCGGCGGATGCGTCAGGCCGCCGCGTCCGCTGAGCTGGATCTGCTCCCAACACGAGCGCCCCAGGTAGTACTCCTGGTCCGTCTTCGCCGCGACGAGTTTGACGCCCCCGCCGGAGATCACCATGACGCCGGTGTTGTGCACCGTCCCCGGGAATCCGGTCGCCTTGCTCGTGCAGAACTCGGTGCGCGTGTTCTCCGGCGACACGGTCGTTCCGCCATCCATCAGACACGCGACCGTGCTGGGCGACAGCGTGCAGTTGTGGTTCGGGTCGCTCTTCATCACGTTGCCGACCCAGCCGCGATACTCGTCGTAGCAACCCCAGACGTAGTGACCGGTCTCGTGCGCGAGGCCGAACTGTCCGAGCGCGCCGCCGCTCGTCGACTTGTGCGTCTGCGAGATCGTGATGTGCAGTCCGCGTTGGCCGAGTCCGAAGAGGTGCGCGCGCGCGCCGCTGAAATCGTTCAGCACCCAGACATCCGCTTCGTCCTGGAAGTCGGGGCACACGGTGAACTGCACGGTGCCGAGTTGCAGTCCGCCCTCGGTCGCGTTCAGCAGCAGGCGCGAGTACTCGGTGAACACCGGCTCCCACGACATCGGGTCCGTCTCGTCGTACGCAAAGTAAACGAGCAGGTTGAGCTTGCCGTCCTCGATCGTCCCGAGTCCGGCGTGCGACGAACTCCCGAGCGCGAACGTCGCGAGCACGGCGCACAGGGCTCGGGTTCCGAGTGCGCGTACGCGACGTCGAACTTCGTTCGCCATGTCTGTATTGGAGCCGAGCGGCACGGGCGAAGACAACGACCGATGGTGAGCAATCGCCGCGAACTGGCTCGACCGCGTGTGACGTGCTATCACGTGCCGCGATGTCCGCTTCGACGCACACACGACGCTCGCGCACGCCGCTGCGGTGCCTGCGCGCCGTCGTTGCCGGGGCCGCGGCGCTCGCGCTCGGGTGCGCGACCGTCGACGACGCCCTGCATCCGTACGCAGCCCCCTTGCCGGCGCCTTGTCCGCCCGCGCTGCGTGAGTGGCTCGGCGAATACGGCGCCGAGGGGACCGGCTTCCTCCTGTTCGAGCAGGACGGCCGCCTGCACGCGCGCCTCGGACAGGCGAACGCCGTCGCGCTGGAGGGGCGCGCGCCCGGCCCCTTCCGCTTTCCGGAAGGCGGCGTCCGCGCCGGCGCAGAGCTCCTCTTCGAGCGCGGCAACTTCGGTCGCGTCGCGCGGATTCGGATCGCCGGGTTTCCGTTCGAGCGCCGCTGGCTCGACGGCGAGAACGACGAGACCTTTCGCATCGTTCCGCTCGCGACGATGGACGTCCTGCGCCGCGACGCCGCGAACGCGACGCCGCCACTCGAAACGGACAAGCTGCCGGCGGACCTGGTCGACTTGCGCGCCATCGAGGGCTTGCGCTTCGACATCCGCTACGCGACGACGAACAACTTCCTCGGCGCCGCGCTCTACGGGGCGCCCGAGGCGTGGGCCCAGCGCCCCGTGGCCGCCGCGCTCGTGCGTGTGCGCGACCGCCTCGCCCGCCAGAACCTCGGGCTTCTGATTCACGACGCCTTCCGACCGTGGCGCGTGACGAAGATGTTCTGGGACGCGACGCCCGAACACTTGCGCGAGTTCGTGGCAGACCCGGCCGAGGGCTCGCGCCACAACCGGGGATGCGCCATCGACCTCACGCTCTACGACCGCGCGACCGGCGCGCCGGTTCCGATGGTCAGCGGCTACGACGAGTTCTCGCCGCGCGCGTCCCCGGACTATCCCGGCGGCACGGCGCGCGAGCGCTGGTACCGCGGGGTCCTACGCCACGCGATGGAGGCCGAGGGCTTCACGGTCTACCCCGGCGAGTGGTGGCACTTCGACTTCGAGGGGTGGCGCGACTATCCGATCATCGAGGACTTTCCCTCGTCGAAGGCGGGCCGTTGAGGGCCGTCGTGGTCGGCGCGGGCGTGGTCGGACTGACGAGCGCGCTCGAACTCGCGCGCGACGGGGCGCGTGTGCGCATCGTCGCGAGCGAGCGTCCCGAGCGCGTCGTTTCGTCGGTCGCCGCCGCGCTTTGGCTTCCCTATGAGGTCGAGCCCGAGGAACGCGTCACTCCCTGGGCCTTGCGCTCGCTCGAGGTGTTCCGGGAGCTCGCGCAGGACGCGACCACGGGTGTTGCGCTGTGCGCCGGGGTGGACCTGGATGTCGACGCCTTCGGCGCCAGTCCACCGTGGATGCGTGCCCTCGGCGTGCGCGACCTGCGCGCCGAGGAGATCCCCGCGCCGTTCACGGTCGGGCGCGCCTTTACCGTGCCGATCATCGAAACGCCGGTCTACCTCGCGTGGCTCGAGCGCGAACTCGCCGGCTTCGGGGTCGCGATCGAGCCGCGCACGCTCGCCGCGCTCGCCGACGTCGAGGCGGAGGCCGATTTGATCGTGAACTGCTGCGGCCTGGGCGCGCGCGAGCTGTGCTCCGACGACGCGGTCTTCCCGATCCAGGGCCAGGTCGTCCGCGTTCCGTCGTTCGGTCGCGACACCTGGGAGCTGTTCCGGCTGAGCGACGCCGAGTTCGGCTACATCGTGCCGCGCTCCAACGACGTCGTGCTCGGCGGAACGAACGTGCGCGGCGCGGAAGGGCGGACACCCGACGCGAACGTCACGCGCGACATCCTGCGGCGCTGCGCGGCGCGCGACGAACGCATCCCGCAAGAGGAGCCGCGCGACGTCGCCGTCGGCCTGCGCCCCGGCCGCACGGGCGTGCGGCTCGAACTGGAACACCTCGCTTCGGGCACGCCCGTCGTGCACTGCTATGGACACGGCGGCGCGGGAGTGACGCTCTCGATCGGTTGCGCGGAGGAAGTACGAACACTCGCCAGAGGAACATGATGAAC
Organism: Planctomycetota bacterium; assembly: GCA_029259605.1. Classification (GTDB taxonomy): domain Bacteria; phylum Planctomycetota; class UBA1135; order UBA1135; genus OFTM281. The sequence goes on along the minus strand of JAJDEV010000142.1, from coordinate 5,547 downwards.
GAGAGACCCGTGAAGACAGAACACGCCCTGGAACAGTCCGCCGCGCTCGTCGCCGACGCGGCCGAGCGCGGACAGCGCTACCTCCGCACGATCGACGACCGCGACGTGTTTCCGACGCCCGCCGCGATCGCGGCCACGGACGCGCTCGGCGGCGCGTTCCCCGACGGCCCGTCCGATCCGCACGACGTACTGAGCCTGCTCGACGAGTACGGCTCGCCGGCGACCGCCGCAACGACCGGCGGTCGCTACTTCGGCTTCGTCATCGGCGGCTCGCTTCCGGCGTGCACGGGCGCGGCCGTCCTCGCCTCGGCCTGGGACCAGTGCGCGGGGCTCGCGCGCGTCTCCCCCATCGGCGCGAGGCTCGAGCAGATCGCGAGCGGGTGGATGCTCGACGCGCTCTCGCTCGACCCGAACTGCGCCGTGGGATTCACCACCGGCGCGACGATGGCGAACCTCTCGGGCGTGATCGCGGCGCGCCGGTCGCTCTTGCTCGCGCAGGGTTGGGACGTCGACGCCCGCGGCATGTTCGGCGCACCGGAGTTGCGCGTGCTCGTCGGCGACGAGGTCCACATCAGCTTGCTGAAAGCGCTCGGTCTGGTCGGCTTCGGGCGCGAGCGCGTCGAGCGCATTCCGATCGACGACCAGGGCCGCATGCGCGCCGACGCGCTGCCGAAGCTCGACGAACCGGCGCTGATCTGCATCAACGCGGGCAACGTGAACAGCGGAGCCTTCGACCCGGCGGGCGAGATCTGCGCGCACGCGCGGGCTTCCGGTTCGTGGGTGCACGTCGACGGCGCCTTCGGACTGTGGGCCGCGGCAGCGCCGAAGCGCGCGCACCTCGCCGCCGGTTGCGAGGGCGCCGACTCGTGGTCGCTCGACGCGCACAAGTGGCTCAACGTCCCGTACGACTCGGGCGTCGTGATTTGCCGCGACGGCGATGCGCTGCGCACGGCGATGCGCTTCCACGCGCCGTACATCGTCCCCGACGTCGCGCCCGACCCGGCGGACGCGACTCCCGAGATGTCCCGCCGCGCGCGCGGGATCGAGGTGTGGGCGGCCCTGCGCTCGCTCGGACGCTCCGGTGTCGCCGACCTCGTCGAGCGCTGCTGCGTGTTCGCGAAGCGCTTCGCCGACGGGCTCGCCGCAGCGGGCTACGAAATCCTGGCCGACGTCGAGCTCAACCAGGTGCTCGTCTCGTTCGGCGCCGACGAGCGGACGTCACGCGTCATCGAAGCCATCCAGCGCGACGGCACGTGCTGGGCGGGCGGGACCACGTGGCGCGGACGGACGGCGATGCGCATCGCCGTGTCGTCGTGGTCGACGACGCCGGACGACGTCGAACGCAGCCTCGCGGCGATGATCCGAATCGCGAACGAAACCGACTAGTCGCCGGACGTCCGACCTTCCGTCGCGAGCAGGACGACGGTCGCGTCGGCGCCGAGTCCGAGCGCCTCACGCTCGTCGCACACAGCCGCTCGCTCGAGCCCGGCCAGCCCCGCCGCTCCGCACTCGCCGACCTCGATGCCGAGCTCGCGCAGCTCGGTCATCGCCGAGCGGCACGCACCATCGTCGATCGTGACGATCGCGCGCATCCCATCGCGCAGGTAGGGCCACGCCGGCGCCGCGATCCGCGCGCAGTTCATCCCGGCCATGATCGAACGCTGGGGGCCGTCGACGCGTACGACTTCGCCGGCCCGCAGCGCGGCCAAGGCGCACGCCGCGTCCGTCGGCTCGACGCCAACCACGATCGGACGCGCCGCACGCGTCGCGGCGCGGAAGTGCGCGATCCCCGCCGCCGCGAGCGCGCCCGCGCCCACGGGAAGGAAGACGGTGCTCGCGACCTTGCCGGCGCGCACGAGCTGCTCGTCGAGCTCGTGGAACAAGGTCCCGTACCCCTCGACGATCCAGCGCACCATGTCCGACTCGGCTTCCGTCGCGTTGTCCTGGATGACGAGCGTGCGTTCGTCGGCGGTGCCGAGCACCTGCACGACCGCGGAGTCGTAGTCGCCGCCGAACTCGATCACGCGCGCGCCCTCCGCGACGAGCGCCTCGATGCGCGCCGGTTGCGTGCCCGCCGGCACGGTGATCTCGGCAGCGAGCCCGAGCAGCCGCGCGACGCGCGCGACGCCACGCCCGTGGTTGCCGGCCGTCGCGGTCGCGAGCGTCAGCGGTCCGAGCGTCTTCACCCGTGCGCGCAGCTCTTCGAACGACGCGTCGGGATCGAAGCGCTCGCCCGCGAAGCGTTCGAGGGCTCGATAGACGCCCCACGCGCCGCCGAGGATCTTGAAGGCCGGCAAGCCGAGGCGCGACGTCTCGTCCTTCACGAACACCTCGCCGACACCGAGCGCGCGGGCGAGCGTCGGCACGCGCTGCAGCGGCGTCACCTCGTACCCCGGCAGGCGTCGGTGCAGGCGCCGCGGCTCGGACGAACCGCCGCCTCCGATCGGCCCGTCGTCGCAGCGCGGGTTGAGGAAGACGCCGCTCACGCGAGGCTCAGCTCGCCGCGATGCCCGCGACCAGCGCGTCGACCAAACGCGGCATGTCGTCGACCTTCGTCGAGCACACCGCGACGCGCACGGCCGTCGTCTGCAGCGGCACGACGAAGACGCCGCGCTCACGCATGACCTCGGAGGTCTTCTTCGCGTTCGGCGTGAAGACGGCGACGAAAAAGCCGCCCTCGTAGCGCGGATACGCCAGCCCCGCCTTCGACGCGAGCTCGTTGAAGACCTGGACGCGCTCGTCGAGCAGACGGCACAGCTTCTCGCGCTCGGCGTCGCAGGCGGCGCGCAGCGCGGGGTCGGTCAGGAGCTCGGTCACGGCGAGCATCCCGAGGTGGTTGCAGTTCGACCAGGTTCCGCGGCACGAATACCCGATCGCGTTCTTGATGCGCGCGCGCTCTTCGTCGTCCTGCTCGACCGCGACGAGCGCGCCGACGCGCGCGCCGTACTGCGCGAAGGCCTTCGACGCGGTCCACGCGAAGAGCAAGGTGGCCTTACCGAGCAGCCGTTCGACGTGGTCGGTCCAACGCGTCGAGTCCGGCGCCGAGAACTTCGCGTAGGCGAGGTCGAGCAAGATCGCGACGGGCGCGCGCTCGGCCGCGGCGGCGAGCACCGGGATCAAGCGCTCCCAATCGTGGTCGTCGAGCGAGTAGCCCGTCGGGTTGTTGCACGGCGTGTTGAGGAACAGGAGCACGCGGCCCTGCTCCTCGATGAGCTTGTCGCAGGCGGCCTCGAGCGCGTCGACGTCGAACGAACCGTCCTCCGCGAACATGGCGAACGTTTCGACGCCGCGACGCGTGTGCTCGGCGAGGATCGCGTAGGGCCCCCAGAAGTACGACGTCGTCAGCAGCTTCTGGCCCGGCTCGAGGAAGTTGACGAGCGCGTGGTGGCAGGCGCCGGTGCCGCCCGGCGTCGCGGCTGCGACGGCGTACTTCCCGAGCGCGCTGTCCGCGAACAGGTCCTCGCGAATCGCGTCGAGGAACGCCTTCGAGCCCGAGATCGGCGCGTAGGCCGCGGCGATCTCCGGCGGCACGCGACGGAACGCCTCGAACACGGACGGCATGACGGCGAGCCGTCCGTCGTCCCACATCAGCGCGCCGAGGGTCGAGTTCAGGATCGACTCACCCGCCGCGGCGCGACTCGTCGCCTCGGCGTTGAGCGCGAAGATCGGGTCGTCGCCGGGGCGCGAGGCGCTCGCGGGGACGAGGCGGGCGGACGGGCTCATCGAAGTCGGATTCAAAGGTCGGCCTTGCGAAGCGATGGGACGTGCGAGCCGCGCCGCGCGACGCGGACGCCGGGACGGGCGCGGCGCCGGCGGGCGCGTATCCTACGGCAACCCCGGCCGCGACGGAACGCGCGCGGCCCCGTGCGCCAACGTGCGCGCACCGCAAGACCGCCGTTCGGGTCGTGCAAGAGGTCCCCGGAGCGCCGTCCGACGCTTCCCGCGCGCCGCCCCGGTGCGCGCCACGGAATCGGCCCGGGGGGCGGAGAAAGGGCGGCGCGCGCGTCGCGAGCGCGCGCGCTCGGCCCCGAAACGCGTCCGGACGCGGCCGCCTTCCGTGGGCGTTTCGGCGCGGCCGAAGGGGCGGGTGCTAGGATCCCGCGATCGGACCGGCCTCGCCGTTCCCCTGCCGGCTCCCCCACCCGATGCCCCTCACCTCTCGACTCCACACGTCCACCTTCGGATCGCGCTCGGCCGCCGCGCTGCTCGCCGCGCTGCTCGCGGCGACGACGCTCGCGGGCGCGTCCACCGCGCAGGAAGAGCGCCCCGGCAAGCACGGTTCGCTCGAGTGGTTCTGCGGAACGTGGGAGGAGCTCTTGGTCGAGGCGCAGCGCAGCGACCGGCTCGTCTTCGTCGACTTCTGGACCGAGTGGTGCGGCTTCTGCAAGAAGCTCGACCACACGACGTTCCGCGACGCGGCGGTCGCCAAGGAGATGCGCGACGTGCTGTGCTTCAGCGTCGACGCCGAGGATCCGCAGTACGCCGCGGTGACGCGCCGCCTGCAGCCGCCGTCCTATCCGACGCTCGCGTTCCTCGAGCCGAACGGCGAGCTGCGCGAGGTGCTGATCGGTTACCTCGATCCGGCGCAGTTCGTCGAAGAGGTGCGGCGCGTCAAGCGCAACGACTCGACGCTCAGCGCCTTGCGCGCGCGCATCACGGCCGACCCGAAGGACTTCGCCGCGCGCTTCGCCCTGGCGCAGAAGCTGAGCACCCTCGGCGACGCCCAGGGGCACCGCGAGCAGATCGACGCGATCCGCGCGCTCGACCCGACCGGGAAGAGCGTTGCCGCGCGCCGCATCCGGCTGGCCGATCTGCGGCAGGCCGCCGCGAGCAGCCTGAAGCCGACCGCGCTCTACGCGTTCCTCGAAGACGAGAGCGACACGACCGTTCTGTTCGAGGGCTGGTACGCGATCTGGCAGCTCGAGGGGTATCTCCAACGCGTCGCGAAGTCGGCGGAGGATCGCACCACGCACCGCGCGCGCGCGTTCGCCGCGTCGCGCCGGGTCTGGACGAACACGCCGGCGGACCACCCGGCGTTCCTCGGCATCGGCATGGACGTCGTCGGCGGGGTGTTCGACGGACGCCATCAGTTCACGACGGACGACGTGCAGTGGGCGCTCGGAGTCGCCGAACAACTCGCGGCCCGCGCACCCGGCGACCCGTCGGTGCTCGACGCGAAGGCCAGCATGCTGTTCGCCGCCGGACGCCGGGACGACGCGCTGCAGACGCTCAAGCGCTGCATCGAGCTCGAGCCGACGAACCGCGCGTGGAAGGAACGCTTCCGCGAGTTCTCGCGCTAGCCTGGATCATTCATGAGGCTTCACCGAGATCGACGCAGCTGCGCGCCATCTCAATAACCCGGGCTAGCCCGGATCATTCATGAGCCTTCACCGAGATCGACGCAGTTGCGCGCCATATCAACGCTTCCCTTCCTCACCGGGTTCGACGACCCGTCAAGGTCGCCTCCACGCGCTTCGGTCGCGAAGCGCTGATCTGACGCACATCCGCGTCGATCTCGGCAAAGCCTCATGAATCACCCGGGCTAGG
>JAJDEV010000141.1 GCA_029259605.1 Planctomycetota bacterium | reverse complement strand
ACCGACACATGCCGTTGCGCCAGCGACCAACCCATGCGGGAGCGCGCGCGCTCAGGCGAAGCCTGGCGCGTGGTGCGGAAGCACGCCGCCATGGGAGCGCGCGCGCGGGCGATTGCGCGCGCGCACGCACGGCGCGCCGCGTAGCGGCGCATGCCGTGCAGAGACGGCGCGCAACCAGCCGGTCGCACTCCGGTGACAAGCCCCCGAACGCCCCATCGCCCGTTCCGGAACCCGTAGAGCTGCCGTGCAAACCCCTGGGCCGTTGCGAACCGCGGCACGCGAGCGAAGCGAGCCTGTGCCGCAGCAGCGCGAAGCGCTGCGCGTGAATCGATCAAGAACGTCAACAACTCCCCGGGACGACCTTCCCGCCACGGCGAGCCTTGCGAGCGAAGCGAGCAAGCGAGGCGAACAACGAACGTCAACGAGTCCCCGTCCCGCACCTTCCCCCCAACGCCTCCCCCCTACGCCGGAACGAGCACCCCCCCGCGCATCAGCGCCCCCCGACACTGCTCCTCAACCGTCGCGTCCGCGACCAACCGCACGAACGTCGCCCCGTGTCGGACGCATTCCTCCTGGAGCCCGCCGACCAGGCGCTCGAGGCGCGCGAGGTAGCGGTCGCGGAGCGGTGCCTCGAGGACGAGGTCCAGGTCCTCGCGCGACTCGGCATCGGTGAGGCGCAGCGCGGCGTCGACCGGCGGCGTCGCGTCGTCGGTCGCAAGCAACTGGATCAGGCCGAGCCCGCCCGCGCCGCGCGCGAGGCCGCGCACGAGATCGCGCGCGACGTGGGGCGACAGGAAGTCGGACAGGAGGATGCGCAGATTGCCCGCGCGCAGGAGGCCGTGCGCCTCGCGCAACACGTCGGCGAGCGGGCGCGCTCCGTTGAAATCGATACCGCGCTGCAGGAACACGGAGTCCTCGACCGGTTCGGGACGGTCGCCGAGAACGACGATCGACACGCGATAGCCGTCCGCCTGCGCCGCGGACGAGAGGACCGCGGCGAGCCGCACCGTCAACTCGGCCTTCGCGTCGTCGACGGCCATCGAGCGCGATCCGTCGATGAGCAGCTCGACCTGCGGAAGGATCTCCTCGCGATACTGCCGCACCATCAGCTGGTCGGTGCGCGCGAACGCGCGCCAGTCGAGGTGCCGCACGTCGTCGCCGGGCGAATACGCGCGCCGGTCCTGGTACTCGAGCGACGCGCCGGTGCCCTTGCCCAAGCGTTCGCCCGCCGGACCGCGGCGCGGCGCGTACGCGAGGGCGAGGCGGTAGAGCTCGCCGAGCGCGACCGCCTCAAGCCCCGGTAGCGGCACTCGAACCTCCGTCGTCCGCGCTCGACACGGCGCCCGGGGCGCCCGCAGCTTCGCGCTTCACGCGTTCGGATCGACAGCGGCCGAGCTCCAGGAAGCCGCGTCCGATGCGCGGCAGATTGAGCGTGCACGCGATGAGCGCGATCACCGCGACCGACATCAGCGGCAACATGGAGTCCTTGCGCATCCACTCCTCGATCGTCCAGACCGGGTTGCCGATGTGGTCGGCGCGCACGCGCGATCCGAACAGGAAGAAGACCACCGTCGGAACGACGAAGCTCATCGCCGCGAAGATCGGCACGAGAATGCGCGCGATGTTGCGCCAGCGCGCTTGGTCGTGACGACGCGCGAACAACACGGTCGGGAAGAGCAAATAGGCCGCGAGGTACGCGAGCAGGCCGAACGCGATCGCGAGATCGTCCATGGGCCGCCGCGGCGGGATGAGCCGCGGCAGGATCGCGAGCTGGGCCACGATCGGGAGCATGTTCAGCCAATAGAACAGCACACCGCGGCTCCCACCCGGCAAGTACGGTGCGACGAGGAGCGCGGTGAGCGGACTCTTCGGCACCTGCAAACGCACGCGACGGCCGAGCGACTCGGGCTCGGTGCAGAAGATGATCGAGATCACGGTGAGCCCGATCATCAGCGTGATCGAGAGCGACCACAGGATCTCGGAACCCGGGCGCCACGAGTACAGGTAGCTCGTCCACGCGACGCCCGCGAGAACGACCACCGACGTCAGAACACGCACGCTCGACGAGCGGTTCTCCTCCGGGTGCGTGAAGCGCGTCGCGGCGATCGCGAACGCGAACGCGGCGACCATCAGGAACGCGGTCGCGAAGAACGCCGCCGCCAACCGGAACTCCGGGATGTGAATGAAGCGCTCCTCGAAGAGCGCGAACGAGAACGTAATGCTGAGGCCGCAGGCGAACACGAGGATCACGGCCTGCAGCGCCATCAGGATCATGCGCGCGAAGCGGTGCCGCACGAGGCTCGACAGGCAGAGCGCGAGGCACGAGAGTCCCGTCGACGTGATGACCGTCAGCCCGAGGATCCACGCCGCTCCCGTCAGATCCAACCCCCGCAGCAGGAACGCGAACACGAGGAACGGACCGAAGGCCGTGTAGAAGAGCAGCATCTGCACGACCGCGGACAACAGCTTGCCCCACACGATGTGACGCGGTCGCAGGTCCGAGAGAACGAGCAGGTCGTACGTGTTTTCTTCCCACTCCGATCCGACGGACAGGAAGACGGAGAACGGCACGAACACGTGCACCGCGACGCTGAGGCAGCCGTACATCGCGAGAAAGAACTTCACGCCGCCGTCGACCGACGGGCGCATGCCCTCGCTCACCAGGAACAGCGCGCCGATCACCGTCGCGATCGTGAGCATCAGCCAGAAGACGATGCTGAAGTACTTGCCGCGCAGCGCCTGACGTACTTCCTTGACGAGGATCGGGTTCAAGCGCTCGTCGATCGGACGCCACAACGGTGCGCCCACGCGCGCGAACCACCCCATCGACGCGGTGATCGGATTCATTGGACGCGCCCCTCGGTCATCGACAGGAAGACGTCCTCGAGGTCGATGCCCTCGGGCGTGACCTCGATCAGGCGCATCTCGCGCCGCACGAGCGATTCGACCAGCCGCGAGAGCTGGGCGTCGTCGCCCTCGAACGCGATGACGACGCCGTTGCGATCGGCGTGCACCGTCGTCACGCCGGGTTCCTCCAGCAGCGCCTTCTCGAGCACCTCCGGCCCGACGAGCGCGCGCAGGAACACCTTGGTCGCGTCGGCGGCGCGCATGGTCTCCGTGATCGAATCGACCCGACCGTGCGCGCGCACGCGGCCCTCTTCGATGATGACGACCGAGTCGCACATCTCGCCGAGCTCGGCCAGGATGTGCGACGAAATCAGGATCGCCTTGTTCATCTGCGCGAGCGCCTTGACCAGCTCGCGCAGCTCGATGCGTGCGCGCGGATCCAACCCGGCGGCCGGCTCGTCGAGGATCAGCACCTCGGGGTCGGAGAGCAGCGTCTTGGCCAGGCACAGGCGCTGCTTCATTCCCTTGGACAGCGCGGTCGTCGGCTTGTCGAGCATGTCGTCGAGCGACGTGAACTCGACCAGGCGGTCGATCGTCGCCTGACGCTCACGACCGATCCGGTACGCGCGCGCGAAGAAGTCGAGGTAGTCGGCGACGGTCGTGTACGTGTAGGCGCCGAAGGCGTCGGGCATGAAGCCCAGGCGATGGCGCGCGAAGCGCGGCGCCTCGAGCACCGAGCGCCCGTCGATCCACACGTCGCCGCCGTCCGGCAGATCGAGCGTCGAGACGATGCGCATGGTCGTCGTCTTGCCCGCTCCGTTCGGACCGATGAAGCCGCAGATCTCGCCGCGCGCGACCGCGAACGACACGTCGTCGACCGCGCGAAACGCGCCGAAGCTGCGCGTGAGGTGCTCGACTCGCAGCGCCGTCATTGGGCGTCCTCCTCCGCGCCGAGCGCGCCCTCGCCGTCGAGCACGCCCAGGACGACGTGCTGGCCGGAGTAGGTCTCCGGCTCGAGGCCGGTCGAGTCTTGGAACGGGTTCGTCGAGAGGATCGCCACGTAGCTGCGCCGTGGCATGCCGAGCGCCCACCCCAGATCGCGCGCGTCCAGCGGACGCGGGAGGAACTCCGCCAATTCCGGGTGCGCGTCGATTCGCTCCAACCGCATCTCGGCGCCCGGATCGACCGCGTCCTCGAGCTCGTCCTCCACGTCGCTCGCGAGATTCCACGTGTAGTAGACGCCGTCGACGTCGCGGAAGCACAAGCGCTCGACCGGCGCCTCGAAGGCGTTCTGCGCCACGAACGCGTCGCCCTCCGCTCGGAACGTCAGTCGCCCGCGCGCGGCGCGCTCCGACAGGACGACCTGCGTCGTCTCGCGCCGCACCGGCAGGAACTCGCCGCGCAGCGCAGGGCTCGGCTCGAACGACATGAGAAACAGCGCGTTCCCGCGCGACCGCGTCCGCACCGGGAGGGTCGCCGTCCCCGGCCCCGGCCGCAGCGCGTCGGTCGGCGAAATGCCCGCGAAGAACGACCGCACCGCGACCGTGTCCGCGCGATGCGCGCGCTGGTCGAGCAGCGTGAACGTCTCCGACGCCTGCTTCAGGTCGATGCCCTGATACAGGATGCCGTAGGAGAGAATGCCGACGGACGCGATGAACGCGAGCAGCGGAATCGTGATCAAGAGCCACCCGGGACGGCCGGTGCTCTTCACGATGAAGAAGTTGACCGGTCCGATCAGGATCGCGAACAGGATCAGCACGATGATGAATGAGCGATACGGCAGCTCGCGCACGCCCGGCACCGGCAGGCTGCGCTGGTAGCGGCGCAGGTGGTCCGGATCCGGCGTGTGATTCGCGTGGTTCTCGAGCGTCGCGCGCAACGCGTTGCGGTCGTCCGTCCCCAGGAACGAGTCGTCCTGTCCGACGACCAGCCTCCCGTGGCCGATCGTGTAGATCTGCGCCGCAACCGGGCCGATCGACGCATCGCGGAAGCGCGGCTCGATCCACTCCGCGACGCCGGCGGTCGCGTACGCCGCGCGCTCGGCGTCCGCGCCCAGGAACGCGAGCGTCCCGCCGAGTCGCGCGTAGGTCAGCACCGGCTCGAGCACGTTCACGTCCAACCGAGTCCGCGCGTCGACCACGACGCAGTCGAGGCTGGTGTACGCCTCGAAGCGCAGCGGCGCGGCGTTCGGAGGCAGCGCGGCGATCGACACGTCCGGCTGCCGCTCGGAGCCGTAGTGCACGGTCTCGCCGAGCGTCTCGGCCCACGCCTGAATCGTCGCCGGCGCAGGGTCGGCGTCCGTGAGGACCAGAACGGAACGAATCCCGTCCCCGCCCCAGCTCGAGTTGGACGGGACGCGCAGGTGCTCCTCGTAGCCGCCCGACTTCAGCTCGAGCATGTAAGGGCTGCCGTCGAGCTCGAACGCGGGCACGAAGAGCTCGATGTCGATCGTCGCGTGCGCCGGGACCGTCACCGCAGACGAAACGCGGTGTTCGACCTGGATCCAACGCTTCGCGATCGCTTCGAGGGAAACCGACTGGGGCGCGTCGGCGTTGTTCTCGAACGAGAGCTGCAGCGGAACGAAGCCCGTGTCCGTACCGTCGGGCCAGGGCGCCGTCGCCGTGACCTCGAGATCGAGCGAGTCGAACGTCGTGCTCGCCGATTGGGCGCCGATCGCGCCGGGCATGCACACCGCGACGGCGAGGCAGAGCGCCAGACGCAAGCGGCGGAGAACGAGGCGCGCGGCGCGCGTCATTCCGCTCGCCCCGCGTCCGCGAGCTCCGCGGGCAGCCCCTCCCCGACCTCGGGCACGGCCTCGAGCATCGACTTCACGATCGCGCGCCCGTTCACGTTGTCGAGCCGCGCGCGGTAGTCGAGCACGATGCGGTGCGCGAGCGCGTGCGGCGCCACCGCGCGCGCGTCGTCGAACCCCACGTTGGGCTTGCCCGCGAGCAGCGCGTGCGCGCGCGCGCTCTCCGCGATCGCGATCGCGGCGCGCGGCGACGCTCCGTAGCGCACGTAGCGTCGCACGGACTCGGGCGCCGACTCCGCGTCGGGATGGCTCGCATCGGTGAGCCGCGCGATGTAGTTCGCGACCGCGCGCGGTAGGAAGATCTGACGCACGGCGGCGAACAGCGCCTCGAGCTTCGCGCCGTCGGCCACGGCTTCGACCGCGGGCGGAGCGCCGTCGCGCCGGTCCGTGAGAATCGCCTGAACGGTCGCGCGATCGATGCGCTGGACGTCGAGCTTGAAGAGGAAGCGATCGAGCTGCGCCTCGGGCAAGGGGTAGGTGCCCTCGAGCTCGATCGGGTTCTGCGTCGCGAGCACGTAGAACGGCGACGGCAGCGGACGCGTCTCGCCGAGCACCGTGACCTGTCGCTCCTGCATCGCTTCGAGCAAGGAGGCCTGCGTCTTCGGCGAGGCGCGGTTGATCTCGTCCGCGAGCAGCACGTTCGTGAACACCGGCCCGGGATGGAACACGAGGCCTCTCCCGCCGTCTCCCTCGTCCTCGAGGAAGTGCCCGCCGGTGACGTCGCCGGGCAGCAGGTCGGGCGTGAACTGCAAACGCCGGAACTCGATCCCGAGCAACCCGGCGAGCGCCTTGACCAGCTCGGTCTTGCCGAGGCCGGGCAGGCCTTCGAGCAACACGTGCCCGCGCGCCAGGCACGCGACGAGCACCATGCGCGTCAGCTCGGACTGACCGAGAATGACGCGGTCGAGGCCGGCGAGGATCGTCTCCGCGCCCTCGCGCGCCTCGGCGACGGATTCGGGAGAGAGAAGGGCTGAGTCGCTCACTGATCTTCCTCAGGTTGAGTGGAGGGCGTCGTTCCGAAGAAGGTCTTCACCGCGTTCCGGTGCCGCGGCGCGAGGCGCCGGCGCCACGCCGAGCGCCCACCCGAGGCGCCCACGTCGACGAGCCCGCCGCTCTCGTCCTGCGCGTCGACTTCGGGTGCGGTGGAGCTGAGTCCGAGCTGGGCCGAGGTCTCGGGATCGAGGTAGCGCGCGGGATCGAGCGCGTGCGCCTCGAAGTCCTCGCCGCGTCCGACGCTCTCGTCGCCCCACGTCATCGGCGCGTCGCCGCGACCGCGGCTGACTCCGTACCCCTGGGCGCCCACGGCGCCCGCGAGCGCCGTTCACCCGCCCTCCTTGCACTCGTCGTCGCACTCGTGATCGGTGGGACGGACCTCCGAGAGATCCGCGGCCGCGAGAAACTCCGACAGCTTGGACAACTTGCGCGGGTCGAGCAGTCCGGATCCGGCGAGCCCTTCCATGCGCTCGCCCATGAGCTTCGAGAGCTCGGCCGAAAGTTCGAGCATGCGCTTCGGGTCGAGCTCCGCGCCGTCGGGCAACTCGAGATCGGGACCGAGCAGAGCCGCGAGCGATTGGGGCAGGTTCTTGTCGAGGCCCGCCTGGCGCATCGCTTCGAGCGCGCGTTCGAGCGAGCTGCGCGCCACCTTCGGATCCGTGAGCGAATCGAGCGCGGCCGCCGCGAGATCCTGTGCGGCGCTCTCCATCGCTTCGCGAATGCGATCGCCCTCGAGTCCGAAGCGTTCCTCGAGGCCGTCGATCGCCTCGAAGAGGCTCTCCGGAGAATGGTCGTCGAGCAGCTCGCGAATGCGCGCGAGGCGACCGGTCAAATCCGACGCGACGTCCTCGTCGAGGGCGACGTTCTCGTCGAGCGCGGCGAGCTTGCGCCCGAGCGACTCCAGTACCGCTTCGAACATCGCCGGCGACGGACCGGGAGCGGGTTCCGGAATGCGCACGAAGAGCGACGCAGCCAGGAACGCGCCGGCGCCAAGCGATTGTCCGAGGGGTTTGCCGAGCCGAAAGGCGGGCATGCGTCCCGTCGATCGGAGCGCCTCGGCGAACGCGCCCCCCCACCTCGGATCGTCGATCTCCTGTCCGGTCACGACGAGCCCCGCGCCGCCGGCCTGAACGTCGACCCAGGTCGCGGCCGCGCCGGCGCTGAGTCCGCGTCGCGACGCGAGCCACGCGGCGAGTGCGAGCGCGATGCTCGCCGGAAGCAGAAGCGTCGCGAGCGGGAGCGGATCGAAGCCGTAAACCGCGCGCGCGAGCAGAACGAAGGTCCCCGCGATCAAGAACCCGAGCCCGCTCCAACGCAGGAACGCGCCGAGGAAGACGGCCTGGCGCGCGCGGCGGGTCAGCCTACGAATCGTCGCGTCGACGGGGCTCTTGATGGCGATGGCTCCGAGCGTGGGGGTCGTGGAAGGGCGTGGGGGCGACCGGAAGCGGCGGCAAGGTTCCGGCGGGCGGCGGGCAGCCCCCTCCTTCGCACGGAACGCTACTTATGTTGGGCAAAGCTGGCGAACCGTTCCACGTCCGTCTTGCCGAGCATCACCTGCCAGTCGGACGGCGCCGAGCCATCGAGCAGCGAACCGGGCTCCAGGAACTCGTAGACCTCGGCGTAGGACTTGATCTCGTTCGTCGACGTGCGGCGCAGGATGTGCCGCGGCGCGAGTTCGGTCGGGTCGACGATGCCGGCCGCGCCGAGCAGCTCGACGAAGGCTTTGACGGTGTCGATCTGGTAGTGCGCCACGCGCGGGATCTTGTCCGACACGACGAGCCCGCGCACGAGCCGCGGGTTCTGGGTCGCGACGCCGACCGGGCAGTCGTTCGCGTGGCACTTGCGCGCCTGGATGCAGCCGAGCGCGAACATCATCCCACGCGCTGAGTTGCACAGGTCGGCGCCCAGCGCCATGCGCTTCGCCATGTCGAAGGCGGTGACGATCTTGCCCGCCGCGATGACCTTGATGCGGTCGCGCACGCCGTAGCCGACGAGCGCGTTCTGCACGAAGACCAGGCCCTCGGTCAGCGGCCAGCCGACCGAATTCGAGAACTCGAGCGGCGCCGCGCCCGTGCCACCCTCGGCGCCGTCGACCGTGATGAAGTCCGGCGTCGAGTCGAGCTCGTGCATCGCGCGCACGATCGAGAGGAACTCGGCGCGGTGGCCGACACAGAGCTTGAAGCCGACCGGCTTGCCGCCCGACAACTCGCGCAGCTCGTCGAGAAAGCGAATCAAGCCGCGCGGCCCGTCGAACGCGCTGTGCGACGGCGGCGAGTTGACGTCCTCGTTCAGCGGAACGCCGCGGATCTCTGCGATCTCGGGCGTGATCTTCGCCGCGGGGAGCAGGCCGCCGTGCCCGGGCTTCGCGCCCTGGGACAGCTTGAGCTCGATCATCTTGACGTTCTCGCGGCGCGCGTTCTTCGCGAACTTGTCACGGTCGAAGCCACCGGTCGCGGTTCGGCAGCCGAAGTAACCCGTCCCGACCTGCCACACGAGGTCACCACCCGCGTCGTGATAGGAGCTGATCGAGCCCTCGCCCGTGTTGTGCGAGAAGCCCCCCATCAGCGCGCCCCGGTTCAACGCCTCGATCGCGCGCTTCGAGAGCGCGCCGAAGCTCATGGCGCTGATGTTGAGCAGCGCCGAGTCGTACGGCTGCGTGCACTTCGGCCCACCGACGCGAACGCGCGGCGCGTCCCCGTGCGGATGCACCGCGTGCAGCGAGTGGTTCAGCCACTCCGCTCCCACGGCGTACAGATCGCGCTGCGTCCCGAACGGCAGCGTCGAGAGCTGGCGCTTCGCGCGCTGGTACACGACCGAACGCTGCTCGCGGCTGAACGGCATCCCGTCGGTGTTCGACTCGACGAAGTACTGGTTGATCTCCGGTCGGATCGCCTCGAACAGATAGCGGAACTTGCCCGCGATCGGGAAGTTGCGCTTCACCGCACGCCGAACTTGCAGCGAGTCGAGGACGCCGAGCACGAAGACGAAGAGCAGCACGCCGAGCACCCAGACGAAGGGCGGCCACACGTACGTGATGAGTCCCGCCAGTCCGAGGACGGCGAACGAGATGCGATAGAAGAGGTGTGCCAAGGGCTACTCCGAGTGCGGACTCCGTCTCAGTTGCCGCCGTCGCCGCCGGCGTCGTCGCTGCCGTAGAACGGCTTGGTGGCGATCTCGACCGGCGGAGGGATCGACCCGAGTCCGCCGAACGGTTGAAGCGTCTTCGCGGCGACCCGGCTCGCCGCCGCGCGCCCGCGCTCGTCGGCCGCGACGTCGTCCGGCGGCGTGTCGGTGTGCACGAGGTCCTCGGGCTTCGCGACGTGCAGCGTCTGGGTCGGGAACGCGAACGAGACACCGAGTTCGTTCGCCAGCCGCAGGATGTCGGCGAACAGCCGATGCTTCTCGCGCAGCTCGGTCGCCCACTCCGGCGTCTCGACGAAGCAGTAGAGCATCACGTCGAGCGAGCTCGCGCCGAACCCGTTCAGGTACACGTGGTAGTAGTCCTTGCGCGTGTACGGGTGCGAGCGGATCAGCTCGCGGATGCCCTCGCAGAACGCTTCGACCTTCTCGGGCGGCGTGTCGTAGGTGACGCCGAGCGTCGTGCGAATGCGGCGATAGCGCCGCTCGCCCATGTTGTCGATCGCCGACGCGATGAACTCGCGGTTCGGGACGGTGATCAACGAGTTGTAGAAGGTACGGATCTTCGTGCTGCGGATGCCGACCGTCTCGACCGAACCCTCGAGCTCGCCGACGATGACCCAGTCGCCGATCTGGAACGGCTTGTCGAGCAGGACGGTGAACGTGCCGAACAGGTTCTCGATCGAGTCGCGCGCGGCGAAGCCGATCGCGAGCGAGCCGAGGCCGAGGCCGGCCACGATGCCCCAGAAGTCGTTCGAGAGGCGCGACGCGACGAACAGCAGGCCGACGATCGCGACGAACACCTTCAGCGTCCGCCGCGCGAGCGGCACGAGCATGTCGTCGAACTTGTTCTCTGTCTTCGCCGCGCGCTCGCCGAGGAAGTCGCACAGGACGTCGACCAGTCGGTAGGCGGCGAAGACCCCGGCGACAGCGGCGATGAGGCTCGTCGCCAGCGTGAGGATGCGCAGGACCTCCCGGTCGATGCCGAGCACCGGCAGCAAGAGCTCGAAGACGACGACCGCGAACAAGAGACCGAGCGGGCGCTCGAAGCTCTTGAGCGTCTCCTCGTCGAGCGCGATGTCCTCGCGCCCCGAGATCCGCGCCGTGATCCGCCCCGAGACGAGGCGGACGATGCGGTCCGTGATCACCGCGATGAGCGTGAGCAGGAGCAGCCCGAGCCATTGCCAGTTCTCGATCAGGAACGCCGTCGACGTCATTCCCGGGCCGAGCGAGCTGCGCAGCCGGAAGCGCAACGCTTCGAGCGCGCCGCGCGCCTCCTCGACTTCGCGCGCCGGTGCGACGCCCGCCAGCATCTCGCGCCAGGCGTCGATCTGGAGCAGTGTCTCGCGCGCGAACCGGAAGCCGTTCGACGTCTTGCGGTAGACCACCTCGACGACGAACTGCGGATGGTCGGGCGGAGCGAGCGACAGCGTGAAGTCCTGCTCCGACGTCGCCGGAAGCTCGGTCTTGAGCGAGATGGCGCGCGTGCGCCGAAAGACCTCGTAGAAGTCCTTCGCCGCTTCGATCGCGAGGAACTCCGAGGCGAAGACGCCGTCCTCGAAGGTCGTCGTCGCCTTGCGGTAGTCGCCGTCGACGATCGCCTTGAAGAAGGTGCGCTGGACGTCCAGCGGACCCTCGTATCTGGCTCCCTGCGCGCTCGCGACGTTCGGCAACACACCGAGCGTCAGCGCGGCGAGCAGCAGTACGCGCGCGCAGCGCCGCCACCACCCGGACAGGAGCGAGGGGCTGCGCGTTGCCGCTCGCTCGCGCGGCGCCTCAGCCGGCGCTCGGCTCTCCTCGTTGACTCGGTTCATCATCCTTCGCCTCGACGCTGTTTCCTTCCGCGCCCGACGGGACCGATTCGTTCGGGCCGGACGGATCTAGCGGGTCGTCGAACAGACCACGCTCACGGAAGCGGTCGCGATAATGAAGAACCTTCTTGCCGTACTCCAGGATCTCGGACCTCCCGGAGGCCTCGCCCCTCGCGCGCCACGCCTCCCACCCCCCGGCTTCCTGGCTCAAGATCTTGAGCCGGCGCGTCCCCGCGTTGTACGCGCACAACGCGCGCAGCTCGTCCCCGTCGTAGGTTCGGAGCAACCAGGCGACGTTGTTCGCTCCGAGCCGGGCGTTGAGCAGCGGGTCGCTGAGGAGCTGTTCGTTCGTCGGTTCGGGCAGGCCCATGATCTCGGCCCGCCACTTGGCGGTCGTCTCCGAGAGCTGGAAGAGTCCGAGCGCGCCCTTGTTCGAGACGACGCCGACGCGCCCGCTCGATTCGGAGTGCATGATCGCGGACAGGAGGTACGGGTCGACGCCCGATTCACGCGACGCCACCGCGATCGCCTCCCTGTGCCGCGTGATGCGCCGATACGCGAGGTAGTCGCGCGCCTGGGCGCGGATCTCGGGCTCGTGACGGTAGGCCCACGCGCCGCCGGCGGCGACGGCGGCGATCACGGCGAACAGAACGAGGAGGCGGCGGGAGAGGTACAAGTTAGCAGGCTGTGGAGAAGGTGCTTCGCCCGTGGGACGTCGACATCCGCTCCGGATGGGTCTCCGCAAACGCTGGCGAAGCTGTGGATTCGGCGAGGCTGTCGGGGGCCGAGCCGGAGTGGAGGACGGCGTTCTGCGGGTGAATGACGTTTGCCACAGCCTGCTAGCCCGGATTATTCATGAGCCTTTGCCGAGATCGACGCAGATGCGCGCCAGATCAGCGCTTCGCGACCGAAGCGCGTGCAGGCGACCTCGACGGGTCGTCGAACCCGGTGAGGGAGGGAAGTGCTGATATGGCGCGCAGCTGCGTCGATCTCGGTGAAGGCTCATGAACGATCCGGGCTAGCGTACGTAGGTCCTGCGGATTCTCTCACGCAGCTCCGCCTGCCACACGCGAAGTTCCGATTCCGCGATCGGGGGAGCAGAAACCGAACCGTCGAGCAGGCGCTCGAGCTCGCGTCGCGCGCGCTCGGCGAGGACCGAATCTCCGGGACGCGCGACCTCGAGCAGGAACCCGGCCCCCGCCTCCGTACCGGCGCCGCGCAGCGCCTCGGGCGACGGTGCGCGCCGACCCGCGCGCTCGGCCGCGGCGCACAGCCACGCGAGCGCGTCGTCGTGGACGACCACGTCCCACCAGTCCCACCACGCCACGACGGCATCGGGCTCGTCGCGCAGGTCGACACACGAGAGCACGGCGAGCTCCTCGCCCACGCGCGCGTCCCGCGGATCCTCGGTCAGCAGCATGATCAGGCTGGACGCCGCCTCGGCACGGCCCTGTTCAGCCAGGAGCAGAGCCGCGTCACGGCGCGTCGCGCGCAACGGCGCGCTCGTCAGGCGCAGCACTTCGCTCCGCGCTGCGTCCCCCAACGCCAGGAGCCCGCGCCGCGTGGCCGGGAAGAAGGACGACGCCTGCCCTCGGGCGAAGAGCGACGCCAGGATCGTCGCGCTCTCGGGGAGCTCGAGCGCGACGAGCGCGTCCACCGCGGCCTCGTGGAGCAGCGGCTCGTCCTCGGCGAGCGCGAGCAGGCAGTAGTCGCGCACGGTCGCGTCGCCCGTCGTCTCCGCCATGGCGGCGAGCGCGCGCAGCGCCGCGGCGCGCACGCGCACGGGAACGAACGGCGCGGTCCCGTCCTCGGCCGGCTCGAAGCCGGCGCGCTCCGCGACGGCCGAACGCGCGGACACGATCCGGTGCGCGCCGATCGCGTCGAGGGTCGCGATCTCGACCTCCGGGTCGGGATCGTCGAGCAGCGCGATCAGTCCCTCAACCGCGCCTACATCGCCGGAGGCCGCCAGGCTGCCCGCCGCGATCGCGCGCAGGTGCGGGTTCGAATCGGCGCACGCGCGCCCGCGTACCGCCGGGCCGGCGGCCTCGAGCGCCTCGCGTACGAACGCCGCCGCGTCCTGCCCGAAGCGTTCGACGAGCAACTTCGCGAGCAGCTCGCCGCGAATCTCGACCGGCCCCGCTTCGCGGTCCGCGGCGCGCAGCGCGCGCAGCGCGTGCGTCGCGAACACGCGCACGGTGGCGTCGATGCCGCCGACGTCGGTGCCCGCGCCGCCCTCGTCGCACAGCAGATCGAACCAACGCGTGAAGTCTTCGAACTGGACGACGGCCTCGTCGGCGTAGAGCTCCACGGCGAGCGCGCAGAGCTCGGGGCGCTCGGCCGCCTGCGCGTACCCGAGGCGCGCGAGCACCGCGTCCTTCGTCCGCCGCGCGTGTTCGAGCGGCGAGGTGACGCTCGCCCACGCATCGCGCTCGGCGACCCAGGCGTCGAGCTGCGTCGCGTAGCGTCCGCGATCGAAGAGCTGCTGCCACCGATTCGAGCGCGCGAGCTCGCGCGCGGCGGCGCCGATGCGCTCGAACCACGGGAGCTCGACGCCGACGACGCGCGAGAAGCGCTTCTCGCCGCCCGCGATCGCGACGCGCATCCGGTCGACCTGGGTCGCGCCGTGCCCGGGAACGTTCGGCAAGCGCTCGGCGCGGAAGACGCCTTGCCCCTCGAGCACACCGGTGAGGTGCGCGGCCTCGGCCTGCGTCAGGAAGACGCGCGTCGCCTCCCCTGCGACTTCGCGTGACGCACGCCCAGGTCCGATCAGGCGCAGGACCTCGCCGTTCGACGCTTGAAGTTCGAACACGAGCTCGCCCTCGTCGCCGGCGACAACGTCGAGCACGGCGCGCCGCGCGCGGAAGTTCGCGAAGTTGTCGGCCCACCAGCCCTGCCACGCGTAGCCGTTGCGCCCGAACGACTCGCCCGTCAGCAGCGCGAGCTGGTCGAGCCCCGGCGCCTGGAGCGAGCTGAAGTCGGCGTGGAACGTGTCCCCCGTCGCATACCGGATGAGGGTGAACGGAACGTCGCGGTCCAGCCACGGCGGCGACTCGCGCGCCTCGGTGCGGAAGCCCACGCGTGCGAGCGCCGCGGCCGACGCACCGGCCACGATCGGGCTCGTGTCGCGCAGCCCGACGAGCAACTTCGGAACGTCGTCGTCGAACAGATACGCGTCGCGGTTCGCAACCTCGCGCTCGATCAACGCGAGCAGCGCGTACGCGCCGGCTCGATCGACTCCCGAGCGGCCTTCCGCGAAGGCGATCGCGCGCAGCTGCGCGGTCACGCGCGCGTCCGCCCGCACGGCCAAGTGCTTGGCCGCGTTCGCCGCCACCGTCGCCGTGTGGTCGCCGAGCGCGCTGGCCAGAACGCGCTCGGCCGCTTCCCCCTCCAGCGCGGCCGCGAGGTCGAGCGCGAGGAAGCGCGTCTCGGGACGCCTCGAGTTCAGGCGCGCGACGAGGAGCGGCAGGTCGTCGGCGCGCGGCGCCTCGGCGAGCACGCGGAAGGCGGCCGAACGCATGCCGTTCGACGGATGTTCGAGCAGCCCCGCGACATACGCGCGGTCCGCCGTGATCGGGTCGCCGGCCACGAGCTCGTCGAGCAGGAGACCGTAGGCGTTCGACGGCAGCGTGCGCTCGAGTCGCCGGGCGACGAAGACGCGATCCTCTCGCGTCCCGAAGCGCAGCAACGCCCGCGCGGCGACGACGATCGGTACGACCTGCGCCCGGCCTTTGACGGTGTCGGGTGCGACGAGGATGTCGCGCGCCGCGACGAGCGCCTCGCTCGGCATCGCGCCGAGCTCGACGAGCGCGCTCTTCGCGCGCGCACCGTTCGCGTCGCGCTCGGCGGCCAGCCCGGCGAACACGCCGGCGACCGCAGCCGTGCGCGGACTCGCGTCCGCTGCGGACACCGGCCCGACACCGGCGGGCGGCACGGGCAGATCGAGAACGATTCCGTCGAGCTCGGACGGACGCGGCGCGAGATCGCCGCGGACCGGGACGTCCGAGGGGACGACGCCGGAGCTGGGACGGACGTTCGCGGGACGCCGCGCGGGAAGATCCAGTTGTGCCCACGCGGAGGGCGCGAGTGCGGCGCCGGCGAGACAAAGGGCGAGGATGCGAAGCATTGGGTCGAAGCCCCTCGAGAGGAGTGCCGGGCGCGGGAAGGAGGACCCAGGACTACCGGATCGATCCCCCGAGGATACCGAGCGCGCGGAGCCCCGCCCAAATACCCTCCAACAACGGAGGACTCCGGCGCCATCGATCGAAGCGCGTCGCGCGCGAGGCGCCCGGAGACGCGCTACGGGGCTCAAGATCGCCCCTCGCATGGACGAAAACCCTGACCGCGAGTCCGCGCCTCCGCGCGCGGATCGGCTCCCCCCTCAACCCGCTCGCCCCCCCTCAAACATGCCCGCTTCCGTATTCGACAAAGACCTCCCCGCCGCCCTGCGGGACGCCGACAGTCTGCCGAGCCTCCCCGCGGTCGCGGTCGAGGTCCTGCGACTGACGCAGGACGAAAACAGCACCCTAGACGACCTCGCCGCGGCCCTGAGCCGCGACCCGGCCTTGGCCGCGAAGATCCTCCGCCTCTCGAACTCGTCGCTCTTCAGCCTCGGCCAGGAAGTCACGACGCTGCAGCGCGCGACGATGGTGCTCGGACTCAAGACCGTGAAGCTGATGTCGCTCAGCTTCTCGCTCGTCGGCGCGATCCCCCGCAAGGGCGCGGAGAACGGTTTCGATTTCGTCGAGTACTGGCGCCGCAGCCTGATCCGTTCGGTCGCCGCGCGGTCGATCGCGGAGCTGCTACGCAGTCCGCAGGGCGACCAAGGCTTCCTCTGCGGCCTGCTCGTCCACTTCGGCCGGCTCGTGAACGCGCGCGTCCTCTCGTTCGAGTACGGCTCGGTCATCGCACAGTGCGGCGGCTGGCCCACGTGCGCCGACGAGGAGCGACTGCTCGGCTTCTCGAGCAGCGACGTGTGCACGACGCTGCTGCGCACCTGGAACGTGCCCGACGTCATCTACCAATCGATCGGATACGCGTCGCACACGGTCGAACTTCCGCACGACGCTCCGGCGAACGTCCGCGAGCTGGTCGAGATTCTCGAGTTGACCGAGCTCGTCGAGCGCGTCCTGTGCGACGACGACAAGGCCGAACCGCTCGTCGGGTTGCGCGCACGGCTCGCGCAGAACAGCGTGACGGAGACCGAGGTCGACGCGTTCCTGATCGGCCTCGAGGACGGCATCAGCGAGACGGCGTCGATGCTGTCGATCCAACTGCCCGGCGGACTCTCGCACGAGGAGATCAT
Source organism: Planctomycetota bacterium (assembly GCA_029259605.1). Taxonomy (GTDB): domain Bacteria; phylum Planctomycetota; class UBA1135; order UBA1135; genus OFTM281. The sequence goes on along the minus strand of JAJDEV010000141.1, from coordinate 6,962 downwards.
GGACGAAGCGCGACAGCAGATCGTCCACGTCGGACTCGACGCGGCGCTCGACCTCCGGAATGCGAACACGGATCGCGAGCGCCTGGCGAACGAGAAGGCGTCGCTGCTCACGCAAGCGAACACGGATCGGCTCACTGGGCTCCCGAACCGCGGCTTCTTCGACGACGCGCTCGCGACCGAGATCCGCGCGCGCCTCAGCGGCGAGAAGTCGCTCGCGCTCGGGCTCGTCATTTTCGACCTCGACCACTTCAAGCGCTTCAACGACGAGCACGGGCACGCGGCGGGCGACGCGGTGTTGCGCGCGATCGGCGCGACCCTGCATCGGAACACGCGTCAGGGCGACGTCGCCGCGCGCTACGGCGGCGAAGAGTTCGTGATCATCGCCCCGGCCACGAACCCGCTCGACCTGCGCACGATGGTCGAGCGCGTGCGCGTCGCCGTCGAGAACACGGTCGTCGAGCACGACGGCGAAACGCTGCGGGTCACCGCGAGCTTCGGCGCCGCGTGCATCGCGGAGTTCCGCTCCGAGGACGACGCGAACGCGATGATCAAGCTCTCCGATTCGCTCCTCTACCGCGCGAAGGAACGCGGTCGGAACCGCTGCGAGACGTACCGCAAGGTGCGCTTCCCCGGTCGCTGAGCCCGGAGTCGTCGACGCTACACCAGCGCGGGCGCGCGCATCGGCGCGTAGCTCGCGTAGCGTGCGCAGAGCTCGGCGTCGCGTTGCACGAGCTCGCGCGCGTGGAGGATCAGCTCGAGGTCCGTCACCGGATCGTCGAGCCCCTCGACGTTCTTGCCCGCCTGGCGCAAGCCGGCGAGGTCGCCCATGCCGCGCTGACGCAAGTCCTCCTCGGCGATGCGGAAGCCGTCGGACTCGTCCTCGAGGACGCGTAGCCGCTCCTCGGCCGCCGGACTGCCGAGCAGGAAGCACCACGACGGACGCGCGCCGCGGCCGACCCGACCGCGGAGCTGGTGCAGCTGCGCGAGACCGAAGCGCTCGGCGCCTTCGATGACCATTACGGTCGCGTCCTCGACGTCGACGCCGACCTCGACGATCGACGTGCTGACGAGCAGACGTGCGTCCCCGTTGCGAAAGCGCGCGATGCACGCCGAGCGTTCGTCGGCCGGCATGCGTCCGTGCAAGAGCTCGGCACCGTGGCGGCCGAGCGGTCCGGTCGACAGCGCGCGATACGCGTCCTCGGCGGCGGCGATGCTCGGCGCATCCTCGTCGCCACCGTCCGCGTCGTCCGATGAAATGCGCGGACACACCCAGAAGACGAGTTCGCCCGCGTCGAGGCGTTCGCGCACGAAGCCGAGCATCCGTGCGCGCTTCTCGGCCTCGACGAAGTGCGTCTTCAGCACGCCGCGTCCGCGCGGTTTGTGGTCGAGCACGCTCACGTCCAGGTCCCCGTACACCGCGAGCGCGAGCGTGCGCGGGATGGGCGTCGCGGTGAGCAGCAGCGTGTGCACGTCACGGCCCTTCGCCAGCAGGCTGCGCTTGAGCTCGACGCCGAAGCGCTGCTGTTCGTCGACGATCGCCAGGTCGAGCGACGCGAAACGCACCTGCGTCGAGACGAGCGCGTGCGTTCCGACGACGAGCTGCGCAGCGCCCGACGCGAGCTCGGCGAGCACGCGACGGCGCTCGGGGCCGGCGAGCGATCCGGTGAGGAGCACGGCGCGGATCCCGGCGCGTTCCAGCGCCGGACCGAGCGAAAGAAAGTGCTGCTCGGCGAGGATCTCGGTCGGCACGAGGAACGCGGCCTGTCCGCCGCTCGCCGTCGCGAACGAGACCGCGCCGAGCGCGACCAGGGTCTTGCCCGAACCGACATCGCCCTGGAGCAGGCGCCGCATCGGGCGCGTGCGCGCGAGATCGCGCGCGATGTCGCGCAGCGCGCCGCGCTGCGCCTCCGTCGGCGAGTGCGGCAGCGCGTCCACGCGCGCCCGCAGCTCGCTGCCCTTCAGCGCGATCGCGCGCGCGCTTCCTCGCGCGGTCCGCGCGCGCGAGCGCTCGAGCGCGGCCTGCATGATCAACAGCTTCTCGAGCGAGAGCCGCCGGCGCGCGAGCAGAAACGATTCCTCGGACGCCGGTGCGTGCAGCTCGGCGAGCGCGCGGCCGAGCTCCGGAAGCTCGAACGGCGCGAGCGCGTCGGCGGGCAGCGGATCGCGGATGCGCCCGGCGAACTCCTCGGCCACGCGCCGCGTCAGGCCGCGCAGGAAGTCGAGCCCGACCCCTTCGGTCAGCGCGTAGATCGGCGACGTCGTCCCGGGCGTCGGCAGCGGCTTCTCGTCCGTCGCGATGCGCGGCGCGGTGAGCGCCGGCCCCTGGGGCGTCTCGCCGACGCGTCCGTAGAGTTCGACCTCGACGCGCTCGACCGCGAGCTCCTTCAGGCGCTTGAACATCCACCCCTGACCGAAGAAGTGCGCGCGGATCTTGCCCGTGTCGTCGCACACGTCGACGCTGACGGTCGTGCGTCGTCCGCGCCGGAAGATGCGCGGAGCGCTGAGCTTGCCGACGACGGACACGTCCCGGCCGAGCGCCGCGCGCGCCTCTTCGACGCTGACGCACGCGCCCTGCCGCTCGAGTCCGCGGGGAACGAGAACCAGGACGTCGCGCAACGAATGCAGTCCGAGCTGGGCGAGTCGGCGCGCGCGCACCGGGCCGACGCCGTCGAGCACGGTGAGCGGCTGCGCGAGTTCCTTCGAGACGTCGGTCATTCCCTGTGGAAGATCCGCTCGAGCACGGCTTCGGCGGGTCGCCCCTGCGGCGTGTACGCGGAGGCGGCCCTCGCGCTCGGCGGAGAGGCGCTCCAGTTCCAGAGATAGACCCCGACCTGCGCCTCAAGGTTCGCGTCCGTCCGGAGCGCGCGCGCGAGCGCGTCGTAGTAGCGCCGCTGCGCCTCGGGTTCGGGTGTACCGCTCGGCACCGCCGGACGCGCCCACGCGTCAGAGCGCGACGGGAAACCGTTCTGCACGAACGCCACCGGCTTGCCCCACGCCGCGCCGAGTTCGCGCGCGCGCTTGAAGCTGCCGTGAACGCGGGAGCGCAGCTCGCCATCGGTCGGAGCGGCTCCGTCGGGCGAGATCAGCGACGAAAAGCCGATCAAGCCGATCGAGTCGAAGGCGTCCCAGTGACCGACTTCGTCGGCCTCGCCGCGCAGGTGCGCGCCGTACGTCACGGCACCCGCGAACACGCTGCGCACCGCGCGGACGAGCTGACGCCAGCGCGCGTCGCGCAGCGCCTTGAGTTCCACCGTGTACTCGGTGTCGTAGTCGAGGACCTTGGTCTTGGAAGCGAGGCGCAGACCGGCGCCGAGGCAGAGTTCATCGACGCCGCAGAGCTCGGCGAGCAGGGCGTAGTGCACGGCGAGGCGCTCGAAGCGCGTGAAGAAGCGCTCGTTCTCGTCCTCTCCGACGAAGCGCCCGCCGTCCGCCCACGTGCTCCAGGGCGCGACGAGCGGCTCGATGACGAGCATCTTCGAGAGCCCCAACACGTTCCCCGCGGTCAGCGCGGACGCGAGCGCGAGGTCCGAGCTCGAACCGTCGATCGCCGGCTCCGAGAACAGACCGCGTTCGCGCGGAACGAACGAGGCCTGCACCGTGACCGAGAACGCGTCGGCGCCGAGGGATTGCGCGTGCGCGAGCGATTGCATCGTGGACAGCCGCGCGTACGCGTCGACGTGGGCGGTCGGATAGAGCGCCACACCGGTGTGGAACGCGCGCGCGCGGGCGAGTTCGCCGCGCTCCTCGCGTTCCTCGCGCGCGCGCTCGGACAGCGCGGGACCGTCGAGCGCCGACGCGTCGAGCGCGAGCGGCGCGGCGCCCGACCATGCGGCGCGCAGATCCTGACCGAGCGAGGCCGCGCGCCGCAGGGCGAGCGCGCGCATGGGCACCAAAACATGCGGGCTGCGTTCGCCCGGGTCGTCGTTGCCACGCAACCCGGACTCGAACGGAAGGCGCAACTCGTCGAGCGTCGGCACGCGCCCGGACTCACGCAGGAGCGCGCACCAGTCGCCGAGCCGCCGGCCCCAGTAGACGCCGCTCGCCGCGACGCCGATCCCGTCGGCCATCCACGCCTCGGCGGGAGGTCCGAGGGCACGCAGCAGCGTCGCGGTCGCGATCGCGGCACCCGCGTCGCTCGGCATGCCCTCCGCCAGGAGCACGTCGACGCGTTGCGTGACGTGATCGACACGCGCGAGTTCGCCGTGCCCCGTGGCGCCCGCGAAGCTCTCCGCGCTGCCGAACACGAACGCTTCGATCGCGACGCCGCCCTCGCAGTCGAGCCATTCGCACGCGAGCTCGAGCGACCGCTCGACCTGTCGCCGGTACGCGGCGAAGCGCGCCGGGATCACGGTGGACTCGACGCGGTACACGACGGACGGCGTTCGCACCGTGTCCGCGTCGAGCGCGCGCACGGCGCGTCGCGCGGCGTGGTCGACGAGCGTCGCCCCGTCCGCCACGCCGTCGATCGAGAGCTCGACCTCGAGCTGGCGCCCGGCGCCGTCCCAGGTATCGACGCGCGGATTCCACGGCGCCAGCGAATCGCGCGCGCGCTCGGCGAGCCCGTCTGCGCTCGCGCCCACGCAGAGGATCAGCGGCAGCGAGGGACGGTCGGGATCGCGGAGGCACGCGACGAACGCGGCATGGGCGCCCGCGTGGACGCGCCCCTGGAAGGTGAAGCCGTCGCCGTTCGGCGCGACCTCGACGCCGATCGATGCCGCGAGCCGCGCGATGCTCGGGTCGGCGCACGTGCCGAGCACCAGGCGCGGACGCACGAGGTTCGAGTCGCTCCGAATCCCGTCGCGCACGGCGACGTCGATCCCGCGGATGCGCTCGAGGTCCGCGGCGAGCGCCTCCGCCTGCGAGCGAAGCGCGGGCTCGGCATAGGCGATCTCGAGCGCCGCTGCGCGCCCGAAGTTCGCGAACAGCGCCCAACGGTCGGGCGCCGGTCCCGAGTCGCAGCCCGTGCCGACGAACAGGATCAACGCGAGCACACCGTGGAACCGGAGCGTGCGTCGCGCGCGGGACGACCTCGCGCGACACAGTTCGCGCATGCGCGAGTCGACGTCCGAATGGCGAGACATGGGAGCAGATGGTATACGGGCCCTATTCGTGGAACACCATCGGGGCTCCGTCGTGCGCGACACAGACTGGCCAGTGGAGACCCGAACGGTTCGTCCCCAACTCGATGCGCATCGCCCTCGTCCACATCCGCCACGCCTACTCGGGCGGTGTCGAGCGCTACCTGAACGAGTTCTCGCGCTACCTCGCCAACCGCGGACACGACGTGCACATCGTCTGCCGGCGCCACGACGCGGCGCCGCATCCGGACGTGCGCTTCGAGCGCGTGCACGGGTTCGCGCTGGGCAAGACCTGGCGCATCTGGACCTTCGCACGCGACGTCGAGCGCCACGTGCGCGCCGCGAACTACGACGCCGTGTACAGCCTGGGCCGGACCTGGAGCCACGACATCCTGCGCCTCGGCGGCGGGCTTCATCAGACCTACCTCGAGCTGGCGCACGACGCGAAGCTCTCGCCCTTCGAGCGCCTCACGGGCGGCGGCTTCACGCGCCACAGGCTCGTGCTCGCGATCGAGCGGCGCGCCTTCGCGCCCGGTGCCTATCACACGATCGTCGCGAACTCGCACATGGTGCGGCGCGACGTCGAGGCGCGCTTCGCGGTGCCGCGCGAGCGCATCGAGGTCATCCACAACGGCGTCGACGTCGAGCGCTTCCACCCGCGCCGGCGCGCGGAGGACGGCGCGGCGCTGCGCCGCGAGCTCGGCCTCGGGGACGAGCTCGTCGTCCTGTTCCTCGGGACCGGCTTCGGGCGCAAGGGCCTCGATCTGGCGCTCGACGCCTTCGCTCCCCTCGCGCGCGAGCGGGCGGACGCGCGCATGCTCGTCGTGGGGCACGATTCCGGGGCGGCGCGCTTCGTGGCGCGCGCGAACCGGCTCGGGCTGGGCGACGCGGTGCGCTTCCTCGGTCCGCGACGCGATCCCGAGGCCTGCTACGCCGCCGCCGACCTCTACCTCCTGCCGACTCGCTATGATCCGTTCGCGAACTCGACCGTCGAGGCGCTCGCGTCGGGGCTTCCGGTCGTGACGAGCGCGACGAACGGAGGCGCCGAGATCCTCGACGAACGGGTAGGGTCCGTCCTCGACGTCGCGGACGTCGAGGGTTGGGTCGACGCGCTCCGGCGCTGGAGCGAGCCCGAGACGCTCGCGGCCGGACGCATCGCGGCACGCGCGCTCGCCGAGCAGCACGCCATCGAAACCAAGCTCGCGCGCGCCGAAGATCTGGCCCTTCGCGTCGCCGCATCCGACCGACCGACCGTACGCAGCTGATGCTCCCCCTCGTCCTCCTCTTCGCCCTCGCCGCGGCCACCGCCCTCGCGTGGGGTCCCGGCAACCACCTCGAGTTCGCGTCGCGCGTGTATCGCGGGCGGCGCCGCGCGTTGTCCAAGGGCACCGCCGAGCTCCTGCGCACGCAGCGCAACGCGTACTTCTACGGAAACATCGCGGCGGACATCATCAACTTCAAAGGCTTCGGCGGGCATTACAACCACTGCCACCGCTGGACAATCGTGCGCGACATGCAGGAGAAGGCGGACGAGCCCTCCGAGCACGCGTTCATCCTGGGCTACCTCTCGCACCTCGCGGCGGACACGATCGCGCACAACCACTTCGTCCCCTACCACCTCGCGCGCTACGCGCGTTCGAAGAGCCTCGGGCACTTGTACTGGGAGATGCGCGCCGACAGCTTCGTCCCCGAGGCGCGCTGGGACATCGTCGCGCGGCTCAAGGCGGACGCCACGCTCGACGGGCTCGACGACCTCGTCAACCGCGCCGTGCCGAAGAAGGCGTTGTCGATGCGCGCGAACAAGCTCCTGTTCAACCACGTGCTCCTGATCGCCCAGCGCAACCGGTGGCGCCGCGCCGTCGATCGCCTGCACGGTATGGCGCA
>JAJDEV010000015.1 GCA_029259605.1 Planctomycetota bacterium | reverse complement strand
GATCGCGCGTCGAGTGGCACTCGGCGCGGCGGCCCGGCTCGACCTGCAGCCGCGCGCGCGTTTCGCGTTCGATCTCGCGCGCGCGCTCGACGTGCATGCGTCGTTGCGCTTCCATCTCACGTTCGATCTGACGCTCCATGTCGCGCACCTGGCGCTCGACGTCGCGCATCTCGTTTTCGAGCGCCTTCTCGAGCTCGTGCTTCTCGCGTTCGATCTGGCTCCGGTGGGACTCGAGCTCGCGCTCCCGCGCGCGCTGCTCGTCGCGACCGCGGCGCTCGAGCTCCCTCGCGTGCTGCTCCATCGCTTTGTCGCGCTGGACGCGCTCGCGCTCGACGTTGCGCATCGACTCCTCGAGTTGACGCTCCATGGCGTTCTGTTCCGCCTGCATGCGCGACTCGACTTCGTGACGTCGCGATTCGAGTGCGCCGCGTTGGGCACCGAACTCGCGCCCGAGCTCCGAACGGCGGCGCTGCATCTCCTTGTGGAGTTGCGCGGCCTCACGCTCCATCTGCTGCGCGGCGCGCTGGGCTTCGCGTTCGATCTCCTGGCGACGCTGCTGCATCGTGCGCTCGACCATCTGGAGTTCGCGCTCGAGGTTCGCGCGCTCGCGCTCGTCCGCGACGGACTCGAGTCGTTCGCGCACGCTGTCCGCGTGCGATTCGTGCTCGTCCTCGATCTCCTCGAGCTGCGCCTCGAACTGCTCGGCGCGATCCTCGTAGGTGTCTTCGATCGACTCCTGGACCGCCTCCAGCTCCTCCTCGAGAGCCTCGCCCCGAGCTCCGAGCGCCTCCTCGAGCGCTTCGAGTTCGGCTTGGACGGCCTCTTCCTCGTGCTCGCGCTGGTTCTCGAGGGCCTCGGCCTGCGCTTCGAGCGCGTCCTGCTCGGCCTCCATGCGCGCCTCGAGTTCCTCCTCGAGCGCCTCTTGCTCGGCCTCGAGCGCTTCCATCTCGGCTTCGAGCGCCGCTTCGAGCGCCTCGAGACGGTCCTGGGTCTCGTCGTCGATGGACTCGGCGCGGTCGTCGAGGTCCTCTTGGATGCGCTCGTAGCGCTCCTGGGCTTGCTCGCGTCGATCGTCGAGCAGCTCTTCGAGCTCTTCGATGCGATCCTCGTACGCTTCGACCTCGTTCTCGAGCAGCTCCTCGGCGACCTCCTGGGCCTCCTCGACTTCTTGCTCGTACGCCTCGCGCAGGCACTCGACGCAGATGCCGTCCTGGTTCGCGGGGGACGGCGCGTCGGCCGACGCGTCCTGGTCTTCGTCGCAACAATCTTCCGGTGCCGCGGTCTCGCGCGCGTCCGGCTTCGCGTCCGACCCGTCCTGGGGGCCGGTCCAGGAGAACGCGGTGGTGGCTGCGCCCAGCATCAGCGCGATGGACAGGAATTCACGTTTCATCGGAGAAGATCCTCGAGATTAGCGGCGACTAGCGCGGCGATTGACGTGGTTGGGCACGGAGGTTTTCAGCACGAGCGAGAGCAGCGTTTCCAGCCGCTCACGACGCTCGTGCAGGGATTCGATCTTGCGTTCGACGCGATCCAAGACGCTCTCGAAGCGCGCGCGGTTCGCGGGGGCGAGTCCCGCGCGAATCGCGGCGAGTTCGGCGCGCAGCTCGTCGATCTCCGCGTCCAAGAGTTCTTGGTCGAGGAGCAGTGCGCGCACGGGCGCCGGCGTCGAGGAGCGCGGCGCGGGCGACGTCGGCTCGCCGATGGCGACGCTCTCCGGAGCGACGAACTCGGTGCGCGCGAGCGGCTCGGGCGCACCGATCGTCGACGACACGCCGGGCGCTGCGAAGAAGGTGATGAACAGGGACGACAACGCGACGGGCGGCCACCAACGGTGACGCGGTTCGGGCTCCGGCGACTTGCGGTCGTCGAGCAATCGCTCGACGCGAGCGCCGAGCTGCGAACCCTTGTGTCCGGCCATTCCCGGGGACAGGAGCGCCGCGCGCTTGCGTCCGACGATCCACTGCGCGATCTCGGTGAGGCAGCTCGCGAGGGCGAGTCGGCCGCCGCCCATCCAGCGCACCGCCCAGTCGTCGCACAGCATCTCGGCGATCTCGTGCAGCTCGCGGCGCGCGAAGCGGTTGAGCGGTTGGAAGAAGAGCACGCGCTCGAACAGGGAGTAGATGGAGAACCAGAGCGGATCGCTGCGCTTCGCATGCGCGAGCTCGTGGCCCAGCATCGACGCCTGCTCGTTCGGTGCGAGGTCCGTGAGCGCGCGCAGCGGAATCGAGATGCGCGGGGCGATCCAGCCGTGGCTGATCGGGGAGACGAGCTTGGCCGATGCGAAGAGGCGCACGCGGCGGCGCATGCCGGCGGCTTCGCAGAGCGTGTCGAGTTGCGCGCGCAGCGGACCTGCGACGATCTCGCGGCGATCGGACAGGCGGCGCACGAGGCGCGACCAGGCCCAGGCGAAGGCGAGCAACCCGAGCCCGCCGACGAGCACCCACGTCACGACCACGACGGTCTTCCACGAAACGGCGCGCGGGACCACGTGGAACTCGCGGGCGCCCTGGCTCGCGCCGATCACGGCGCGCGGCCCGAAGGGCGCTTCGCCATCGGCGGCGGCGATGAACGGAGCGTCGATGCGCGGCGCGAGCGCGACCTCGGGCTCGCTCTCGACGTCGGCGGTGATCTCGATGGGTGCGGGAGCCGAGCGTCGCGGTTCGGCGGTCGGCGCGCGGTCCCGAACACCCGGCGTGGTCTTGCGCGCGCCGAACGCGATCTCCGGACTCTCGGTCACCGCGTCGGGTAGCGGGCGTGTGAGCGCAGGAAGCGTCACGAGCGAGCTCCGGGATTCCAGCGCCGTCACCGGCTCGTCCTGGCTTCGTTCGTCGTCGCTCGGTGCGTCGGCGAACTCGGCTTGCGTCGCGACGAGTTCGAGGTGTCCGAGGATGGGCGCGCGCCCGAGACCGACCTGGAGCGAGGCGGTGAGGAAGCCGCCGACCATCGCGACGCGCCAGGCGCGCTCGCGCAGGCGCGGCGTCCGAAGGACGCGTTTCGTGAGCAGCCAGGTGCCGCCGAGCAGCAGCGTGCTGTGGACGAGATAGGTGCCGAGCCAGGCGAGCAGGACGAAGACGAGCTCAGTTTGCGTCATGACGCTCCTCGTCCTGCCGTTCGGCGATGAGGCGGCGCAGGCGGCGCAGCTCCCCGGGATCGATCTCGCCTTCGGTCAAGAGGTGACTGACGAGCGCGGTGACGTCGCCCTCGAAGAGTCGATCCGTGAGTTCCGCCACCATCGAGCGCGTGACCTGCTCCTCGGTGACGGTGGGGTGGTAGACGAACTGGCGTCCGTCGACGCGGTGCGCGACGACCCCCTTCTTCTCCATCTTCGTGAGCATCGTCGCGATCGTCGTGAGCGCGCGCGCCCGGTCGACTGGCAGGGTCTCGTGGACCTGTGCAACGGTGGCTTCGCCGGCGTCCCAGAGGACGCGCATGATCGCGAACTGGAGTTCGCCGAGGCGGTGGGAGGCTTCCATGGTGGCGGGGGGAGGACCGGGTGACGGGTCCTCGGCAGGTTCGACTACCGGGGTAATACGACCGAGGTAGTTGTACGGGCGCTCGCCACCGTTGTTGCCGGGACAGCCACGTTTGTTGTGTACGCCCTGTGTGAGGCGAGGGACCCTCCCGACCCGTCGGCGGCGATTCCGTCCGACGGTCCGTGTGTGAGTTTCGTTTCGGCGGGGGCCGCGCTTCGTGCCCTTTACAGGACCGATTCACGATCCGACGAAACGGCGCGGCACATTGCGCTCGCGACCCAAGCCGGCGCGGTTCGTCCCCGGCGCGAACGAGAATGAACTGACTGCGTTGGTGTTGCGCGTCCCACCGCACTTCGGGTCGCGCGCGGCAACCGAGCCGGTTTGAGTCGGACTTCCTCGGACACCCCCCAACCCGCGCTCCTCCAAGGAACGCGCAAGCCGTGTTTCAGTCCCCGCGGGTTGTGCGTACCTCGGCCTGCGAAAGGCCGAGGCGCGGAATGCGCGTCCAGCGCCGCCGTCGAGCAACACCCAGCAGTCCGTTCAGAGAAGAAGGCTCGGCGCCCGCGGGGCGCCGAGCCTTCTGGAGCACGCAGGGGGGAGGCATCCTGACGGGCCCTCCTCGTCCGAGTGCGTGCTGAACTAGGGGGTCTTGTCGGCTCGCGGCGGGGCGAGCTGGAGTTCTCTTCGGGTCGCCGGCGCGTCCCAGGTCGTGAGCGCATTCGCAGCCGGTTCGGAACCCACCGGGACCGCGATGACCGACGGATGCGCGTCCAACGGCACGCGGAAGCGGGCGCGACCCTCCGCGTCCGTACGCACGCGATGGCTCCACACCTCGCCCGTGAGAACGCGCACGTCCGCGCGCAGCGGCGCGTCGCTCTCGACGCTCCGGACGACCGACACCTCCAGGCGGCGTCCGCGGGTCAGGCCGAGCTCGAGGGGGCCGTCGTCGGCGGGATCGAGCTCGTGCGAAGCCGGTGCGAAGCGGCCGGCCGGATCCGTGATGCGCAGGGTCGCCGTCGACGCGCAGGCGAGCACGAAGCGCCCGTCCTCATCGGTGGGCGTCCAACCTTGAAAGCCCTCGGTGCGCCCGTCGGCCGCGGCGTCGTCGCTCCACGCCGACACCGTGAGGTCCGCGATGGGTTGCCCGTCCTCGTCGACCACGCGGCCGACGTGACGCGGAGCCTTCGGGAGGACGATCGTGGACGACCACGCGAGCCAGTGTTCCGCGCCCGCGTTCGGCGCGAGGACGGCGAGCAGCGCGTCCTCCGGGCCGAGGGGACGGCGGACGCGCGCGCTGCCGTTCGTGTCCGTGAGGACGCGTTCGAGCACGGCCGGGTCGGGGCCGCCGGACAGCACGCGGACTTCCGCGCCCTCGATCGGGTTGCCGTGCGCATCCACGACGGACACGGTCTCGGGGCGCGCCGCGGGGAGCGCCAGCGTGAATTCGAGGTCGACCTCGCCCGCGTGCAGGGCGAGCGCGTCGCGGTCGGCCCAGGCGGGCGCGAGGTCGTCGCGCGGCGAGGTCGCGAGCAGCTCGAACTCCGACGGTGCCCACGAGAACGCGAAGCGGCCGTGGTCGTCGGTGTAGGCGATCTCGACCAGCGAGAGCCGCCCGCCGTCGAATAGCGCGACCTCGACGTCCTCGAGCGTTTCGCCGTCGACCGTGCGCACGATCCCCGCGATCGACCCCTCCGGAGCGAGGTAGGTGCCATATCCGGGCACGCCCGCGAGCGCGAGCGTTCCGACGCCGAGCAGGAAGAGCCCTGCCTTGCCCGGCGTGAAGATCGATTCGCGCTTCACGGTCCCACCTCACGCCAACGGGCGAGGGCGCGCGCGTCGAGCAGTTCGCCGACGAGGATCGCGGTCCGGTCCGAGCGGATCAGCGCGTCTTCGCGCGCGGCGCGACGCCAGAGCTCGAGACGCGCGTCGGTCGCTCCGGGTGCTTCTTGGTGGGGGCGCGCCGGGCGCGCACTCGCGCCCGCGACGAGCGCGAGGAGGGCGGCGACGGCCGCCGCGCGTTTCGAGCGTGCGTTCATAGAGGAAGCCTTTTCGGGCTTCCGGCGGTCCGAGCTTGAGGCGCGACGGACGCGGCTCGGCGAGCGGTGCCCTCGCGCGCCGGGCGAGGCGGCGTGACGAAGCGCCGGCGACGCACACCGAGCGGGCGGGTCTTACCCGGTGAATACGCCTCAATCCAAGCACGCACGCCGGGTCCCGGCCGGAGACGCTAACCTGGCCGCGCCCAGCCCTCACGTGCCCGGGTCCGCCGCGGACGACGGGCGCCGAGCGTCCCCGATTTCCGCGGCTCCAACACCTCCGAGCCCTTCCCCGTAGCGCCGCCGTCGCGCGACCGACCCTTCGCGTTCGTTCGAACGTCCCGCGTATGGCGCGCTGACGCGCGTCGCGACCGCCCGCTTCGCCCTTGTTCGTTCCGACCGGACAAGCGACCCTGCCATGACCATGACCGAGCCGACGATGACGTCCGACCTGGCCGACCGCATTGCGCGGGAGAGCGCATGGGTCGGGGAGCTTGAGGGAACCCTTCGAGAGGTGGTTGTCGGGCAAGAGGACCTGCTGCACGGCCTCCTGCTCGCGCTGCTCACGGGCGGCCACGTGTTGCTCGAGGGCCTGCCCGGGCTGGCGAAGACGCTCGCCGCGTCGAGCCTCGCTGGCGCCGTGCACGGCAGCTTCGCCCGCATCCAGTTCACGCCCGACCTGCTGCCTTCCGACCTGGTCGGCACCGAGATCTTCAACGCGAAGGAGGGCACGTTCTCGGCGCGCAAGGGGCCGATCTTCGCCAACTTCGTGTTGGCGGACGAGGTGAACCGCGCACCGGCGAAGGTGCAGTCGGCGCTGCTCGAGGCGATGCAAGAGCGGACGGTCTCGATCGGTGGGGAGACCTTCCCGCTGCCGCGTCCGTTCCTCGTCCTCGCGACGCAGAACCCGATCGAGCAGGAGGGCACGTATCGCCTGCCCGAGGCGCAGGTCGACCGCTTCTTCCTCAAATTGATCGTCGACTATCCAGGCGAGGACGAGGAGCTCGCGATCCTCGATCGCATGGGCACGACCCAGGCCGCGCCGAGCGTGCGACCGATCGTGGATCTCGACGCGATCCTCGAGGCGCGCAAGCTGGTCGACCAGGTGCACCTCGACGCGCGGCTGCGCCAGTACATCGTGCGCCTCGTGCGCGCGACGCGCGCGCCGGCCGAGCACGGCCTGCCCGAGCTCGCGAGCCAGATTCAACTCGGCGCGAGCCCGCGCGCGTCGATCGTGCTGTCGCTCGCAGCGCGCGCGAACGCGTTCCTCGAGCACCGCGGCTACGTCACGCCGGGCGACATCAAGCGCGTCGCGCCGGACGCGTTGCGCCACCGCGTCGTCCCGAGCTACGAGGCCGAGGCCGAGGGGCGCACATCCGACGACATCGTCGCGCGCCTGCTCGAAACCGTTCCGGTTCCCTAGCCTCCATGTCCGCGGACAAGAGCTCGACGAACCCGATCGTCGCGCCCGAGCTGATGGCTCGCGTGCGGCAGGTCCAGATCCGGACGCACCGCCTGATTTCGGGCGTGCTGCAGGGATCGTATCGCTCGAACTTCCGTGGCACCGGGATCGAGTTCGAGGAGGTGCGCCCGTACCAGCCCGGCGACGAAGTGCGCTCGATCGATTGGAACGTCACCGCGCGCACGGGCGAGGCGCACATCAAGACGTACCACGAGGACCGGCAGCTCGTGCTGCAGCTGCTCGTCGACACGTCGCGCTCGATGGACTTCGGCAGCGGTGAGAAGAGCAAGCGCGAGTCCGCGGCCGAGTTCGCCGCGCTGCTCTCCTTCGTCGCCGCGAACAACCAGGACCAGGTCGGGCTGTCGCTGTTCGCCGAGGACACCGGCACGCACCTGCGTCCGGACAAGGGGCACCGCCACGTGCTGCGCATCGTGCGTGAAGTCGTCGCCGCGCAGGCGGACGGCCAGCGCAGCAATCTCGCGCACGTGCTCGAGGACCAGCTGCGCCACATGAAGCGCCGCTCGCTCATCATGCTCGTGTCCGACTTTCTCGAGATCGACGACGACGGTTGGGAGGACGAGTTGGCGCACGTCGCGCGGCGCCACGACCTGATCTGCGTGCGCATCTACGATCCGTTCGAGGAGGAGCTGCCCGAGGCCGGCATTCTGCTCATGCGCGACGTCGAGACCGGGCGCGAGGTCGAGGTCGACACGCGTTCGCGCGCGGTGCGCGACGAGTGGAAGGCGCGCGCCACGGAGCGCCGCAACGCGCTGCTGCAGAAGTTCAAGCAGGCGCGCGTCGACGTGATCGAAGTCTCGACCACCGAAGACGTCGCCGACCCGGTCATTCGGTGCTTCCAACGCCGCGCGCGCGGCGGGATGCTCGGAGGGTTGCGGACGTGAGGATCGCGTGCCTCCTGCTCGCGGTCGCGGCGTCCCCCCAGGGCGACGACTCGATCGTCGCGCGCTTTCGGTGCGAGCCGGCCGACGTCGAAGTCGGCGAGCCGTTCGAACTCGTGCTCGAGCTCGAGCATCCGACGGGCGCGAGCGTCTTCGACCTCGGAGCGGACGAACTCGTTCTCGACGCGTCGTGGGTCGTGTTCGACGAGACGCGCTTGCCGCCGGCCGAGGCCGGATCGCCCGACCGACGCATCACGCGTCGCGTTTGGACCGTCGCGTCGCTCGACGCCGGGCCGCGGACGCTCGGCGACGCGCTGACGCCGCTCGTCTTCGACGCGCGCATCTCGTCCGTCGACGCTTCGGCGACGACCGTCGAGGTCGCGAGCGTCCTGGCCGAGGGGGAGGACGCGCCGCGTCCGGTGCGCGGCTTCCCCGAGGGCTTCGGCGCCGGCGTCCCGCTCGTCACGTCGCAGTGGCGCTACGCCGCGCTCGCCGCTGCGGCCCTTTTGTGGGGCGCCGTCCTGTGGCTGGTCGCGAAGCGCATGCGCGCCAAGCGTGGCGCGCGCACGCCCGTGCCGGTGCAGCCGCTCGAGCGTCTCGCGCGGCTCGAGGCGGACGTCGCCGCATCGAACGGCGGACTCGAGGAGGTGCGCGAGCTGCACTTCGAGCTGACGCGCCTCCTGCGGGACGCCACCGACGCGCGCGCGGCGCGTCCGTTCGACGCCGGCCTGACCGACCGCGAATGGCTCGCCGAAGTGCGCGCGTCGAAGCGCGTGCAGGACCCGTGCATCGACGAGCTCGAACGCTTGATCGAACAGGCCGAGGCCGTCAAGTACGCCGGCGTGGTGCCGACCTCGTGGGCGCTCGAGGACGCGTTCGATCGCGCGCGCCGCGCGCTCGAGGCGGTGCTCGACACGCGCCCAGCCGTGGCGGCGGGAACGGCGTCCCAGGGGGGAGGCGCGTGAGCTTCCTCGGTGCGCTCACCGTCCAGGGAGGCGGCGCGGTGCAGAGTGCCGCGCGCGGCGCGCTGCCGTTGTGGGGCGACTACTCGCTGGCCGACCCGCACTTCCTGTGGCTCTTCCCGATCGCGCTCGTGTTCTTCGCCTGGGGCCGCAGCAAGCGCGGCCGTGCGCGCGGCCGGGTCTCGATCGTGCCGGCGAGCACGCTGCGCTCGCTGCGCCAGCGCTTGATGTGGATCCCCGGCACTCTGCAGGTCTTGGCGCTCCTCTGTGTTGTCGTCGCGCTCGCGCGTCCGCTGCGCGGCAACGTCTACGAGGACGTCGTCTCCGAGGGCGTCGACATCGCGCTCGTCGTCGATCGCTCGAGCTCGATGGAGTACTTCGATCTCGACGAGAAGGAGCAACGCACGCGGCTCGACGTGGTGAAGGAAGTCGTGGGCGAGTTCGCCAAGCGCCGCATGGGCGATCGTGAGGGCGCCGCGGACAACTGTGCGCTGATCAGCTTTGCGCGCTACCCGTCGCTGCTCTGCCCGTTCACGCTCGACTACGACGCGCTCGAGGGCATGCTCGAGAAGATCGAACTCGCGCGGATCCAGGCCGAGGACGGCACGGGCATCGGCGCGGCGCTCGCGAAGGCCGTCGCGGTGCTGCGACCGAGCGAGGCGAAGTCGAAGGTCGTCGTGCTGCTCACCGACGGCGAGAACAACATCTACGACATCCTGCCCGACCAGGCGGCGGAGCTGGCGGCGGAAGAGGAGATCCGCGTCTACACGGTCTACTCCGCGCGCTACCTCTACACCCACAGCCCGTTCCGCGGGATGGTCAAGTCGACGACGGGCTTCGACACGACCGAGTTGCAGCGCATCGCCGAGGTGACGGGCGGACGCTTCTACCACGCGCGCGATCGCGAGAGCCTCGAGGACATCTACGCCGAGATCGAGGCGCTCGAACGCACCGAGCGCACCGAGCGGCGCTACGAGGAGACGTACGACCTCTACCTTTGGAGCCTGCTGCCGGCGATCTTGCTGTACGGGCTCGGATGGTTGTCGACCGGAACGTGGGCGAGGAGGCTGGCGTGATCGGCTTCGACTTCCTGCGTCCGAGCATGGGCGTGTTGACCGTGATCGCGGCGCTCGTGTTCGTCGTCGGCGTCCTGTCGCTGGCGCGTCGCGGTCGCGAGCTCGGGCGCCTCGTTTCGAAGCGCCGGCTCGAGCGCTTCCTCCCCGACTTCTCGCGCACGCGCGCGCTCGCCCGCCTCGCGCTCGCGTCGTCGGCGCTCGTGTTCCTCGGCATCTCCGCCACCGGCCCCGTGCGCGGCTACACGTTCCGGGAGGTCGCGCAGCGCGGCATCGATCTCGTCGTCTGCCTCGACACGTCGAACAGCATGCTCGCGCGCGACCTGCGTCCGTCGCGTCTCGAGCGTGCGCGGCGCGAGGTGCGCGGCCTGCTCGACCGCATGCGTGGCGACCGCGTCGCGCTGATCGCGTTCTCCGGCGACGCGCGCGAGGTGGCGCCGCTCACGCACGACCGAACGACGCTCGCCGGTCTGCTCGAACAAGCGCGGCCGAACGACAACCGGCTCGGCGGGACGAACCTGGCCGCGGCGATCGAGCACGGGTTGTCGCTGTTCGACGGCCGTACCGGCGCGCACGAGGCGATCGTGTTGCTCACCGATGGCGAGGACCTGACCGGCGAGGGCGCGGCGATGGCCGAGCAGGCGGCCGAGCGCGGCATCCGCATCTACGTCGTCGGCGTCGGCACGCGCACGGGCGGCAAGATCTCGATCGTCGACGAGAACGGTCGCGAGACATTCCTGCGCGACCCCGACGGCAACGAGGTCATCACGCGCCTCGATGACAGCAGCCTGCGACGGCTGGCCGAGACGACGGGCGGCGACTACCTCTCGGTCGAGAACTCGCCGACGCCGCTCGAGGACATCTACCGCACGCGCCTCTCGCGCCTCGAGGGGCGTGACCTCGAGTCGGGAACGCAGCGCGTGCCGCACGACCGTTACCAGTGGACGCTGGCGCTCGCCTTCGCGTGCATGCTGGTCGAGGTCGGTCTGCGCGAGCGCAAGCGGAGGATCCGATGAAGGTCCTGCACGGTCTCTTGCTCGTGACGTTCGCCGTGCAGTCGGTCGTGCCGTCCGTGGCTCCGGGCGCGCCGAGCACTCCGAGTGCTCTGCCGGACGAGACCACGGAAGGGATCGAGCCCGAGCTCGAACCGGAGCCGATCGATTACGAGGCAGCGATGGGCGAGGTGCTCGCCGCGACGCGCGCCGCCGACTGGGATCGCGCGCTGCTCGCGACGCAGCCGCTGTTCGACGCCGAGGACCAGCTCGGCGAGTACGCGCGGGCCGAGAGCCACTTCGCACGCGGCCTCGTCTGGTACCTGCGCGAGGACGCCAAGCCGACGCACGCGGGCGCCTACCTCGCGTCCGTGCCTTCGTTCGAATCGGCGCGCGCCCTCGCCGGTTCGGGCGAGCTGCGCCTGCGCGCCAACTACGACCGCGGCCTCGCCCTGCTCTGGACCGCCGAGCGCTGGCGCGGCCTCATCCCCGAGAAGTCGCAGGAGATCCTGCAGGCGACGGGCATCCCGCCGATCCCGGCGCCGCCGACGCCGCCCGTTCCCGACGGGGCCGATGCACCCGAACCGCCGGACCCGCTCGCGCTCGCGCGCACGTTCTACCTCGCCGCGAAGGACGCGTTCGTCGAGCGCTTGCGCGCGGATTGGCGCGACGCGGACACGCGCGCGAACCTCGAGCTGATCGGCCGCCGTCTGCGCGAACTCGACGAGATCGAACAACAGCGCGAGGAGCAGCAGCAAGAGCAACAGCAGGACCAGGAACAAGAGAGCGAGGACCAGGAGCAGCAGGACGGCGAACCGTCGGACGAGGAGTCGTCCGACGAGAATCAGGACCAGGAGAACGACGGCGAGCCGGAGGACAGCGAGTCCGAGGGCAATCCGGAGGACCAGGAGTCGGACGAAGAGCAGGAGCCGTCGCTCGACGAGCGTCCGGAGAACTCCGCCGAGTCCGAACCCGAGGGCGAGGCCGGCGAAGCACAGCAGGGCGATCCGTCGGACGAGCGCCTGCTCACGCGCGAACAGGTGATGCGGCTGCTCGACAAGCTCGAACAGCTCGACGGCGAGCGCGAGGCGCTCGAGGCGCGTATCCAGCGCGCGCAGCGCATTCCCGTGGACCGGGATTGGTGAGAACGATGACGAACGAAGGAAGGTCGCGGCCGCGTCGAGCGGGGTGGAGAACGCGTTGCGTCGCGTGCTGCGCGTTCGCGTGGTTCCTGTGCGCCGCAGCGCTCGCCGCGCAGGGCGGCGGCGACGCGACGGTGAAGGTGCAGCTCTCGACGGGAGTGGCGCGTCCGGGCGAGCGCGTCGTGCTCTCGATCGTGGTCGAGAACGCGCGCGCCGTGCGCGTGACCTCGGTGCCGACGGTCGAAGGGCTCGTCATCGACCCGCCCGAGGGGCCGTCGACGGGGCGCTACACGACGATCGTGAACCGGCGCGTCACGGAGCGGATCGAAACGACCTACCGCTGCGCGATTCGCGGCGCGGCGGAGGGGCAGTTCGAGATCCCGCCCTTCGAGCTCTCCGTCGACGGCGCGACGGTGCGCACGCGGCCGGTCACGCTCAAGATCCTGCGCGACATGCGCGGCGAGAACGTCGGCTTCTTCCAGATCACGCCGTCGTCGAACAAGGTCGTCGAGGGGCAGCCGTTCACGCTCGAGCTGCGCTTCGGTTGGGATCGCTCCACGGGCTCGAACTACGCCGACCTGTCGCTGCCGTGGTGGGGGACGCTGCGCGGTGCGCTCGAGCTCGACATGGAGCAGCCGCCGAAGGAGTCGGGGCGCGTGCTCGTCAACGGCGAGATCCAGGTGCCCGTCGAGCAGGTCGCGTCGACGGCGGGGTCGGACCGCGTCGAATTCCGCATGCTGCGCAGCTTCTTGCCGACGCGCGCGGGCAAGCTCGACTTCCCGACCAGCTTCATGGAGTTCGGTCGTTCGAGCGATCGCGGGTTCTTCGGCGCGCGCAAGCTGTCGAACTTCTTCGTGCGCGCCGAGCCCTTCGAGCTCGACGTCGTCCCGCTGCCGCGCGAGGGCCAACCCTACGACTACTCGGGTGCGGTCGGGTCGCTCGACGCGCTCGCTACGCCCGACACCCGCGACGTTCTGGTGGGCGATTCGATCAAGCTCACCGTCGATTGGACCGGCTCGGGCAACCTCGAGTTCTTCGAGGCGCCCGATCTGTCGCTGCTCGATGCGTTCGGCGACTTCCGCGTGTACGGAACGAACGAGGAGAAGAGCTTCGGACGGCGCCGCGTCGTGTACGACATCGCGCCGATCTCGGCCGACGTCGACGCGATCCCGCCGGTGCCGCTGTCGGTCTTCGACCTCGAGTCCGAGGCGTACATCACGCTCGAGACCGACGCGATTCCGATCCGCGTGCGCGCGCTCGAACACGCCGCGTCGCTCGAGGGCGACGCGGAACCGGGCGAGTCCTTCACGCGCGACATCGTCGACATCGACGCGCGCGCGCTCGGCCGCGTGCCGCCGCCCGATGCGAACGCAGGCGTGCTCTCCGATCGGATGCTGTTCGCGGGGACGGGCTTCGTGCTGGTCGGTTGGCTGGTCGTGCGGACCGCCGTGCGGCGCCGCGTCGGCGATCCGGCGGGGCCGCTCGAGCGCCGTAGGCGGCGCGCACGACGCAAGCTCGCGCAGCGCTTGCGCGGCGAGGACGACCCGAAGGCCGTGCTGGCGTCGTTCACGTCCTACCTCGCGGCGCGCACGCGCGAGGCGGACGAGGCGTGGACCGGACGCGACGTGACGTCGTGGCGTCGTGAGCATGGCGGCGCGTCGAGCGAAGCGACCGGCGACGAACTCGCCGACCTGCTCGCGCGCCTCGAGGCTGCGGTGTACGGCGGTGGGGCGCGCGTCGAGAAGGACGAGGTCCTGAGGGCGGCCGATCGCTTGGCGAGGACCGGACTATGAGCACGAACTTCGACACCTCGCTGCGCGCGCTCGTCGCGACGCTCGCGTTGTGCTTCGCCGGCGGCGGCGTGGCGCGCGCGCAGGACGCCGCCCCGGACGCCTTCGAACTCGGCGTCGACGCGTATCGTCGCGGGCAGTACGCCGAGGCGGAAGCGCACTGGCACGCGTGCCTCGCGCGTCCGCTCGCGGACGAGTCGCTCGCGCGCGTGACCTACAACCTGGGCAACGCGGCGTGGCGCCAGGGGAACGCCTTCGAGGCCATCGGCTGGTACACCGCGACCGTGAAACGCGCACCGCGCAACGCGGACGCGTGGCACAACCTCGAACTCGCGCGCGCGCAGGCCGGGCTCGAGCCCGAAGACCGCGGCGATCTCGGCGCGACGGCGCGCCGCCTGGTCGAACTGCTGCGCCCCGTGGAGGCGCGCCGGCTCGCCGCGTTCGGGCTCGGGCTGCTCGCGCTCGTTTGCCTGGTCGAGGCGCTGCGCGGCGGGCGCTTCGCGCGCATGGCACTGTTTCCCGCGGCCCTGATCTTCGCCGTGACGTCGATCCCGTGGTTGTGGGGCCTGGCGCGCGTCGACCGCGACACGTTGCTCGTGATCCGCGCGCCGTCCGTCGCGCTGCGCTCGGAGCCGCGCCTCGAACTCGACGCGACCGCGAGCGTCGATGCCGGGGAAGAGGTCGAGCGCATCGACGCGCTGCCCGGTTGGACGCGCGTGCGCTCGGCCGACGGCGAGCGCGGCTGGCTGCCGGACGACGCGGTCTTCGACCTCGGTCTCGACTCCGCGCGCAGCAGGTGATGCGACGACCGTCGCGGCGCGCGGTGCTCTCGGCCGCCGCCGTCGTCGGCGCGGGGGGGATCGGCGCGCGGCTCGCCTTGCCGTGGTACTTGCGGCCGTCCGCGCCGCGCTCGATCGACGAGTTGTCGCCGGCGGCGCGCGCGTTGGTCGACGCGTCGTTCGCCGACGTCGAACGCAGCGCGCTCTGGGACGTGCACGCGCACCTCGTCGGGCTGCCCGAAGGCGGCAACGGCGCGTGGGTGCATCCCGACATGCGCAGCCACGCGCATCCGCTCGAGAAGGCGCGCTTCGACGTCTATCTCGCCGCGTCCGGTGCGAGCGAGGGTCCGGACGCGGACGCGGCGTTCCTGGCGCGCCTGCTTCGGTTGCACGTGCTCGCGAATCCGACCGGCAAGCTCGTTCTGCTCGCGTTCGATGCCTTCGTCGACGAAACCGGGGCAGAGGATCGCACGCGCTCGTCGTTCGTCACGCCGAACGAGTACGTGCTGCGCGTGGCTGCCGCATACGAATGCGTGCGCGCCTGCGGCTCGGTCCACCCGTATCGCAAGGACGCGGTCGCGCGCGTGGAGGCCCTCGCCGCGGCGGGCGCGGTAGGGATCAAGTGGCTGCCGAACGCGATGGGCATCGATCCGGGCTCGCCGCGTTGCGACGCGTTCTACGCCGCGCTGGTCGCGCACCGGCTCGTGCTGATCACGCACACGGGGCTCGAGAAGGCGGTGCACGCGGACGAGTTCCAACGCCTGGGGAACCCGCTCTTGCTCCGGCGCGCGCTCGACGCGGGCGTGCGCGTCGTCGCGGC